>JAGCCQ010000067.1 GCA_017651565.1 Bacilli bacterium | reverse complement strand
TTTACAGAAAGTGATATTGGTGAAAAAACAATTACTCTAACAACACCTACTGGAAATTTCAGTTATGTAGTTAATGTCAAAAAGGACAGCGGAGTTGGTTATTGTAATTATAGATTTAAGATAAGTAAATCAAGTTTCAATTCAAGTACGATAAATAAAACTCCTGTCCAAATGCTTTCTTATGGTGGTGTTATTTATAATGTAAGTGCTGGTATAGATGGATGTAGAGTTGCAGCAAAAGATACTTATGCTCATATCGGTACTGGCGACAAACCTGCTAAAGAACTTGTAATTGAATCCGTTGGCGAATTTAATTATCAAGGAAAGAACAAAATTTATTCTGTTTACTTAGGACTTGATACTGCTAGCGGTGTTGATTATAAATATAAGATTTCTATCGGAAATGAAGTTGTAAAGATGGGTTCATTCTATTACATAGGAAACGGAACAGGAATTGTTGGAATAGAACTTTTAGCTCCTTTATCAGGGGTCTTAAAGATAGAACTATACGAAATAACTAAGGCAGTTTATATAAGTGAAATTGCAGTAAGAGTTAATTAACGAGGAAGATTAAAATATGGATTACAAAAGTACATTATTAATGAACAAATCAAACTTTGAAATGCGTGGAAATCTCGCAGTCAAAGAACCAATTCTTGTTGAAAAATGGAAACAAGAAAATGTCTATGAGAATATGAACCTCAATAGAAAAGACGCTAAAGAATTCGTCTTGCATGATGGCCCTCCATACGCTAATGGTGATATGCACTGTGGCCACATGTTAAATAGAATCTTAAAAGATATTACAGTTAGATACAAAAATATGTCTGGCTATAAGACGCCTTTTGTATTTGGTTGGGATACTCATGGTCTTCCAATTGAAAACCAAGTAACTAAATCTGGAGTTAATAGAAAAACTACTCCATTAGTTGAATTTAGAGAAAAATGTAGAGACTATGCTTTAACTCAAGTTGAGAAACAAAAAGCTCAAATTAGAAGATTAGGTTTAGTCGGTGACTACGATAATCCATACATTACACTTAAAAAAGAATTCGAAGCAAGACAAGTTGAAATGTTTGCTAAGATGGCTTGCAAAGGCCTTATTTATAAAGGATTAAAACCAGTCTACTGGTCACCAAGTAGTGAATCCGCTTTAGCAGAAGCTGAAATTGAATACGCAGATGTCTTATCTCATTCAATTTATGTAGGCTTTGAAGTTAAAGATGGAAAAGGCGTTGTTTCTTCTGACGCAAGACTTGTAATTTGGACAACAACTCCTTGGACTCTTCCTGCTAACTTAGCTATTTCTGCTCACCCTGATTTTGTTTATGGCGAATATCAAACATCTAACAAAGGAAAACTTGTTTTCTTACAAGAATTTAAAGATAAATTAACTGAAGAATTAGATTTAGGCGAAGTTACATTACTTAAGACTATCAAAGGTAGTGACTTAGAATTCGTAGTTTGCAAACACCCATTCTTAGATAGAGATTCTTTAGTTATCGTTGGCACTCACGTCACTAATGACGCTGGTACTGGACTTGTCCATACTGCTCCTGGACACGGTGCTGAAGACTATCAAGTCTGTTTAAAATATCCTGGAAGAGGCTTAGATCCATATTGCCCTGTTGATGAACACGGACGTATGATGGCTGGTACAGGAGAAGGCGTAGAAGGATTATTCTATGAAGACGCTAATGAAGCAGTCTTAAAGATTATTTCTGCTAATGGTGCTTTATTAAAGCACTCAACATTCACTCACTCATATCCACATGACTGGCGTACACATAAACCAGTTATCTTCAGAGCAACTGCTCAATGGTTCTGCTCTATTGAACCAATTAGAGATGAATTAATTAAAGCAATTCATGATGTTAAATGGTACCCAGCATGGGGCGAAAATAGAATGGTCAATATGATCAAAGATCGTAATGACTGGTGTATCTCTCGTCAAAGAGCTTGGGGTGTCCCAATTCCAATCTTCTATTGCGAAGACAAGACTCCAATCATTGATGAAAAAGTATTTGCTCATGTTGTAGTTTTATTCAAAGAATATGGTTCTAATATTTGGTATGAAAAGAGCGCTAAAGAATTATTACCAGAAGGATATAAAAACGAACACTCTCCTAATGGTGAATTTACTAAAGAAAACGACATTATGGACGTTTGGTTTGATAGTGGCTCCTCTTGGGCTGGAACATTATTAGAAAGAGGAATTCAATATCCTGCAGACTTATACTTAGAAGGTAGTGACCAATATAGAGGTTGGTTCAACTCCTCATTAATCGTTTCCTTAGCATCAATGGGTAAAGCTCCATATAAGACAGTTGTTAGCCATGGCTGGGTTTTAGATGAACACGGCGAACAAATGCATAAATCTAAAGGTAATGGTGTTGATCCTACTAAAATTGCTAATGTCTATGGTAGTGATATTTTACGTTTATGGGTTGCTACTGTTGATTATCAACAAGATGTTAGAATCGGTGAAAACTTAATCAAACAAGTTAGTGAACAATATAGAAAAATCAGAAATACACTCAAGTTCATTTCTTGGAACTTAGTTGATTATGATGTAAATAGCAAAGAAGTTTCTTATGAAAAAGAAGATTTATATATCTTAAATAAACTTCGCCAAGTCGTTAATAACACAATTAACTTCTTCGATAAATATGACTTTGCTAGTGCAATGAGTGAAATTATGACATTTATGTCTGCTGATTTATCTAGCTTCTACTTAGATATCGCAAAAGATGTCTTATACTGTGATGGCAAAGATTCAATCAGAAGAAAAACAATGCAATCAGTATTATTTGAAATTGGTGATACTTTATTAAGAGTACTTAACCCAGTCTTACCTTTCACAATGGATGAATTAAATAAAAACTTACCAGGCGAAAGAAAAGATAACGTTCAATATTTGGACTATCCAACTAAGAAAGATGTTGATGATAAAGTCTTAGAAGAATACGAAGTATTCAAATCATTAAGAACAGACGTTTTAAAGGCACTTGAAGACGCTAGAGCAAATAAAGTTATTGGTTCAGCACAAGAAGCCTTTGTAGCGGTCTATTTTAAGGATAATAACTCACCTGAAGCTAAACTCTTCAATGAATTAGATGGTAAACACGCTGCATCATTATTTGTTGTTAGTGAAATTAGAGCAGTTGATAATGCTGGCAATGATTACGAATCAGCAAAGATTGAAGTTAAACATCATACAGGTCACTTCTGTGAACGTTGTTGGAATTATGAAGATGACGCAGAAGTTCAAGAAGATGGCACATATTTATGTAAGAGATGTGCAAAGGTTGTTAAATAATGAATAAAGAGAAAATTATCAAGGGTTTAAAGTGGTTCTTCCACTCATACATTTGGGTTGGAGTCTTACTTTTAATAGTGGATATTATATCTAAGAATATAATCGCTAACACAATGCATGAAGGTGAAAGTATTACTCTTATTCCAGGCTTTTTATCTATCTCATACGCGATTAATAGACATGCAGCTTTTGGAATAGGACCGGAAGATCCTAATGTAAGTAGAATACTCTATATTTGTATTGCTTCAGCGGCTAGTGTTGGAATTAGCATTTGGTATGCAAAAAGCCATAAGAAGATGCCTGGCTATGTAAGAGCAGCATTAATGATTATTGTTGCTGGTGCGATAGGAAATATGATTGATAGAATATTCTATTCTGCTGAATATTTGCACGCTTTAGACGGTCGTAGTCCTGGTGTAGTTGATTTTATTGATTTCTTCAATGGTAGCCCATTGCATGACTTATGGCATTTTATTTTTAATATCGCTGACTGTGGTGTCGTTATTGGTACTTTCATGTTAATTGTTTGGATGATTATTGATGAAGTCAAAGCCTATAAAGATAGAAAGCAACAAGAAGCTGCTGAAGGAAAAGTAGAAGATAAAAGTAAAGTTCTTTCAGAATCTGAAAAAAGAAAATTAGAAGAACAAGAACAAAATAAGGTTGAATAATGGAATTTAAAGTTAGTTTTAAAGAAGCAAATTTAAGACTTGATAAAGTCCTTTCTATTTATTGCACTGATAAGTCTAGAAGTTATCTTGCAAAGGTTATTGATGATGGACTTGTTTTCGTTAATGGCGAAGTTGCGAAACCATCTTTAAAAGTAAAAGAAAATGATTTAATTGAATTAACCTACCCTGAAGATAAAACAATTTCTCTTAAAGGCGAAGATATTCCTTTAAATATTATCTATGAGGATAGTGATATTTTAATCATCGATAAGCCTCAAGGATTAGTTGTTCATCCAGCTGCTGGACATTGGGAGGGAACACTAGTAAACGCGGTTTTAAATCACTGTAAAGACCTTTCTACAATCAACGGCGTAATCCGTCCTGGAATTGTCCACCGTATTGATAAAGATACTAGCGGCTTAATTTGTATCGCTAAAAATGATGAAGCTCATCATAAATTAGCAGAGCAATTAAAAGATCACACAATGAATAGAGAATATGTTGCTTTAGTTAAAGGTGTGATCAAAGAAAATAGTGGTACAATCGATATGCCAATTGGCAGACATAAAGGCAATAGATTAAAGATGGCTGCTGACAAAGATGGCAAATCTGCTTTAACCCACTTTACAGTAATAGATAGATTTGAAAACCATACTCTTGTTTCATGTAAATTAGTCACTGGTAGAACACATCAAATTAGAGTTCATATGTCAGAAATCGGACATCCAGTTGAAGGCGATCCGCTCTATTATGGCAAAAATTATGACGCATTATATAAAGGCGGACAGCTATTAACTGCAGTAAAACTTACTCTTATTCATCCAAGAACTAATGAAAAGATGACTTTTGAAACAGAATTGCCTAATTATTTCTTAGAAGTAATAAATAAACTAAAAAAATAAATGCCTTTTAGGCATCTATATTATTTTTTTCAAAAAAGTACTTGCATATAATAAAACTATAATATATAGTTTAGATGCTGAAGAAATGTAATGATAGTTCAGCTATTAAATTACAATCTAAGGCCAAGTCCCCTGGCTTGTTAAAACAAGTATAATACTTAGCTAATAAAAAAGAGTTCCTCCCCCCCTAAATGAATCTCTATTATTAGCTAAGGTATTATAACTTAGAAATGACTTCGCTATAATTGGCGAAGTTTTTCTTTGCGATTTTATCGAACTCTTTTATTCCGTACTTTTTAATAAATTGTTTTGCGAAAATATCTGCTTGTGTACCAGCTCCACAAGGAAATTTCATCTTATATTTAGATTCTAATTTCTCCTTTTCTTTTAGAAAAGAATATCTGGCTATCACGCTACCTAAAGCAACACAAGGATAATATGATTCGCCTTTTGTTCTAAAAGTAATGTTTCTAATTTGTGGTTCATTTGCATCATTAAGATACTTAAAATATGTATCTGGTATTACAAATTGATCGACAAAAATATTTTTTGTGTCAGGAAATTGTTTATATAGATTTAATAAAGCACGATTGTGCATCTTTGCTTTTAAGGAATTGAGGTTTTCGCCTTTAGCAATCATCTCATTATATTTCTCGTTTGATAGTGTGAGTTTTGAGATGAAAAATTTCTTGCTCAAAGCATCACCGATTTTGATAATATCTGCATCAGTAATTTTCTTAGAATCATCAACACCGTATTCCTTGAGAATCTTTAAATCTTTACTACGAACAAAAGCAGCACAAACAATCATAGGGAGAAGGAAGTCTCCAACTCCGACTTCATCGCTACCTATTTGGTTATCTAAACAAAGCCATTCACTTTTTACTTGTTGCTTTGCTTTATGTAATTCAGCAGTTTGATCCCAAATTTGAGCTTCTTTTAAAGCGCCTTTGCCTGTAAATGTTACAGTTTTTTCTGCTTTCTTTCCTGAAAATCCAGTAATGACTAAATCAGAAATTTTAGCGCAAAAATAAATATACTCTCCATCGTTCGGAACGATTGAAGCACTATAAAATTTTTTCATTTTTTTGAGTGTTGCTTCACTGACTTTGATACTAACTAAATCTTGCATGCGCTTATTTTATCATATCCTTATTAATAAATATTAAGTTTTTCACTTTTTTAGTGTAATCTTTATATGGTATTTGTATGCAAAATATATACGAAACTTTTGAATTTAATAAGATAAAAGAAGCCATCTTAGAATTCAATAGAACTGAACTCGGAAAAGTTTTTGTTGAAGAGATGGTTATGCTACCTAACGAGAAAGATGTAAGGGATGCTCTTTTAGACTTGGATGAAATCATGTCTATCCTTACTAGATATGGTCCTCTTCCAATAAGTAATAGTGCAAACGCTTTAAAGTTAATTGATATCGCAAAGAAAACTGCTCTTCTTACTCCTAGAGATCTTCATTTAATTGCAGAAGATGTTTTAACTGCAGGAAGATTAGTAACTTTCTTAAATAAATTAGATAGCAATTATTCTAGAAGTAAGTCCTATATCGAAAAATTCTTTGACTTAACTTCATTAGAAAAAGAAATTCATAGAGTTATCACTAACGCACTTACTGTTGCAGATAATGCTAGTGCTAAATTAAAAGAAATTAGATCAAAGTTAAAATTAGCTGAAAGAAACTTAGAACAAAAGGTTGCTTCTTTAGCTATTACTTATGGTTCTTATTTAAATGATGATAACGCTACAATTCGTGATGGACACTTTGTTTTACCAGTTAGAACTGTAGATAAAAGTAAAGTTAGCGGTATCGTCTACGATGTTTCAGATTCAGGAGCAACTACATTTATCGAACCTCTTGAAATCGTAAATATTAATAATGAAATTACTGCTTTAAAAGTAGAAGAAAATGATGAAGTTAGAAGAATTTTAAAAGAATTAACTTCACTTTGTTTGTTACAAGAAAAAGAAATTATTAATAACAATAAAATTATTTCTAAGTTTGATTTTTTAAGCGCAAAGGCTTTCTACGCAAACAAAATAAACGCTGTTACAACTAACATAGTTACTGAACCAACACTTGATTTTTATAAGGCTCGTCACCCATTAATTGACGAAAGAAAGGTGGTTTCAAATTCCTATCATATTGATAGTAAAAAGAGAATCATTATCATTTCTGGTCCTAACGCTGGTGGTAAGACTGTTTCTTTAAAAACGGTGGGTTTATTAACTCTTATGAATCAATGTGGATTAGCTATTCCAGTAGAGAAAGCTTCTATCAGTTTTTTTAAAAATATCATGATTGACATTGGTGATAATCAATCTCTTTCTGATAACCTATCTACTTTCTCCGCGCACATTTCTCAAATCGCTGAAATTACTAACTTAGTTGGTGGTAAAGATTTAGTCTTATTCGATGAATTAGGTACAGGTACTGATCCTAAAGAAGGCGAAGGCTTAGCTATTTCTGTAACTAAATATTTAGAGAGCAAACATTGTTTTGCGATGATTTCATCTCACTTTGATGCTTTAAAAGAATATGCATTTATTTCAGAAAATATAGATAACGCTTCAATGGAATTTGATGAAGAACATCTTTTACCAACTTATCACTTTAGACAATCTACTCCAGGACATTCTTACGCAATGTATGTCGCGAAGAAATATGGAATTAATAAAGCTATCATTGATGAAGCAGAAAAGTACATTAACGATAAAGATAAAGAAGGTACTGGAGAACTTTTAGAGACTCTTCAAAAGCAACTTGATACTGCAAATAAAACATTAGATGCAGTTAATAAAGAAAAAGACCTCATTGATAAGAAACTTAAAAAGATTGAAAACGATGAAAGACTTCTTGAAGAAAGAAAAATGAATTTGCTCAAAGATGTTAAAGATGAAAAAGCAAAGATGATTGAAAAAGCTGAAGAAGAAATCGAATACATCATGCAACAACTCAATAATGGAAATATCAAACTTCATGAAGTTATTGATTTAAAAAAGAAATTATCTGATTTAAGAGAAACTGAAGTTACTGAAACTTTTGATGAAGAGATTAAAGTAGGAGACTATGTCTTAATGCCTTCTTTAAATATCTCAGGTAAAGTTACTAGAATCGCAGGTAATAAAGTTCATTTAAATACAAGTGACGGAATGTCTATTGATGTCCCACTTAATAAAATCACAAAAGTCGCTGAACCTAAATCTCATATCAAAGTTCATAAGACAAACTATGACGCTAGAATTGGTGAAGGAGTAGGACTTGAACTTAATATCATTGGTTTATATGTAGACGAAGCTATGATTGAACTTCAAAAATATATCGATGGCTGTAGAGTTAGACGTCATAAAATTGTAAGAATTATTCATGGTTATGGTAGTGGCGCTCTACGTAAAGCAGTACATAATTATTTAGATAAGCAAAAAGATTTAACTTATAGATTAGGAAACGCTTCCGAAGGCGCAAGTGGAGCTACAGTAGTTATTTTTAAATAAGATGAAAGAATCAATTAAAAACTGCATTGATAATTTAAAACATCTTCCTGGTGTTTATTTAATGCACAATGCAGATAATCAAATCATCTATATAGGAAAAGCAAAAGACTTATATAAAAGAGTAAGCCAATATTTCTTACGCCCTCAAGCAGGCAAAGTCGCTAAGATGGCGATGGAAGCGGAGTATTTTAAAACAATCATCTGCAACAATGAAAAAGAAGCTTTTGTTTTGGAAATGAATTTAATTCAAACTCATTATCCAAAATATAACATCCTTCTTAAAGATGATTCTCATTACCCATATATCGCTTTAAAAAAGAAGGGTGACCCATTTTTAACAATTAAGCGTAATAGAAAAGAAAGTAATTACGATTATTTTGGTCCATACCCAAGAAGTAGTTTTGCTTTTGATGTTATTGATTTATTAAACAAAATCTTCCCAGTTAGAAAATGTAAGAATTTAGGACACGAAACTTGTTTGTACTATCATTTACATCAATGTTTAGCTCCTTGCGTAAATAAAATCGATGAAGAAACTAATTCAAAACTACGAGAAGATATAAAATCGTTCATGAGAGGCGACAATTCTTCTATAAGAAGAGAATATGTCGAAAAAATGAATAAAGCCTCTGAGGAGCTCGATTTTGAATCAGCAATGCAGTATAAAGGCATTATTGATGCAATTGATCACATAAACGCAAAACAAAATGTTGAAATATCAGATAAGAAAGATAGAGACATTTTCGCTTTCTCATCTAAAGAAGGCTATATCTGTTTAGCGATGCTTCTTTATAGAAAAGGAATCCTTCTAGATAAGAAAGCATATGTAGTTGAATCATTCGGCGATATTGAAGAACAAGTTAGTGACTTAATCACTCAGTTCTATTCTCATATCGATATGCCTAACGAAATCGTTCTCTCTTCTGAAAATGTTAAAAAGAATATTGAAGATGTGGTGGACTCAAATGTTTTATGCCCAAGTAAAGGTAGATTGCATGATTTAATTATTTCTGCAAAAGAGAATGCAGATAATGAAATTAATCAGTATTTTATATCATCCAGAATTGACGATGATAAATTGTCTTTGCTTGAAGAATTAGGAAAAATTCTCAACATTAAAACTCCATTACAAATCGATTTATTTGATAATTCTCACTTACAAGGTTCTTCTCCTGTTGGTGCGATGGTTAGCTTTGTTAATGGGGAACCAGCAAAGAAATTATATAGAAAATTTAAGATTGAACATGAAGAAGCTAGAGATGATATCAAGAGTATGAAGGAAATCATCTTTAGACATTATTCAAGAAGTAAAGATGAGAATAAGAAATTCTCAGATTTAATTCTTGTTGATGGTGGATTAATTCAAATAGAAGCAGCAGTGGATGCTCTTAAGAGAGCAGAAGTTAATATTCCTGTCTTTGGTTTAGTTAAAAATAATAAGCACCAAACTAGTGGGCTTATGAATATTAAAAAAGAAGAGTATCCAATAGAAAATAAAAAACTATTCTTCTTATTAACTAGAATGCAAGATGAAGTACATAGATTTGCTATTTCTTTCCATAGAGAGAAAAGAGGCAAAGCTATGACTGCATCTATATTAGACGATATTCCTGGATTAGGAGATAAACGAAAAGAAATGATTTATAAAGCATATCCAGATATCACTTTATTAAGAAATGCTTCTATTGAAGAGTTATCTCAAATTCTTCCTAGAGACGTAGCGATTGATTTACATAATAAATTAAACAAGTAAAATACTTGATTAAATCAAATAAAGTATGTAAGATATATTTCGCTGATATGCCGTCGTAGCTCAGTTGGATAGAGCAACTGCCTTCTAAGCCGTAGGTCAGGCGTTCGAGTCGCCTCGACGGTACCATTGAATAGAATCCCTATTGAAAAATAGGGTTTTATTTTGTACTATGTAGATGGGTAGGGATATGGATAATATACCCTCCGCTTAGTCGGAATGGAGACCTTAAACCCATTCGCTTAGTGGTGGCGCACCTTAAAACGCCTTTTTTTGTACCATGAAAAACTATAAAGAATCTTGCCTCTTACTATTGCATAAAGCTGCCGAAAAATATAAAAAATTGCTCGGTAAGGATTTTATAATTGAATCCAAAGATTTTAAGAATAGGAAAAGATATATTTTGAGATTTTATGAAGGAAACTTTTTACATTTGACCGGAGTAAAAACTAAAATCAAACCATCTCTTTTCTTTGAAAAAGCTCTAACTAATCAACTAACAATTGATGATTTCGATTGTGATTCAACAAAAGAAATTAAAGGCTACACTCAAGAAAAGATTCCCCATCTATTAGACATTGATATATTTTTTAGTACAAATTTAGAAATTCAAGAGAATTACACAAGAGGAAAGGTGTCTTGCTTGATTGCTGCTAGCGAAGGAAAGTTTACACTAGGTTTTACAGGAGGCAGTGGCGCTCTTAATCCGATGACTTTATTAAACAGAAACACAATAGATCATGATAAATCTACAAAGAATTATTCGGTTTCAATTTTAATGCGCACATAAGCGCATATTTAATGTCTAATTTTAATCTATTAACTCTGTTACAAATTGCTTATTGACTATTAACTCTATTACAGCAAGACAGAATGGCAAATAATCACTGATACAAGTTAGGGATTTTTATTTTGCTTAAACGCCTTTTTATCAGTAAGATGTATTCGAGGATATGCTTATGGAACAAATCACTTTAGAGAAAATTACTTACAAAAATTACGTAAAAACTATTTGGGGACTTAAAGTAACTCCAAAACAAAAGCATTTTGTTGCTTCTAATACTGGCTCTTTAGCTGAAGCATATGTCGCTCTCACCAATGGTGGAGTGGCCCTTCCTTTCGCTATCTGTCGAAATAAGAAACCTATAGGCTTCCTTATGATTGGCTATGGTGTTAATTCTGAAGAAGACTGTGAAGACGAAAATCCAGAATTTATTGAAATGGTGAAAAAGAGTTATTGCCTTTGGAGATTCATGATTGATAAACGTTATCAGGGCAGAGGCTATGGCAGAAAAGCGATGGAACTTGCCTTAGAATACATGCGCTCATTCCCATGTGGTAAAGCTGATTCGATTTGGCTTAGTTATGAGCCAGAAAATGAAGTAGCTAAAAAGCTATATGCTTCTTTCGGCTTTGTGGAACAACCACAATGGTATAAAGAAGGCGAAGAAATGCCCGCCATATTAAAACTATAAAGGGACAAAACAGCCACTTTAAACGATGCTCAGGGACAAAATTAGCTTTTTGAGGGACATTGTATTGAAGAAGGCAAACCATTCAATTAAAATACACGTACAAAGTACGTGTATTTTATTTTAGTAATTCTTTTCTGATAAAATCTATAAAGTCTTCTTTAGGAATGGCTTCTAATTCTTTACACATATCATCGACTCTTTTATCATTGCTTTTTCTTCCAACAAGATAATCGATACTAACATTGAATAAGTCTGCTAATTGAATTAACTGATTTATTTTAGGCTCATATATTTCATTTTCCCAATTTAAGATTGTTTGACCTGAAACAGATAATTTTGAAGCAATCTCATTTTGAGTTAAACCACTTTTGTTTCTTAGTTCTCTAAGTCTCATTTTCTATTCCTCTAGAGAAATAATCAAAGAAACCTTGATTTCAATAGTAGCAAAATCAAGGAAAACTTTGTATTATAGTAGAGAAATCAAGGAAACCTTAATTTTT
The DNA here is from genome assembly GCA_017651565.1 of Bacilli bacterium. Lineage (GTDB taxonomy): Bacteria > Bacillota_I > Bacilli_A > RFN20 > CAG-826 > RGIG9670. Next base: position 5,999 of record JAGCCQ010000067.1, on the reverse strand, counting down.
TGGATTTGATACAAAGGTTTTCTTGCTCTAGGGTTATGGTGACTGATGATGGTGTGGGATTTAATGTAGATAAAGAAGAAATCGACACCAGTAAACATTTTGGCATTAATAATATTAAATATAGATTGAAAGTAATGTGTAATGCTTCTTTACAAATAAATAGTAAAGTTGGAAAAGGGACGAAAGCTATAATTACTTTCCATAAATAATTTCTATATAGTTTGATTTGATACTTTAAAGAAGTAATAGCACGCTTTTTAGATCAATAATTTAAACGCGAATTATTATCATTTGTGAAGAAACGGAATCTAATTTAATAATTCACGCTAGAGAGTTGATATAGTATTTAATTACTTTAATCCATGGTTACCTAAAGGCGCGATTAATGAAATAAAGAAGTATATCAATATATCTAAAGTAGAATCTAAAACTACAGAGTTAGGTCATACATTTAAGTTAGAAAAATAATAATAAACTAAGTATAAAAATATTTCGTCCAATTTAATATAAATATCGTACGATTTTGTTGATAGAATCGTACATTTTATTTATAATGTGGCTGAGGTGATAAATATGTGCACTATAACAGCTACAGAATTGAAAAATAATTTAGGTAAATATCTAGACATGATGACTAGGGAAGAAATCGCTATCACAAAAAACGGGAAATATATTGGCTCTTTAGTTCCACCTAAAAACGAAAAGCTTGATTCGTTTTTCAATGATTTAAGTGGCATTTTAAATGAAAAAGATTTTGAAAATAGTGATGACCCAAAAATTGCGCACATATTAGATAAGTAATGAAATTATTAGTTGATACAAATATTTTTTTAGATATTCTCTTAAAAAGAGATAACTTATATGAAGGCAGTAAAGAATTCTTCTACACCGCACATGCGAATAGAGATCAAACAGTAGTAAACGCAGCAAGTCTTAAAGACATTTATTATATTACTATGAAGGGCTTGCATGACAAAAAGGAGGCAGTCCGAGTAGTTTTTAAAGTGTACAATATTGTCTCCAAAGTTATAGATTGTTCTGCGGATGATGCAATTAATGCAATTTTTGAAGATGGAGATTTCGAAGATAATGTCTTAAGACAATCATCGTTAAGAAATATGTGTGATGCAATTATTACTCGAAATAAGAAAGACTTTCATAAAAGCGATATGCCATGTTTTACACCTGAAGAGTATATGCGAATAAGAACATAATCTTTTTAAAGTAATGGAAAACATTTTATAGAATGCATGTCTAGTTTTATTTCTAAAGAGTATTTGTGTATTTAAAATAGTATTTTGACTACAAAAAAACTAATTTTATTATTTATTGATAAGTATTTTGTCTATATAAAAACTTAAGAAAAGACACAAAAGAAATAAAATGGTAATGCTATAATCTTCAAGATTATGAAAACATTCGACAAAGTTTCTTTTAAAGGAACATTCAGAAACTATCAACAAAGAGTATTAGATAATTCAGGTAAATATCTCTTAAACGGAAAAATCAATATTGTTGCAGCGCCTGGAAGCGGTAAGACAGTTCTTGGATTAGAACTTATTAAAAGATTAAACGCTCCGACAATCGTTCTTTCACCTACAACAACAATTAAATATCAATGGGGTGATAGATTTAAAGATGCTTTCTTAGATAAAGATGAAAACTTTGAAGAATATTTTTCTTATGATTTACACGAAATCACTTTAATTAACTCAATTACATATCAAGCACTTCATTCAATTATGAATAAGCTTCCTTTGGAAGAAGAAGGAGTGGTTATTGATTATTCCGACTTAGATATTTTTGAGTTAGTTAAAAAATACAAAGTTAAAACTATTTGTTTAGATGAAGCTCATCACCTACAAAATGAATGGCAAAAGTCACTCGAAACCTTTATCAAGCAATTAGGTCATGATGTAAAAATCATCGCTTTAACCGCTACTCCTCCATATGACGCAGGAAAAACTGAATGGTCAAGATACGAAGATGTTTGCGGTCAAATTGATGAAGAAATATTTGTTCCAGAATTAGTTAAAGAAGGAACATTATGTCCTCATCAAGATTACATCTATTTTAACTATCCTTCTAAAGAAGAAACTGTCGCATTTTCTGAATATAAAGAAAACGTTCTTAAGACAATTGAAGAATTAAGAAGGTTAGATGTTTATCAAAGTGCATATCATTATATTGAAGAAAAATACAACACTGATAAGGAATCATTATTTGAAGACACTAAGTCTTATATCGCTTTATTAATTGTGTTAAATTCTTTATCTATTCAAATCGATCCAAAAATTATTAAGTCATTAACTCTTACATTAACTCTTCCAGAACCTAACATTACTTTCTATGAAAGAGCGTTCCAATTCTTATTAGATAACGACGAGATTTTAACTAAAGAACAAAAAGAAGAGATTAACAAAATATTAAAAAAATACTCTACTCAAGAAAGAGGAAAAGTTAATTTCACTTTAAAAGATAATACAAAGCATAAATTAATTAGTTCAGTTGGAAAACTTAATAGTATCGCTAAGATTACAGAAGTTGAGAGCAATAATCTTGGCGATAAATTAAGAATGCTTATCTTAACTGACTATATTAAAAAAGATTCAATTAAAGACTTATTCTCAGGAAAAACTCCTTTATACATAAGCGTAGTTACTATTTTTGAAATATTAGTCAAATCTAATCCTAACTACAAAATGGGTGTTCTTTCTGGTAACTTAGTCATTCTTCCAACTTCATGTAAGGAATACTTGAAAAAGTACAAGTGTAAAACTACACAAATTGGAGATACAAATTACTCAGAATTTAGTTTTTCTACAATTAAAAATAAAGATAAAGTTGATGTTGTTTCTACTTTATTTGAAAAAGGAATTATCAATATAATCATCGGTACAAAAGCGCTTCTTGGAGAAGGCTGGGATTCACCTTGTATCAATACTTTAATTCTCGCAAGCTTTGTTGGCAGTTTTATGCTGTCCAATCAAATGAGAGGAAGAGCGATTAGAATTGATAAAAATAATCCAAACAAAGTCTCAAATATTTGGCACTTAGTTACATTGGAACCAGAGTATATTTTTGAAGAAAAATTATTAAAAGCTGTCATAGCTAAGAAAGATACCGATTTTAACCAGATTCAATCTTATGACTACGATATTCTTGAAAGAAGATTTGACTGTTTTGTTGGTCCAAACTATGAAACAGGTGAAGTTGAAAGTGGTATAGATAGAGTTACTATAATTCGCCCTCCGTTCAATAAGGATGGTATTGAATCAATAAATGAGAAAATGTTAACGCTCGCAAAAGAAAGAGATTTAACAAGAAGTAAATGGGGAGAAGCTACCCAATTTAATTTCAAACTTGTTGAAGAAATGGAAGTTCCTGAAGAGAAAATAATTCGCCCATTTGCATATGTTAATGGTTTAGGAATTATCTTATGCTCTCTTGGATTTGGCGGTTCTTCTGCATTAATTACAGGAACACTTAAAGCAATCTTACTCGCTGATGATTCAACTAAGTTAGTTCCGTTATTTATGGCGTTAATTGCTTCGGTAATAGTAACCTTTGTTTTTGGCTTTTATCTAACAAAATTTTTATATAAAATAGCTACTCATATTTCTCCAAGAAAGAATATGACTCATTTAGCAAAAGCCTTGTTAAAAACACTTCAAGACATAGAAAAAATTAGCCATAGAGCATGTGTCAAAGTTCGTGGTGACACTATGTGTTTTGGAATTTCTTTAGACGAAGCTAGTATTTATGAACAAAACATTTTTAATACAGCAATCACTGAAATGCTTTCTCCAATTGATAATCCTAAATATCTTCTCATCATAAAAAGAAAAGCATTTTTGAATTATGAACTCTCTTATTCTTGCCCTACAATAATTGGCCAAAGAAAAGAATTAGTTGAACTATTCTCTGATAACTTAAAAGGAAGAGTAGCGGATTTTGAGATTGTCTACACAAGAAATAATGATGGAAGAAAACTCCTCATTAAATGTCGTAAGAGATCATTCCTTACACAAAATGAAAAATTCTTAAGGAAAAAGAAACGCATTTCTAGATACGAATAATTTGAATCAATTATTCAGCAACACAACTAATTCTTTAGGTGTCATAATACTCATCTTTGCATTATTAAAATTTTTCACATTATTAGTTATTATGCAGGAAATCATATTTGTTTTTGCTGTTTCGTAGATAACTGCATCTTCGAAGTCGCTAATTTTTAATGACTGAGCTATCTTAATGTCAGAAGGTAGAATCGGAAGCAATTCGAACATTTCTAATAAATATCCTAAAATTTCTTTAATATCATCTTGACTATAATATTTTCTCAAAATATAGCTTATATCAGTCATTTGTTTGTACGATAAATAAGCCTTAATTTTACTAGAAGCAACTTCTTTTAGTAGTTGTTGAGAATAAACTGAAATATTATTTCTAGAGGTTAGTGCATCAATAATTACATTTGTATCAAATAAATATTTCATATTATTCGCGGTCTATGTTATCTAAATCGACATCGTTAGGAAGAGTCCCGAAAAATTTGCTAATTCCTAAATAAGCCAATTGTTTTTTAGGAGTAATTACAAAAATAGTTTCGCCTCTGTGAGTAACTTCAATATTTTCTTTTTGACCTAGTTTCATGTATTTGCCAAAGTTTCTTTTTAATTCAGTAGCTGTAATAGTGCACATAATGATACCTCTCGCACATTCAATATAACACAATCGCACAATTAATAAAGATAAATCGCACATTTCAAGAAGTTTTTAGCATAAATAAAATTTAGTGGAAAATCATTAGAAAAATGAGTAATATCTAAATAGGCAAAAAGATTTATCTTTATAGCCTACTTAAACAGTTCAATAGAGGATGAACCCCTCTTTGATTAAGTGAGACTCCTACATACTAGTTGGCTCTCACACAAGGTAATTCATAGATCGGTCATGTAGGCCTGAAGACCATACTCATTAGGATGAGTGTTGAATTACGATGGTGTAACTCCCAAACGAAAGTTGATTACACAAATTATAAGAAGTCTTCGTGCTTTGCTAGCCCTTTGGGAAGAGTGGCTTCTTACAAAAATAGTTCAATTGAGGATGAACCCCTCTTTGATTAAGTGCAAGTCCTATTTATTTGCACACATGGTAAACCCCAGAGTGGTCATGCATCAATCCATTAGGATGGATTAAAGGTTTATGAAAAGGACCCATTGATTTTGGGCCCTTTTGTTTTGACTACTTTAGTTTTTCTTCAACTAATTCATCGATTAATTTTTCATCTTCCTCAGTTAAGTTCCAACCCTTTATTGGATTTGAGAATAACTTTAGAGGTTTGTTTTTGATACCATCTTTTTGAACAAAACATTCGGCATCATCGTTTTTATTAGGATTTGTTATTTTTAAATAACCATTTGGATTCTTATAGAACATTCCAAATGAATGGGTAACATTAAATCCTGATAAATAGATTTTTCCATCGTTTCCTATATCTTCTTTGACTAACGCAACTAAGAATGGGTGATTGTATGATGGACGATAATATCTAAAATGATATTTTTGTTTCTCAATAAGCTCTTTATCTAAACGACCCATTTTTCTTCTCCTTTCTGGTGTCTTTAACGAAAGGAAAAGAAAAACCATCCAACTTAAAAACACCTATTTTGTAACTAACTGAAGATATCCCTATCAACCATAGTTACTGGTGTTTCATCCTCCGTTGGATGGCCTCTGATTCAAATATCTAATATTTCTGTGGAGCGTGACAATGGTTTTGAATATAAGAACGTCTACGAACTGCGACCTCTTTTCTTATATCTCACATCATTTCTGGGCGATGCTTTCCACAATGCTAGATCTTAACACGTCCAATCTAGCAGCTATTTATTCCGGTGTTCTATCGTTTGCCTGCGTATGGTCGACATTTATGTACATACCGCCGATAGTCTTTTAATAAATGCAAAATTATTTTATCAAAAATAGACAATATT
>JAGCCQ010000007.1 GCA_017651565.1 Bacilli bacterium | reverse complement strand
CGTCAATAGTAAAGAAGGTATCGTTTATAAGAAAGGCACTACTGAAAAAGCAGACCTTGATGAAGATGGATATACACCATCAAGTGTTTATTTCTTCAAAAATGGTTTCTATATGGATGTATACGCTTCTAACACCACTACTAAGAAAGTTAACATGAAATTCCTTAGTGACTTAAAACACTTAGATTATAGCGGCAGTGACTTAAAGAAATACTTTGTTGGAGAATCATTCGATAAAAATAATAAAGAAAATAGAGTTTCAGCATTTAATAAGTTAAGAGAATTTATCGATCTCACATACAAGACCGCTAAAACTCAAGCTATGTGGTTAGGTTCATTGCTTTACTTAGGAATCTACGCTGGCGTTAACGTATTTATGATTCTTATGATCTTCTTAATTACTAGAGGTAAAAATAATCCTAATAGATATCTCACATTCTGGACATGTACAAAGATTGACTGGTGGCAATCATTGTGTCCTGGCTTATTAGGAATGATTCTTGGATTCATAATCACTTCAATAAACCCAGTTATGATTTATGTCTTATTAATCTCAATGAGAACTGTGTGGTTAACAACGAGAGAAATGAGACCACAAATCTAATAAAGAAAATATGGCAACTCGATTGAGTTGCCTTTTATTTAGTAAACAAATATTGTTTAACCTTGTATAAATTTATAATTTATGCAAAAATTATCACGTTTTGTTTTTACAAAGGGAGAAATTTATGAAAATCAAAAAAGCTCTAATTCCAACTGCATTGGCTTTAGGTGTTTTACTCACGGGTTGTGGCGATAAGAAATGTGACTCTCACGACTATGGTGATTGGTCAACAATTAAAGCACCTACATGTAAAGAAGAAGGTAGCAAAGAAAGAGTATGTAAGAATTGTGGTGAAAAGGAAACTGACACAATTGCAAAACTTACAACACACACTTATGGAGATTGGTCTACTGATAATGAACCTGGGTGTGACACAATAGGTAGTAAAATAAAAACTTGCTCAGTATGTGGCAATATCGAAACAGAAACTATTCCTGCTAAAGGTCATAACTATACCGCTCTTACACCTGCAAAAGAGCCAACATTCTTGGCAGAAGGTAACATTGCATATTATGGCTGTAACGATTGTTCAAAGAAATTTGATTCAGAAAAGAAGGCAGTCAATACTGTTGTTATTCCAAAGTTATCAAACGAATTAGTGCTTTTAGCAAATAATCAAAAAGTTGGTGACTTTGCAGTAAAAGAAACCAATGCTGATTCCATTAAATGGGAATTAACAAACGCAAACCTAACTAAAGGTGATGTTATCACTATTGCTGCAAAAGCAGATAACACAGTTGTTTATACATACACTATTGTTGAAGGCAGCAACCTTACTGACGAATTTAAAGTTCATAATAATGCTTCCTCGGCTACTGTTTCTATGGAATACACTGTTGATGGATTCAAATTAGGTGTATCTGGTTTTAAACACGATGGCGTTGTCCTCAATATCAATGGCGTTGAAAAAGTTTCAACAGCTATGCCTGTTACACCTACACAAAATGCATACTTAGTTGGTTTTATTACCTTAAACAAAGACGATGTAATTACATTTGCTAACAATGACATCGATGAAATATATGGCTATGATTGTTTAGATGATCAATGTAAATGGAATACTTTTGACTTTCATAAAGGAAGCAATGGTGAATTGGTTATTGATACTACTGCTACATATCTTCTTTCATTATCACCTCTCAACACAATCAATATTGCAAAATCATTCGCTCCTGTGGATATAGGTTCTGCAGCTGTACGTTTTGAAGGAGATAGAGCCGATGTTTATATGAATTATGAAGTTGCTCCGCAAGAAGAAACTCAAGCTCAATTGCAAATGCTCGGAATGCTAGAAAACACTACAGATTACATTAACTTTATTCAAAATAATGGATATGCTGCATTCACTCAAAGTATCACAATTAAAAAAGGTGAAAAATTCAACATTTTTGATGATTCGCATCAAGCAATAATTACATCAGCACACTTAACCGCAGTCTATGACCACGTAAACAACAATCCTAATCTTTTTACAATAGAAGGCGATTATATTAAAGCTTTAGTAAATGGCAAGTACTTCATCACTTTTTCACCATATTCATCTAGTATCTCTATTAAATACGAGGAAGACTATGTTGACGCTAGATTGTCTCTTCCATCTGGTGAGGTAGGTTTAGATGCTAACAATCAAAATATTTGCACATATAACAACTTTACTTCTACAGTAGGATGCAAAGTTACCTATGCCAATAATAACCGTACAAATCTAGCGGTAACACTTGATAAAAGCTGTGACCCAAATGTTTGTCGTGTTGTAAATGACAATGGTTTTATTAGAATACTTTTTGAAAAGGCTGGTAACTTCAATCTTAGCCTTAATTTAAATACTTTAGTAGTTATGGTTTATATTAATTCTCTTGATGGAGTAACGCCATTAGGAAACGATGTATCAATATTCGTTAGTGCTTCTCGTTATTCTATGTATACTAGTAGTGCTAATAATAATGAATTATATTGCACATTTACCTATTCAAAAAATTATAATATTTCGATTGGCGTAGGCTCAGGAATGACTAGCATTTCTAACGAACTTGTTATTGATGATGCTTGTAAAGCAAATATGAGTATTACACAAGGCGTTGTTCGCATTAATGAAGGCGGAAACATCACTCTCTACTTAAATAAATTCACACGTAGATTGAGATACGTAAAAAATTAACTTAATTAATAAGAAAACACCTGTCGCTTGATTTTGAACTGAACCCCAAAAGTTGGACAACCAACTGGAGGGGTTCAGTTCATTTTGGCAGGTGTTTTTATTTAATCTCCGTAATCACTACCACGTGACTTATCTTCTACATATATTTGTAAAGGATCAGTTACATCTGTAATTTCTAAAATAATATAATCTTCATCAGTTTCTGTTTGAGGGAATTCAAAGTTACCTGTGAACACTACTTTCTTATTCTTTTTAACTATCTCTTCCATTCTATTAAGAATTAGTTGATAAGAATCTTTATGATGATCTCTAAATCCATGGAGTTGAGTATAGAATACTGGTTCAATGTAGAATGTCTCACCAGTTGGATACATAAACTTAGCGCAGAATGGATTATTTTTATCTTCTACTCTTGTTAAATCTTTAAACTCTTCATATTCAATCATTTGTGATACACCTCATTATTATTTATCTTAAATGCTCTATATATTTGTTCGAGCAATATTAATCTAGTCATTTGATGTAGGAATGTCAAATTGCTTAAGCAAATTGTGTCATTTGCTCTTTGTTTTATTGCATTAGATAAGCCATAGCTACCACCAATCACGAATGAGATAGCACTGCCGCCTTTTTCAAAACTCTTTTGTAAGAATGATGCAAATTGCATTGAGCCAGGTTGATTCTTTGTTAAATCCAATGTGATTAAGTAGTCACTTGGCTTAAGCAACTTTAGGACTTTTTCGCATTCTTTATTCTTAACAATTTCAATTTCTGCTTGGGAAGGATTCTCTTTTACAGGTTCATCCCCTACTTCAATTATTTCGACATTAGCGTATGCAGAGATTCTTTTCTTATATTCATCAATACCTAACTTAAGATATTGCTCTTTAATCTTGCCAATAGCGTATATCTTAATCTTCATAACGTCCTCCTGTTGTAGAAGCGTACTGTTGAAGGCAGATAATTTTGAGTTTGTCTAAATCTACGTTGTGGTCTAAGAAAATGTCTCTATAAGCCTTTAATGCGGTTTCTGGGGTATTTGCTTCTTCACTTAAATGAGCTAAATATATTTCTTTTGTCCTTGGACCCATAATTTCTAAAGAAGCATACGCACTGTCTTCATTGCAAAGATGCCCATGGTCTCCTAAGACTCTTTCCTTTAATAATTGAGGTCTATTAGTCTTAAGTTCCATAGAAATATCATGATTACTTTCAATAATTAAGTAATCAGGGTTCTTGCAGTATTCTAAATTTTCTTCAAGGAACATACCTGTATCAGTCATATATACAAGTTTTTCTTCCCCATCTTCTAACATATAGCCACAAGGATTAGTAGCGTCATGGCTAGTCTTAAGAGGAGTTATAGTCACATTTTTGACTTTGAATGGTTTATATAGTTCAACTATTCCACATAAAGAAGGAAGGGTACCTTCTAACGCAAAGCACTTCTTAGTTTTTAAAAATCGTAAGCCATTATAATGGTCTCTATGATCATGAGTAAATAACGCTACATCAATATTAGCAGAGGTTAAATTTACTTCTTTTAAACCTTCTTCTAACGAGACAAAAGAAATACCCATATCAATGAGTATTACAGTTTCTTTTGAAACGACTACTGTCGCGTTTCCTTTACTACCAGACGCAATATTGTGAAAATACATTATTTATTCGCATTCATTTCGTCGTTAAGTTCTCTAATTTGTCTCTCCCATTCTTCACTAGGTGAGTCAAAACGACCGAAATTTCTATAGAAGAACAATCCAGTTTGTCCTGTAGAACCATTACGATTCTTCGCTACGTTAATTTCAACATATGAAATATTAGCAGTAGGATCGTTTTCGTTCTTAGGGTTCATATTCTTAATGACTTCAAATTTTTCACTATCAGTCATATCTTTGATCTTTTTGTTTGATGAAGAAGCACCGCCCTTTTGGCCTTTGTAGTAGTCTTCACGATAAAGAAGCATGACTAAGTCAGCATCCTGTTCGATGTTACCAGAGTCTCTTAAGTCGGAAAGCATAGGGCGTTTATTTTCGCCACGTTTTTCAACATCACGAGATAACTGTGAAACAACAACTACTGGGAGCTTAAGCTCTCTAGCTAAACCTTTCATAGCAAGAGAAATCTTTCTAACTTCTTCTTGTCTAGAGTCAGGGTTTTTACCATTTTGTGCTGTTTGAACAAGACCTAAGTAGTCGATAATAATCATTCCTAAATTAGGAACTGATGTTTGAAGTTTTCTAGATTTAGCGATAATATCCATTAACTTTAAGTTAGAGGAATCATCAATATAGATTTCACAATCAGAGATTTCTTTAATAGCTTTAGAGACTTTCATCTTATCGCTACCAAAGATATTTCCTGATGAGATGTTAGTTAAACTAACGTTTGAGGAAACGCCAATTAAACGTTTGATTAAAAGTTCAGCATCCATTTCCAAAGAGAAGATAGCGACTGGCACTTTATAATCCTTTGCAGCATTGAATGCAAAGTTAAGTGCTAAAGCAGTTTTACCTACGTTAGGTCTAGCTGCAACAATATACATACCACCTTTTTGGAAACCTTGAGTAATAGCGTCAAGTTTAGGATATCCAGAAGGGATACCAACCATATTATTACCAGTTTCATGAGGTGAGTTGATTTCTTTTTCAATGACTTCTGCAACAGTTTTACTCTTTTTAAATGTATCAACTTTTCTTTTAGAAACAGCTTCTTTAATCTTTTCTTCGCTCTTTAAGATGAAATCATTAACTGATTCGATATCTTCGCTTAAATAAGAATCATTGATATCTCTAACAGTTAAAATGAGTTTACGTAAAACTGATTGGTTTAAAACAATGTCAATGTATGAATCTAATGCACTGATTGCGACAACTGATTCAGTACACGCTTGTAAATAGTTAACTCCACCCGCAATTTCGAGTTCTTTCATGTTATTTAATTCTTCAGCAACTGTTAAAACATCAGCTCTTACACTTCTATCAAATAAAGCTTTAATTGCTCTATAGATAACTTGGTGTTTAACTTCAAAGAAGTCGCTTTCTTCTAATGCGGAAAGTACATTGAAAAGAGCACTGTTTGAGACCATCGCTGATCCTAAAACAGCTTTTTCCGCAACGGAGTTATATGGTAAGTCAGATGCATTCTTTTTGACTGGCATATTACTCTCCTTTGCTCTTTATGTGTACATTAACTTCAGCGATAACGCCTTTGTATAATTCAATTTTTGGATGATGGAAACCAAGGAAATCTAAAGAACCCTTATCGACGAATTTTCTTTTATCGATAACGATACCATGTTTAGCTTCTAATTCATCTGCAACTTGTTTAAGCGAAACGTTACCAAACATTTTGCCTTCTTTGCCACTTTGTACTTCGAATTCCAAAGTAATACCTTTAAGTTTTTCAGCAAGTGCTTTAGCTTCTTCTTTAAGCTTTGCTTGTCTTGTTGCTTCATCATCTTGTTGTTTTTGTAAAACTGCTTTACTAGTAGCAGATACAGGAACAGCTAATTTTCTTGCGAAAAGAAAGTTTTGGGCATACCCATCACTGACTTCTATAATTTGATCTTTTTTTCCGACTTTTTTAACATCAGCTAATAAAATAACTTTCATAATTATTCTTGGTTACCTTTCTTTTCTTTATCTGTAATTTGAGCAGCATCAAGATTCTTTCTAATTGCGTCAACAACTTTATCGAAAGCTTCTTGAAGCGAAATGTTTTCAAATACAACAGCAGCTCTTTCAAATGAGCCACCGCCACCCATCTTCTCTGAAAGAAGTTGTACGTTAACACTACCATCACTTCTTGCAGATACTTTGATTTCTTTGTTAGATACTCTACCTATAGCAAACGCTGCATGAGTACCTTTTAAAGAAAGAACTTCATTACATGCCTTAGCAATTGTAGCGGAATCATATAATCTATCTTCTTTTGGAGTAAGAACCGCGATTCCTTTAAATGGCATTTTAAATGTATCAACAAAGTCATTAACTTCTCTATGTTCTTCAATATCATCTTTCAAGAAATCATCCGCCATAGCGTTATCTGCATCATAATCTTTAAGAGTCGCAGCAGCTTCGAATGTTCTTAAACCTGTAGTTGTACTCTTAAAGTAAGTGGAATCTAAGAAGATACCGCTCAACATAAATGTTGCATATGTTGATGGCAAATTAACAACTGGGTTGATAGAACAGTATTTAATGAATTCAGAGATAATTTCACAACATGAAGAAGCACTAGAGTCAATGTGTGAGAAGACTGTAGATTCGATATAATCTTTACCTCTTCTATGGTGATCGATAACCATCGTATTCATTGATTTTTCGATTAATTCAGGTGCCATAGTCATACTAGGAACATGAACATCAACAACAACCAACAATGTTGTTTGCTTTATCATATCGTGAGCCCTAATTGGATCAACAAATAAATCTTGAAGTTCATTCTTATTAAAAGAAGACATAATTGCACTTCTTGTCTTTCTTTCAGTGATCTTCATATCAGCAACGATCTTAACTGGTTTGCCAATACGGTCACAGATAGCCTTAACGCCTAAACATGCGCCAAATGCATCCATATCCATCATGCTATGTCCCATAACTAAGACATCGCTTGAGTTCTTAATGAATGTTAAGAAAGAGTCGGATAAGGAACGAATCTTAACTTTGTTAGTCTTTTCAACAGATGTAGTCTTACCACCATAGAATTCGATTTGTCTACCATATGGGAAGACAACAACTTGGTCACCACCACGAGAGAGAGCAACATCAAGAGCATCGAATGCATAGTCACTTAACTTAACTAAATCTGGGTAGTCATAAGCAAAGCCAATAGAAAGAGAGAATGATGTATCTCGAGCACTAATGCTTCTAACTTTATCAATAAGTGAGAAACTATCAGCTTTCATTCTTGCGTAGTTTAGGTAGTTACAGATTAAGAAGTATGAGTCTTCTTTGATTTTTCTAAAAACTACATTGAAGTCTTTGAAATAGTTATGAATTAAAGTTTTTAATCTGTTTTCAGTATCATTGACGATATCTTCCATGGAGATGGAATCGTAGTTATCGATATTTAAGATACCGAATACGATAGAGTTTTGTTTTGAATAATCGAATGCTGTTTGATAATCCGTGATATCTTTGAAAATCCAAAGATTACTTTCACGGATAACTTGAGCTTCATATGTTCTGTTATTAATAACAACTTTTGCGTATTTTTCTTGTTCTAAACTAGTCATTAAGACATCTAATTGTGGTTTCCATTGAAGGATGTCTTGACCAACAATATCGATGTGACGGTATTGGAATAATTCACTTACCCAGATGATTCTATTTTCATCGTCAGTAACAACCATGGCGATTTGAGCAAAATCATAAATCTTTTCAATATCACTACTTAGTAACTCTTTTGTTTTGATGTCACTTCTTAATTTAAAGTTAGACATAATAGCGACAACAATCCAAATAGTAACGCAGTTGAGTAACATTAAGATACCAGCACCTGCTACGATGATTTCGTTTGAAAGGTTATCTTTAAGTCCAAACAAACCAGTTAAATAGAAAACAACGAAAACACCACCAAGAATAATCTCAGCGACTAATGTTAATAAAATGAAGAGTTTTGCTTTTTCTATTTTGTTTGTCATAAGTAAAATAATTATAGACAATTGACCACCTTTTATAAATACTTTTTAAAAACTAAAAAAGTAATTATTAAAAAAACCGATGGCAACCATCGGTCTAAACAATCGATGCATTTGATTTGTTTTAATAATTTTGATTTTGAAGACCAATTGTCTTTTTAACTAGACTATAGAATTCTTCTCTATCAAAATCAGTATTGAAAGTTTGTGCCTTGTTCTCATATCTTGAGATAATATGGTCTAAACTACTATTACCTTTATACTCTGATGTTCTTAAAACTAAACCGTATTCAACAACTAATGATTGGAAAACAAAGTCGTCAGATTGAGAATCGCTATAAATTGCTACTTCATTTTTAACAACTTTGTCTTCATTAGTACTTGGATCTTTGAAGTGGATTTCACTAGTGAATAAGTTGTCGGTTAAATCAACATCTTGAGTTGGAATAATTTCATACATTGCAACAGTAACGTCACCAGATAAAACTTCACCTGCATCTTTTTCTGTATTATGGAAATCTTTGTCAGTTAGCATTGAGTTTTCATAGCCAAGTAGTCTATAAGATTCAACTTGATTTGCGTTAAATACTACTTGTGTTTTTGTATCCTTAGCAACAACTTCAAATGTTGAAGATATTCCTTGTTCAAATAGTCTTTCAGCTGTCGACTCATTATCAATGTAGAATGCATTTCCATTACCGTTTCTAGCTAATGTTTCAGCGGTATTGTCATGATAATTCCCCATTCCATAACCTAAAACTGTTAGATATACACCAGTTTCTCTTTTACTAGCAATGAAACCTTCAAGTTCATTTTGATTACTAATACCAATATTAAAATCACCATCAGTAGCTAGAATAACTCTATTGTTACCACCTTCAATAAAATGCTTATTAGCAATTTCGTACGCTCTTTGGATTCCACCTTGTCCATAAGTTCCGCCACTAGCCATCAAACCATCTACTTTTTGTTTAATAAGGTCTTTTTGGTCACCTGACGCACCATCTAATACAGTTTCTGTTCTATTTGCGTAAGTAACAATTGAAATTCTATCGTTATCGCTAATGTTTCTAAGCAACATATTAAACGATTTTTTAATAAGTGCCATTTCTTCACTCATCGAGCCACTAACATCGATTAAAAATACAAAATTACAAGAACCTTCTTCAATTTTTGCTTCTTTTGCCTTGACCGCAATAGATGCTAATTTGTGATTGCTATTCCATGGACAATCACTTACTTCGTTAAAGATAAGAAGGTCATCATCTCCATTTACTTGATATGAATACCTGAAGTAATTCAACATTTGTTCAATTTTTATAGCATTTTTATCAGGAATCATATTATAGTTCATGACCATATTTCTTATATTTGTATAAGCGCTTGTTGTTGAACATAGACTGAATGTTGATTTATCGTTTTCTGAGGTTTTTATAAAATCCTTCTCTTTAATTTCTTTGTAAGAATTTGTATCTTCCCTTCCTATAAAATATTCATCTACATCTGCAGCCATGCCTGGCTCAAACCAGTCACAATTCTCATCTACATCTGCAGCCATGCCTGGCTCAAACCAGTCACAATTCTCATCTACATAATTTTTGCCATACGCATTACATGCACCAAGAGCAATAAGAAAAGGCGCCAAAAACAACTTGACACCTAATTTTTTAATGTTGTTTTTTTCCATATTTTGTACCTCTCACTAAAAACAACGAATTATGAGAAGGTTATCTGTTCAAAAAAATTATGAAAGTAAAACGCCGACGCCAGCAATACCAGCAAATGCGCCACTTAAAATAGCACCAATGCCAAGACTATATAAATCTTTTGCAGAATCACCAATTTCATTAGCAGAAACGAATGTTGCTTTTGTTAATGCGATTGCTAAAACAGCACCAGCAACTAATGCACCAGCAGCAATAACCTTAATAAGGAATTGTTGTTTTTTGTTGATGATTTTAACAAGAACTGCAGAAACAACACCAACTACCATAAGAATGAATGCGATTAATGATGTTACAACTAATTTTGTTGAAACCGTGCCATTAAATGAAAAAATGCCAGCAACATCTGCTTTTGCAGGAACATCTTCAGCGCCAAACATTAATTGGAAGCCATTGAAACTAGCTGTTGCTTCAACACCCAAAAGTGTTCCTTTGAATGTAATTGCAGGTAATAAGTTCATTAAAATTGCTGCAACACCAAAAACAAGGGCTACTAAAAAAATAATTTTTTTGTTATCAGCTTTTTTTGCCATATATGTCTCCTTTGAATAACTGATTTTATTTTATAAACTTTTAATAATTATTGCAAAAAGTTTGCACTAAAAAAGAGACACCGCTGCCTCTTTTTTGATTTAAAAGTAATAATTACTTTTTAAATGGATTTTCACTAGCGTACGGAAGAGTTGCTGGTTGGTTATAATCAACCTTTTCTGCTCCTAAGTACTTAAATACTTCGAAGAGTGTCTTTCCATAATGACCAAACGCAACTGCGCCATGATGTGGGAATCCATTTTCAATTAATACATGTCTATAGAATCTACCCATTTCTTTAATTGCGAATACACCAATGCTACCGAATGAATGAGTAGGTACATTAAGAACTTCTCCTTCAGCAACATATGCGTATAAGTGGTTATCTGCAGTAGATTGTAATCTATAGAAAGTAATTTCTCCTGGTTTGATGTCGCCTTCTAAAGTACCATTAGTGACTTCGACTGGTAAGCTTCTAGCCATAATCTTTTGATACTTCATAGTTGGGTTACAAAGTAAACTTGAGCATGTGTTACCACAGTGAAAGCCCATGAATGTATCTCTGAAATCATAATCATATTTACCTTTGATATCTTTGTTGTAGAGTTCTTTAGGTAATGTATTGTTAATATCTAGCAATGTAACTGCGGATTCACTGATACATGAACCAATGTATTCACTTAAGCAGCCATAGATATCAACTTCACATGATACTGGGATACCTCTACTTGTCAATCTTGAGTTAACGTAGCAAGGGACGAAACCAAACATTGTTTGGAATGCTGGCCAGCATTTACCTGCGATAGCTACATACTTTTTGCAGCCTTTATGACCTTCGACCCAGTCTAATAAAGTTAATTCATATTGAGCTAACTTAGGTAAGATACTAGGAATCTTATTACCTGTACCTAATTCATTAGCCATATCTTTAGCAACTTCATCAATTCTTTGATCACCTTCGTGCTTCTTGAATGATTCAAATAAATCAAGTTCACTATTTTCTTCAATTTCAACATCCATATTGAAGAGTTGTTTAATTGGAGCGTTACATGCCATGAAGTTTTGTGGTCTTGGACCAAAGGATATAATTTTCAAGTTCTTTAAACCAACTACTGCTTTAGCAATTGGAATAAATTCCTTAATCATATCTGCACATTCTTCTGCATCACCAACTGGGGATTCAGGAATGTATGCTTTAACATTTCTAAGTTTTAAGTTATATGATGCGTTGAGCATGCCGCAATATGCGTCACCTCTATCACTACTTAAGACATCAATGTTTTCTTCTTCGGCAGCGCAGAACATAATAGGTCCATCAAAGTACTTAGCTAATAATGTTTCTGAAATTTCAGGACCAAAGTTACCTAAATAGACACATAATGCATTACATCCATTCTTCTTAATATCTTCAAGCGACTCCACCATTTGTGTTTCACTTTCAAAGATACATATAGGGCATTCATAAATATCATTAGCGTCATATTTCTTTTTATATGCTTCAACTAATGCTTTTCTTCTTTTAATTGATAATTCAATAGGGAAACAGTCTCTACTAACAGCGACAATTCCTACTTTGACGTTTGGTATATTATTCATATCTTTTATTCTCCGAGGTTATTATATACTCATATTTATTAAAATATGACTATTTTGTTATATATTTGTCTTTTTTAAGTGAATACCCCATAATATATAGGACAATGTTTGGAGAAAATCATGACTAAAAAAGAATGGGAAAAAGTATATATGGGTTACGCAAATGACACCCAAGATAGCTTGGCTAAACAAGCTAGACAATACTTTTTTGAAATATTCAAAGAGTTTAGTAAATTCGCAAAAGATGAGAATCAAGCATTCTTATTCTCTGTTAACTTATTCGCATCATATATTGATGCAGATAAAGTAATTGCACCTAGCGAATGGGCATTATTCAACTACATCTTTAATATGGATAAAGATGATAATTATAAAGAAATCGAAGCTATCGTTAATGATTTTAGAAAAATGACTAGTTATGATGAACTAGATAAGATAATTGAACAATGTGAATCAGATCTTAAAAACACTATTATAAGATTTGGATTATGCGTCTGCGCAATCGATGAAAGAATCACGATTCCAGAACAAGACATCATCGAAAAATACGCTGATTAATTTTTTATAATTAAAGAAAGTCGGGAAATTCCCGACTTTAATTTTATTTCTTCTTAGTTGAAGTTGATTTCTTGGCAGTTGATTTACTGCTAGAAGAAGTTGATTTCTTCTTTGCAGTAGATTTGCTATTCGCAGAAGTTGTCTTTGGAACTGGAACACCTAATTCTTTAGCAACTTTTTTGCCTACTTTCTTTTTCTTCTTATTACTCATTTTAATGAAGATCACAAGAACAATAAATACAATAAGAACTACAACAGCAGCGACGATAACATAGAAGACAACAGGTGGCAAACCAAAAATTTTGCCATCTTCATCTTTTAATGAATCGACTTTATCTTTGATTGTATCAATTACTGTGGCTTCAGAAATTTTGAATTCTTTAGGTTCTGATTCTTGAGATTCATATTCACCACTATTAACAGAAATAGCCTTAACCCAATAAGTTCCAGGTTCTGAAGGAACTTCTGGAGAATATGGGCCTTCTTTATTACTTGAATATACAAACGAGACATCCCCTTGAAGAGCGGTTCCTGTTGGCGCAATTGTGCTACCTTCTTTGATGTCATTACTAATTTCAACTGTAACAGTATTAGGTTTACCAATTATTCTAAATGATTTAACTTGTGTATCAGCGCTATAATCACCTTCAGCAACAGATTTTGCTTCACAATACCATGTTCCTGCTTCAGTAGGTTTTTCACTGCTGAAAGGACCATTTTCGTTTCTTGAATATCCAAAACTAACTGTTCCAGTAATTGCAGTAGCTGCTGGGTTTACCGCTGTTCCATAGTTAACATCATTGATTACGAAATCAGAAATAGCATTTGGATTGCCACCATTTAAAGGATCTGATGCAGGATTAGCTGCTTTTGTTACTCCACCCCAAATAATGTCTGCCCAGTTAGGGAAATCAATGAATGGATTTCTATTATTTGTAAAGTTTCTATGAATTAAGTTATTACGATGAATTTCGTATTCATCAACAGGGTCTAACTTATTCCATTCAAGAAGGTCTGATAATACACCTAGAGAATATGGTGTTGTAGCTGTGGATGTGCCTGTTTCTTCACTTTTAGATACATCATCACCTAAGAATAGATTTGGGTTAGCACTATCGATTGCGGTATCGTCACCAGCAACATTATTATATCTAGCAACCATGTAAAACACAGAACGCGCAATATCACCTTTGTCACAATCTTGTGGTTCGAATACTTTTTGATTTGAATCAGGTACAGTCTTGCTGAATCCTAAGTAATTGTTCCCATCCCATGAATAATCATCACGAGCATTTTTGTAAGTCTTTGTCAAATCAACATTTCCGTAGAAATAGTTAGAGTGTAAACCATTCGCACCCCCATCAGCTGCCCATAAATGGATTGGGTCACCACGTGCGCCAGGAACCTCATCAGCATCAAAACCATGTGATTTTGGCCAAATGTGTTCTCTTTCAATACAAGCACTATTTGATCTAGGGTTATGAGCTGTCCAAGCTGTTTTTGGATTTTCTTGTGAACGATCAACATATAAAGCATGGACATATGGATTGTCCTTTTTATCATTCATTGATCCATATTTATAATTTGTAATTGTATTTGTTGCAGGATCATATGTCCCTTGTGTAATAGCAGTTGCAGGCGATCTCTCCCAGTCTCTATCTGAAATTTCATATATTTGCCAAATAGCATTTCCACTATCATAGCTGTAATATTTTTGGTCTTTCATTAGGATAGGCTTCAAGCTAGCTAAGAGATTTTGGCCTTTTCTATCTTCTTCAGATTTGTTATTCAACTCTGAATAATATGCACGAATATCGTTTGCTTCGTAATCATCCAAACAAATAGTTGATGGTAATGGGCTTGCAGCATATTGTCCTGAAGCAGCTTTTACGCCAAGGTTTTCTTTTGCTGCGCTAATAGCTGCAATTGCTGAAACGACCGCTACAAGTGGTAATAGTTTTAGTGCTTTTTTCATATTCACTACCCCTTTTGTTAAACAAGATTTATATATTTAAGTTTACACATAAGTATGTATTTTTTAAATAAAAAAGGGCAAAAATTTGCCCTAAATATTCGTATTAATTTCAAAATTGATTAATCGATAGTTGCACCAAATGGAATACAGCTCAATTTAGCTAATTTGAAACATTGTTTTCCAAATGGAATACCGATGATTGTAACGCAAAAGATTAGACCGATAAAAATGAAACCTAGAGCGATTTCAAAACCACACAAAACTATCCAAATGACGTTAGCTATTGGGTGTTTGTTGAAATCAGAATTAACTTCTTTGCCAAATGGAAGAAGTACAAGTTTTGCCATTTTGAAAAGTTGTTTACCAACAGGAATGCCAATAATTGTAATGCACAAAATTAAGCCAACTAAGCAGTAAGCAAGAGCTGCCCATAAACCAGCAACGATAAACCAAATAATATTGCCTAATGTCTTCATATAAAATCTCCTTGTTTATATTTTCATTTCAAAACAAAAATAGAAAAAATGACAAGTTTTCGAGATAAAACTATGGATATTTACTATCTATTAATAAATACTAAAAATTAGAATTATTTTGTTTTTTCTTCTTTTTCTTAGAAGCAACGTAAATAATCACGCCGATAATGATTCCGAAAGCAACCAAAATCAAAATTGGCATGAAAATGATAAAAATCAATGCTATAAGAAATGCTTTTGAGCCATTGCTACTAGATCGTTTAATTTCAGGTTCTTTATAAACTCGATAAGGAGTGACTTCATTAACAGTCAATTCACTAATCACAGTGTTTTTAGTTACAAACAAATATAAAGAGTCATAACGTCCTTGACAGCACATTGAATAATAATGCTCATTATCATATGAAACATCAAATAAGTATGTATAAACGTACTCATGGTTTAAGTCATAAGATCTACTACCAACGTTGACTAATTCACAGTCTTCGTAGTTTTCATGAGAATAACTGATATTATATGGCCCTTTTACTGAACCATTAGATTCCACCTCTACAAAGGAATCTGCTTGATATGTATAGTTACTTACATCTGCTTCTTTAGGAACAATCAAGAAAAATTCACATGAAGATTTGCCTAAAACAATTGATACAGGTTGTTGGATTGGATCATTAGCTCTTACAAAATCATATTTTTTATTTTGATACTCAAATGCATTTGGATAAATAGGGAAAAGCGTGTTATTTGTAATAACTGCTTTATATTTCTTATAAGAATCGCCTACTTCTCCTAAGTCTGTGAAGTCTATATTAAAATCTTCTGTTTTCTTGATAAAATCACTTTCAGTAAAACCCGTTAATAAAGGAGCAACAAGCATTAAGGTCATAAATACGGCCGATCTTTTTTTATTCATCTTTGCTCCTTTCTTAAAGTTTCTATACCAATATAACGTTTTAAATCACGTCTATTTGTTCAAGAAAATTATTCTTTTCTTAACTCTTTAAATTTGATTTTTAATTCATCACTAATTCTAAACGATTCATTAATCTTAGAAATAGTTTTTCTTTTCAAAGTAATATCTTTACAACCTACTAAATATTCAAATACTTCATTAGGAAATTGAATAGCAACTGTAGCTAATAGCCACGCTTCCGCCATCATTACCATATATTCATCGTTCATTGATATATAAGGAAGTACATCTAAAATACGTTTATCCTTATAATGCTTAAGGCCTACAATGTAAGCCATTCTTCTATCATAAGTATGTGGAGAATTATAAAGTCTTTTAAAGAATGCGAAATACTTATCAAAATCATGTTTCTTTAGATATGTGGAAACAGTATCTGTTATTGCCCATGATTTTGCGTATTTAATATTCGTCTCTAAGAATTTAAACTGTTCATCTATACTTTTAAGTCTAACTAAAGAAAGACCAAAATAGACGAAATCTATTTCTAGATATTCGCCTATTTTGAAGTCTTCTACTTTGAGTTCTTCATCCTTAACGTGTTGCTTGATTAAGTCTCTTAAAACAGGATTTTTAACCCCTATTACTTTGTATTCACTATTAGATAAAGTCTTAGAAAATTCAGAAAATTTCTTATCAGCGTTGGATAATAAAAAGTCTTTTAACTCTACGTATGTCATCTTCTTTATATTTAAGCAATATAAATATCAGATTTCATCTTAATAGCCATTACTGCCATAACAATAAAGTTAGCAGCGTTAGCTAATGCTAATAATACAGCACCAGTACTACCATCACCAAGCGATGAGAAAAATGCAATGACTTCATATGCGCCTAAGACAATTGACAAAACAATACATCCTAAACACCACTTTCCTTTTAAAGATAGTAAGAATCCAGCAATAATTGTGAAAACACCAGCTATTAAAAGTAAAACTAAAATAAAGATGATCAAATCAATAGCTGCATCAACTGCGCCTGCATATTCAGGACCTGCGATACCACCTGCAACTTCACCAGCTGCGATTGTAGTAGGAATAGCAATTAAATTAGGAATTCCAAAAATAATAATTGCAATAATTGTTGTAATTAATACACCCTTAGCAAATTTACTAGTAACCATGTTATTTCCCCCGTTACATAAATCAATGCAATTATTTTAAGAAAAACAAACATTCATATCAATAACTTTTCATCCTAACTACAAAAAAGGTTTGCTTTAATTGCAAACCATTTTTAAAAACAGGAACGATTATTCTTTTGAAATTACTTTTTTATGATAGTTTCTCTTACCACAGTGTGGACATTTCATTTTTCTAGATCTACCTGCATGTGGTGCCATAAGAGCTTGCCAGAAAGTTGGGACGTATCTATGATGGCATTCTTGGCATTCATAGTAACCTGCTTTTTGTTCAATTCTTAACGCTACAAGAATTAAAGGAATAAACATTAAGAATCCTCCTACAATTAATAACACTCTTTGCCAAGTCTCTAAAGTACTAACAAAAGCTGCTACAAAGATTGGTGTGATGCCAATAATAATCGCAATAATTCCAATCAAGATTTCCATTCTAAGAAGCATTCTATCTGATTCTTCTTTATTTTTTACTGCTTCCAATAAATTCATTTCTGCTTGTTTACTATAATCATTCATTTCTAAAACCTCCCCGGTCAATAATTCATTGACACTAATTTCAAGCACTTTGCAAAGATCTAACATAATGGATGAATCCGGCATACTTCTACCACATTCCCATTTAGATATAGCTCTATCAGTTACGTGTAACACATTAGCTAATTCTAATTGAGTTAATCCTTTTAACTTTCTGCGTTCTTGGATGAATGAGCCGATTTTTTCTAAATCCAACATGTCTTTTGCCTCCTTCGCTTAAAAATTTAAAATGAAATGAATGAATAGTATACATACCGCTGGTTGAGTTAATAAAAACAAGCAAAAATCAACTAACAGTAGAATATTAATTACTTCACACTATCAACAAAATCTTTTCTATATTCTTTGATTATTTCAATTATATTAGGGTCGAAATGACTTCCAGCATCTTTTTCTAAAATATCAAATGCATCATTAGGATCCATCGCATCTTTATATACTCTTTTAGAAACAAGAGCATCATAAACATCAGCGATAGCCATAATTCTAGCACTAAGAGGAATCTCTTCTCCCTTAATTCCTTCAGGATAGCCTGTTCCATCCCATTTTTCATGATGATATAAAGCAATATCATGAGCATGTTTTATAAAAGCTTCATCTTTAAGATTTTTAAATATCTTATATATCATCTCTCCACCTTTAGTTGTGTGGACCTTCATTTGTTCATACTCTTCAGGAGTTAATTTGCCTGGTTTAAGCAATATAGTATCACTAATAGCTATCTTACCTACATCGTGTAAAGGAGCTGCTTCAGTGTACTGATCTATTGTTTTTTCATCTAATACATCTTTATATTTATCATTCTTTTTTAAAATATTAGCAATCATATTCACGTATTGTTTAGTTCTTGCAATATGTTCACCAGTCTCACAGTCTCTAGTTTCAACAACTGCTGCTAAGTCTTCAATGATATTTAATTGAATCTCACTAGTGTGTTGCATCTCTCTTTGAACTTTTTCAGAGAGCTCTCCTTGTTTTTCTAGCATTAACTTATTACGGTTAATGATTCCAATAACTAATACTTCCATAGCGACAACACATAATGCACGTGGGAGAACATAATGTAAGAATAATTCAAGCATTCTCTTTGAAGTTGCTAATTCTAATCTTTGAGTGAAAGTTGAGTATTTATCTATATCTTCAGTTGCAATCTTTAAAATATTGCGGTCTATAGTTCCAAAGAAAAACGTTCCATATACACTAATTGGAACTAATATCATAGACGCAATAAATACTGCGGTTATTAGTTTTTTATTATTTCTATATTGAGCCGCCATTAACATAGGAATTCCTATACCTAAAAGAACATGGAAAGCCAATGTAACAATTATGCAAGTAACACCTAAAAAAGAAGCAACTATGATTATTATCTTTAATAGATTTGTCTCAATAATAGGATTTTCTTTTTTTAACAATTTATCATGAACAAAATAAATAATAATTGGAACAAGAAATACCCCAACAGAAACAAAAGAAGCAATAAGCATTATAGTTCTAGGTGTAGCAAAAACGCCAATTTCATCTAACACTAAAGCTAGTATGCTTAAAAACACCATTACAACTAATACTTTAAGATTATAGGTATTAGCGGTTTTGAGTGCATCTAAATATACTTTTTCCTTATCGTCTCTATTTCCAAATATCATCTTACTTATATTTTACAATAAAAATGGAGCTTTTTTATTCTTTTATATACAAAAATTAACAAAAAAGGACCAAAAGGTTCTTTAAAGATTTAGTCCAAATAAGTTTTATGTTTCAGTAGGCGCAAGAACTTGAGGTTGAGCATCTGCAAACTTTTCTCTAATTTCATCTATTTTGTCATAAGCATCTACAAATGCTTTAACTACAGACTTATCAAATTGAGTTCCACTATTTTTAACAATTTCATCATATGCTTGTTTAGAATCCCAAGCATCTTTATATGTTCTTTTACTTGTTAATGCATCATAAACATCAGCAACAGCAACAATTTTGCCTTCTATACTGATGCTGTTTTTCTTAAGACCTCTAGGATATCCTTTTCCGTCAGGTCTTTCGTGATGCTCATAAGCAATCTTTCTAGCACAAATTAATACTTCACCTTCAACATCTTTAAGCAATTTATCGCCGTATGTTGTATGTTTTTTTATTTCAGCGTATTCTTCGTCAGTTAGTTTTCCTGGTTTTTCTAATATTGCTGAAGGGACTAATAATTTTCCAATATCATGCATCATAGATGCCATTTTAATAACATCTGCTTGTTCTTCAGTAAAGCCAAGTTGCATAGCTAATACTTTGGAGTATTCCGCTACTCTTCTAATATGTTGACCAGTTTGGTCACTCTTATTTTCAACAACTTCAGCCATTGAAATAATCATAGATTCTTGAATGTGTTGAGTTTGTTGGCTCTTCTCATTTAAATAAGTAGCGTACTTAAATAAGTTAGAAATGAATATACCAACAAGGAATAATGCAAGAGATAAAATAGGGTTCATTGCAATAAACAACAAAGCCACTATTGACATAATAAATAATTTCTTTGCGTTTTGTTTGGTGAATGGTTGTTCACCTTTACTTACCTTTTTAAGAATTCTAGTAAAAACAAGTGCATAAAGCATGATGACAAAGTTCGTAACAAAATGGAAAGAAGTTCCTACTATGACTGATGTCATATAATCATCAGATATCTCTAATCCAAAGTACCCAAAGTTTGATAAAGAACCTTGTGACTGTAAGTATTTCATTACACCCTCACGAAGTTCTGCATTTTCAACAAATATAGAAATAACAGAACAAGTAGTAACAAAAACAATCATGAAAATCGTAAAAATGACTACAATCTTCGCAATAATGTAGAGCAATTTTGATATTCTCATTATGTTTTTTCTAGCGTGATCCATCTTTTACCTTTTCGTTTTCCTTATTTTCATATATTAAATTAGATTTAACTTCTTTTTTCAAGACTCTTAATAATAATTTTTGTAAAACAAAACTAATAGCTAAAACAATAGCTAATCCAGCAAAGTAAATAAGAGCAGATAAGAAGGAGTTACTAACTAATACCATATTATAAATACTGTGCTTTCCTCTCAATGAAAGACCGAAGAATGAAGCATCAAATATTAAGTTTAAAATTGTCATGATGAAGCAGACTCCATAAATGATTCCTGCTGCAACTAAACAGTTCTTCTTATTAAGTTCAACTTGCCCTGATTGGACAAGATACACACCAAATAAAGCAAGAACTATATGAATAAAGTAATCAATAACAAAACGTGGATGAAACTTATAACCGATACGGAAGAAATTTACACAAGTAAGTACAGGCGACAAAATCATACCAATCAACAAAATAGCGATTAATGTTCCAAAATATTTTCTTATATTCTTTGGAAGAACAAGATACAAAGGAGTTACAAAGAACATAAAAGGGCTTACGTTTGCAGTAGGTAATAAAATATGGAAATTCCAATCATGTATACCATTATGTATGTATCCAAGAATTACCATTATTAAATAACAAACGAAAATAATGCTAACAAACACAATATTAGTGATTTTTATATTTTTAAAACGCTTCATCAAAGGAAGTATTCCTATAAATAATAAAATCAAAATTCCTATAGTAACTAAATACAAAAAACTCATGGGTAAATTATACTATTATTGTCCTAAAAGGACAATGTATTCTATAAATCTTTCTTTAATAAAATAATTTCACTGTTTCTGTCTACTTCTTTAAAACCTAATTTCAAGAAAATAGAAATCCCAGGATTATCTATAGCAATATCATCGTATAAAAATGGGATGCCATTCTTTTTAGCTTCTTCACATAGTATCTCTAATGCTTTAAGACCATATCCTTGTTTTCTATACTTTGCATATATGATGACATTAGCCATATAGCCTTTATAATCTTTGCTATAGTGATAAGCAATTTCACCAATAAATACATTATCCTCAGTGGTTATGTAACGATAGTATCTTTTATTCTCGTGATTTAAGATCCACCAATCATACCAATCTTTCCATGCCTCTTCAGGCCAATCAATAGTGCCACCCCAACGATCGTTATATGACATGGTTTCTTTGTCAGAAAGCAAAAGCTGACGGAACCATAAATCATTAAATGTAGGTATATGTATGTGTAATTTAATTTCTTTATTATAGTTTTCCATTAAAATTTATCTACTTTTCCTGAGATGCTTTTATAATTTCTTTTCAAAATGAGTAATTTTGTTTTCTTCCAAAACATATTCGCAATATTTATTAAGTGATGGGATATCCTTCTTAGCTGTTTGCCAAATTCGACTTATTTCAATGTTATGATATCCGTGTGCAACCCAATCTCTCATCCCTTTAATATCTTTCCAAGGCATTCCATCATATTTTGATATAAACGTATCAGTAAAAGATTTAGTTAATTCACCAATTTGTAAAATATCAAAGCAAATAGAATTACTCTTTACTTTATCTTTCAAAAAATCTTCTTCATCTATATTAGAAATTACTTCTTGAATGCTAGAACAATGCTCTCTAATTAATTGAAGGATACGTATATCTTTTAGATTCAACATATTCTTAGCATATCCTTTTCAATTTCACTTTTGAAAATATCGTCTAGATGTGTTCCGATGGTAACTATATCGACATCTTTTCCTAATGCTTCTTTTAACTCATTAGAAAAAGCGGAGAGCTTCCATAAAGTATCAACGTCACCTTTATCACAATATAAATCTATATCACTATTTCGATTTGCTTCGCCTCTTGCATAACTACCAAACAAGTATGTTTCTTTAATATTATATTTCCTCATTATAGGTGCAATTCTTTCTCTTATTTGCTTAATAGTTAAAACATTTGGATTAATATCATTCAAAATTAAATTTGTAATATATTCGTTTCTATTTTTTACACTATCTAGCTTTGTGATTAAGTCTGAATTATTTTTCTTTACACGAAATTGATACATCTTATAATTCTCCTTATTATAATTAGAAATATAATTCATCTTATCCAAATCCATAATAATCCATCTCCAAAAATATGATATCATATATGCAATCATATAAAAGCAAAAAATTAAAAGTTGTCGATTATTTAACTTTTAATAACATCCAAAAAGAAGTGCTACTACTGCAAGCCTTTGCTTAGAATTAAGACTGCAAGAAATTTCATATACACATTCAAGGTCATTAATTTGAAGATAATTGCCGCTAAAAGAGGCATAGAAACCTCCATAAACTTTATTGACGTTATTTCCTGAGATTTCATATAAGTAGCCGCCGAATGCAGACTTTATTCTATTTCCAGATATTTCAAATACAGGTCCACTACCTAACTCACTAACAATATTTCCTTCAATTGAATAATAAGTATTAGTTCTCATATCTAAAATCCTATTATTCTCTATTCTTAAAACTGAGCCATATCCAGCCTTTTTAACGTATCCAGAACCGCCATCAGAATCATAAATGCTTCTATTTCTTTGATAAGCTATTCTTTCTCTAGGGGTATATTTTTCATACAAAGAATCATAATCATCCTTTGAATCTTCAATTTCTTCCTCTTCAACAACTTCTTCTTCAATAGGTTTTTCCACTTCTTCAGTAGATGCTTCTTCTATTAAAGGTTCATCAATAGGTTCCTCTTGATCAGGTACTATTCTTTTCTTTTGAAACCAAGAAATAGCAAACAAAGCAAAATAAAGTAACAGCAAAGCTACACCAACAATGAGGAAAGCTATGCCTAAACCAGGTATATCTTTATCATTTACATAGTTATAAATTAAAGAATAACCTCCATAAATTGTTAAAACTAAACCTAGTACTACAAATGACCATTCAAAGTGTTGTTTTCTCATATCGTTTTTATTTGTGATAATTCTATATTTACGACGTTCGTAAATCAACAAATGAAAATAAAAAGGAGATTTTCTCTCCTAATTATCTCCGTAATGCGACCACATTGAGTGAATTACAACAGTGTTTATTTCCTTATAAACTTTATAGACAAGTCTATGTTGTAGATTGATTCTTCTAGAATAATATCCTTCAAGATCACCAACTAGTTTTTCGTAACTAGGTGGTATTTGAAATGGATTATTCGAAATTAAATTTAATAGTTTTTTAGTCTTCTCTTCTAACCCTGCGTTTTTTAAAAACTTTTTATCTTTTTCAGCGTTTTTTGTGAACTTAATTATCCACATAGTTACCATTCTTCGTTAGGGTTATAAGTTGACATAGAAGAAATATCTTCTTTTTCTCCTTTTTTAATTCTTTCAACCAATCCTTTTTGTGAAACTAGATAAATAGTTTCAAGCATTGCATTATATTCAACTTCAGAGATAATAACTGCGTTTCCATTCTTTGTACTCACAGTAATAGAGTCATTGTACTCAATGACATTATCGATAGAACTGAAGAGATTTTTTCTAAGCACAGATATATTAGTAACTGCCATAAGTATTTCCTCCTGCTCACATTATAACATAGAAATGTACGCTATCAAGTACATATGTACAATATTATGTACAATTAAAGTAAATTAAAGCCCATAACGGACGGTAATTATAAGATCTCCCAGTACCCGAATCTTTTACCGTTAATTCTTTTAATCTTGTTTTCTTTAATTAAAATAGCAATAACACTTTTTATGGTTCGTGGTGATATACCGATTGTGTTTGCTAATTCATCTACTTTTATTTTTGGATTTTCCTTCATTAGTTTAATAAGACGGGCTTCTTTTGATACCGGATCTTCATTTTGTTTGTCAATGTTAATACGTAAGTCTCTATTCTTTAAAACATTGCGCTCATGGAGTAATAAATTTCTTAAAAACAAAATGATATATGTTTTATTATCATATATACCTTTTCTTATGAATCTAAAGTTAGCTCTCACAAGGGCGTTTCTAAAATACCATGCGTTTTTAGCGAAAACATCGTTTGCCACATCGAAACCTAAGGTTCTTAAATATTTAATAAAGAATACCGCCGTAGTGCGAGTATTTCCTTCTTGAAATGCATGAATTTGCCATAGATTAGAAATAAAGGTTGCTAAATGTTCGATAACCTCGTCATCTGATAGACCATCATATTTAAATTTTCTCTCTACTTCAAAATCATATTCTAATATGGAACTGAGTTCGTGGTAATCACCATAAATAACAGATCTTCCATCGAGCACCCATTCTCTTTTAATGAAATTGAAATCCCGTAGTTTTCCGGCGTGGTTAAATATCCCTTCAAATAAACGCTTATGAATACTGACTAATTGACCAACAGTAAATATAAAAGAATCATCTGAAATGATTTGTGCAATCCTATTCGACACTATATCAGCTTCTTCTGTTCTTTCGCCATCGTTGGGTTTATTCTCATAATACAAACTAACAATCTTGTCTAATTCTTCTAATGATATTTCCCCTTTGATATACCTATCAGCTTGGGACAAAAAATAAGAAGAATTTTTTAGTCCGTCAACATCTTGTAGGCCAATTCCTGTTTCTATAAGGTACTTATTTGCATATTTATTTTCCATAGGAAAATATTATCACATATTCTTCCAAAGTGCAATTCCAAAGTGCAATTTTGTTACATTTGCCCTTTAGGATTATAATTGTACAAAAAAACCGCCCATAATAGACGGTAATTATAACTAGTTTATTTCAATTAGTCAGCGACGTATGGTAATAAAGCCATGAATCTAGCTGTTTTAATTGCTTTTGCTAATTCTCTTTGGTGTTTTGCACAAGTTCCTGTTGCTCTTCTTGCGGAAATTTTTCCGTTAGGAGTAATCATTGTTTTTAATAATTCAACATCTTTATAGTCGATGAATTTGGATTTACTT
This sequence comes from Bacilli bacterium, assembly GCA_017651565.1. Taxonomy (GTDB): domain Bacteria; phylum Bacillota_I; class Bacilli_A; order RFN20; family CAG-826; genus RGIG9670. The sequence goes on along the minus strand of JAGCCQ010000007.1, from coordinate 47,073 downwards.
TTGCAAAAGACACATACTTTTTTGTGTGGTCTAACTTTTCTAAAAGCCATATTTCATTTTCCTTTCTAATTAGAATGGAAGATCGTCATCTGGCAAATCAATTGAATCTAAGTTTTCACCAGCATTATCACTTGGAACATCATCGAATGAAACTTCGTCATCTGCTTTAACAGTTGCGTTGTTTCCTTTTGGTTCTAAGAATGTAACACTATCGACACTTACTTCAATAACACTACCCTTTGTACCGTCTTGACGGACAAAGTTACGTTGATTTAGACTGCCATCGACACCTACCAATGAACCTTTTCTACAGAACTTAACAAGATTTTCGCCTTGTTCTCTGAATACTGTACAGTTCAAGAAGCATGTGCCTCTTGTTCCATCAGGATTCTTTCTTGTGTTATCAACTGCAAGAGTAAAACTTGCAACGCTAACACCTGTAGGGGTTTTTCTTAATTCTGGGTCACGTGTTAAGCGACCTACTAATACTACACGATTAACCATGTAATCTGTCCTCCTTATTCGTGATCGACAACAATAATGTGACGTAAAACGTTAGGATTGATTTTGATCTTACGATTGAATTGGTACAATGCTTGATCTCCTGCAGTAACTTTTAAGATGACATAGAAGCCTTTCTTTTGGTCCTTGATTTCGTATGCAAGTTCCTTTACACCCCAGGATAAGTCAGTTTTGTTAACTTTACCACCATTGTCAGTGATAAGTTTTGCTAACTTTTCATTTTCTGCAGTGCGTGCAGCTTCGTCTAAATCAGCTCTTAAAATGTACATAATTTCGTAATTGCGCATTTTATTTACCTCCTTTTGGTCATTCGGCTACTAAGCGAATAGTAGCAAGAAGTTTTGCTAACATAGCGTGGTTATTATATTAAAATAATACCCTACTGTCTATTTATTTCGTAAAAGTTTTCCATTTAGTTAAGTCTTAATATGCTTTTTTGATGATTACAATGTAATAACTGCAACTTTAAAAACTTAACTCAATAACTGTTTTAATACTATGACTTCTAAGACAATTTAATTTTATTCAATTCCACACTAGAACTAATTTATAGCTTTAAAATTTTGCGTTTTATCTTCTAAATAAATTTAAAAGTCTAAAATTAGTTGTTTTTGAATATTACATTGGAAGATTTTCTTTTCTTAATTTTTGCCTTTCTTTTGATAAAAATAAGGCGATATGTCATTACCCGACATAGCGCCTTATAATTGATAGTTTTTGAAGTTTTTCTTTATGACTCCATTCTGTAGAAAACTAGAATAGAAGAGTCATTATTTTGTCATAATTGCTTGGAAGAGTGATTTAGGATTATCGATATTTGTCTCGATTTTTGAATAAGTGTCTGAATCTAAAGTTGTACCAAAGTTTTTATCATAAATCCTTGGGCTCGCAACTTGCAAAACGGTGATTTTTGCAAAATTAGCACCAACCCAATCATTTTGTTTCAACTTAGCGACAGCAGCTTTTCCAGCTTCAATACCATCTTTTACAGTAAGAACTTGTGCACCAATATCAATAGCTTCATATTCCCAATAGCCCATATAATGCCATTGTAATAAGATATCAAGAATTGGGAATAAAATGTCTATAATTCCCATGGTACCCGCTGATCCAGAATTAGTAAAAGGATTATTAACGACAACAATGCCGTTTTTCCAATCGTCTTTAAACAAGTCTTGATCAATTCCTACTTTCATAACATTAATTTGGTCTTTGAAATCAATTCCAGTTCTTTCCCAAACACCGATTGAATGCAACCATAGTAGGTAGTCAATAATTGGGTATAAAATGTCGAGGAAGCTCATTGTCCCTTGCTGATTCTCACCATTGCCTGAATTAACAGTAGTATCAGTGTAATATTTATCTGCATACAAAGTTGCTAAAGACATATCTAAAGCTGTATCTACTACACTAAACCATTTGTTGCTTGAAAAATCTGCATCAGCGCTCTTTTCTAAAGAGAATTTCTTATAATGTGCTTTAAGTGGATTATATTCAGCAACCAAAGTCCAGAAATTGTCTAATACTTCCAAATTTTTAAGCGCGTCGTAAACAAATACATTTTCTTCCTCTGCTAATCCTTCTAAATCAAGGTCATCAGCAAATACAAAAGTTCCAATCAAACCATCATCATTCACAAACTTGAATTCTGTGTAGCCAATTTTCTTATCGTAGTTAGGCTCCCAATTACTACCTTTTCTTGCTACACTGTAGTATGTACTATAGGCCAAATAGGTAGGTTTTTCACGAGCTTCCATACACAAATAATGCATCATAGTGTCATACATTAAGTTGGCTTGAGCTTGTTCTTCGGTAATAACCTCCCCTTTCTTCTTCCCCTTTCTCACGCCAGGAACTGTAATAAGTTCACGTTTCGTTAATAGATTTTCATACATTGAAACACTTGTAGCAAAATCAAGATACTCAATAGTAGCTACTTCTGAGGCGTGAGTATAATAAGAAGTAGCTAAAAAGACATCTGAATCTTTTGGGCGCGTAAATATTCTTTGTTCTTCATGTAATCCTGTAAGCGCCACAAATGCAACAGATGCAATTGTTGTAAGTAACATAAAATTTTCCCCTTTTAAATTACTTTGGTATCGATTATAGGGGTTACGTTTTTTAAAATCAAAAGAAACGCTTTTATTTTTTTATAAGAAATTTATTACTCTTTTAATACTTCTGCTGGTTTTTTATTTGCGCCAATCATCGCTGGAATAAGGCTAGCTATAATGCTAGAAATTATTGCGCCACCAATGATTACAGGGATAACCCAGCCAACTAAACTACCTAGGTCTAATGGTACCGTATTTAACATTTCTGTATCATACATTCTCACCAAATTAACAATCGCACCACCTAAAGCAGGCGAAACAAATATTGCTGAAACAATTGAAACAATACCTGCTAATAGACCTATCCAGAAGCTTTCAGTTAAAAACATTATTAAAATATCTATCCGTCTTGCGCCTAAACTTCTAAGTAGTCCAATTTCTTTATACCTTTCAATAATTGTAATATACGTTAATACCATAGTGAGTATCATAGATACTACAACAGCTGTAAGAGAGAACACTAAAAGTATTGTAGAGAATGTAGTAATTAACGTACTTAACGAAGTAGAAACATACTCTAAATAGTCTCTAATTTTAAATACATAATCAGAATCTTCGTCTTGTTCAAAAGCATTAAAATATTCTGCAATTTTTAATCTATCTTCAAACGTGGATGTGCAGTAATAAAGAGACAAAATATAATCTTCGTTGCCAAAATTAAGTAAGTTAGATTCATATTGATATTGTGGTGTATAAATATATGTTCCATTGTCTTTTTCTGTAAAAGGCAAACCAGTTAAAACATTGATTGGTCCACCATCAGGTCCTGCATCCTTGTATTCAATTTGTTTCTTCACAATTTTGCTATTTTTACATTCATTTATAATATCTTTACCTAATGCATCTCTATACAATAGAGGCGTGCTAAAAATAGATGAGTCTACTGATTTTTGACGAACAATTCCCGAGATTTTAAGAGTAACTTCTGTATTCGCTTCATAAAGATCTTTATACGCTGTTCTTTGTGGCCTCTTGTAGCTAAGTTTCGCACCTGTTTCGCTATTTTCAGGTACTTCAACGTAATAATTATCGTTAGGAATATAATGGTATTCTTTCCCAATTACATCATCAAAACTAATCTTATCTGCACTAGTATCAAAACCAATTGCGTATAAGTCATCAACATCAACACGGTTATAAGTATCGATGCAAAGCATCATTTCGTATTTATTTTTAGGGAATTCACCATAGAGTTTGTCATATTGAGTTTGAATAAAATCATCATCGTCAGGCAATTTAGAGTAATATCCAGGTGAAGTAAGCGCTCTATACTCACCTTCACCAACCATAGTAAGCATATTGAAATAGATTCTAGAATTACTGTATTTGCCTGAATAGTATTCCTCAGGCATAGCCTCCATGTACTCAATGAATTTTTCTTGCATATGTGGAACATGGTCTCTATCGACTAAGTTAATCTTTTCAATAATGATATTTTGTTCTTCAGGGAACTGCTTAAGTACTTGTGTATGTCCTTCAGAACTATTTTTCGCATAACAGTTAACTGATACTGGGTATTTTGTAAGTGAATTTGCAGTTGCTTCAACTGAGAAGTTGTTAACTTGAGTAGTAATGGACATAACGATGCTTACTGAAAGGAATCCAATGCCACCTGCAATAATAAGAGGGATAGTTCTACTCTTCTTTTTCCATAAGTTACCAAGTGCCCATTTAAGTGAAGTTAAAATAGGTAATCTAGTCTTCTTTAAGTTAACTTCTTTTTGTTCCTCAGTTACTGCCTCTTTTTGACTATCACTGATGATTTTTCCATAGGAAATTTCAACAATTCTATCTGCATATTCATGCGCTAATTTTTCATCATGAGTGACTAACAAAACTAGTCTATCTTTACTAATCTTCTTAAGAAGTTTCATGATAGAAACAGAGTTTTTAGCATCCAACGCACCAGTAGGTTCATCCGCTAAAAGAATTGTAGGATTTGTTACTATCGCCCTAGCGATTGCAACCCTTTGTTGTTGACCACCAGAAAGTGTCTTTGGAAGTCTCTTTTTAAATCCTTCTAAATCCACTTCTTTCAATACATCTTCAACTCTTTCGTTCAATTTTTCGTCTTGATGGCTCATTTGTAAAGCTATTGCGATGTTATCTCTAACATTTAAATGAGGCATCAAGTAATAATTTTGGAAAACAAAGCCTACATGTTGGTTTCTATAGGAGTCCCATTCTCCTTTAGAGAAATCATTGACATTCTTTCCTTCAAAAATAAACTCTCCAGAATCAAATGAATCTAGACCACCAATAATGTTCAACATTGTTGACTTACCGCAACCAGATGCGCCAAAAACAGCAACTAAGCCTTTATTTGGCAAATCTAAAGAAAGGCCATCAAGAGCCTTGCTTTCAATTGCACCTTGTTTATAAATCTTGACTATTCTTTTAAGAGAAATCATACAACTATTATATGTGTATATGCCTAAAAGAAAAAGGAGAACGAATTCTCCTTGTTTCAATTGATAATCTAACGAATTGTTATATTAGTTTAAATAATTTAATCCAATAACAAGCATCATACCTTTGTAGTAAAGAGCTGTTTCAGCACTTCTATTTGTTACAAACTTATGATTTAAACCAATAGGATCAATATTTGGTGAACTTGTTTGCCAAGTCACAGCATTACTAATGTCTTGCAAGAAGTAAGTATTTGTTTTATCGCTTGTTCTTTGGTTGTAACAAACAAAAGCATCACCATTTTGCATAACTGGACCACCAGCAGCATTAGCGCCTCTTAACGAAGCATGTGTAGTTAATTCTCTAGCACCTACTTGTTGGCAATAAGTAGTTAAGTTAGCAACTAAATCGCTACAATCTTGTGAATAAGCAACACCATATTTATCTGCTAACGCGATTAATCCAGGAACTGCACTAGCTTGTTGATCTACAGGAAGTGCTTGAGCAGCAACTAAAGCATCCATAATTTCTTTTGCTCCATCAACTGCTTCTTTATTAGGAGCGGCGTAGTTATAAGTGTTATCAGTGTCTTTTTCAGTATTGATAAATCTGATACTACCACAAGCAGGGGATTGAACAGCTGATAAGCTTTCACCAGATACTTTGTTTAAAGCGATAAAGTTAAACATTGAGATAGTATCGCTTGATGCAGTAGAGACAATAAGAGGTCTATGATTTTGATCAACAGCAAATGTCATACCGTATGGATAATATAAATCACTTAATGCTTTGATATCAGGAACTAGACCTGAAGCACCCATTTGTGTAAACCATGCTTCACTACCTGCAACATAGTTATTGAATGTACAATTCTTAAATACAGAAGTTGGAGCATAACCATTTACTTTATAAACTAAATTATTAACATCGAGTACTTCAGCTCCATCGGCATCAGCGAATCTGCCGTGGTCAGCAATTAAGACTGGCCCACCACACATACCAAAGTCAGAATTTTCTACATTAACAACACCACAATAGTTATATAGGTGGCAGTTGTATGAGTCATAAGACTTACAGTTCTTAATATTGAATTCTAAGATATTTGGATTTGATTCACTTGGTTCTTCACCCATGTATGTGATGAAACATTGTCTTGAGATAACGTTATTTGTAGCAACAGTCTTAGAACAATGAGTGACTTTAAACATAATTAAGCCACCAGCGTTAACTGTATCTTCTTCAGTAATAGCACGTTTTGAGTTACCTAATAATTTAATATCTGAAAAGTCTAAAGAACCATATTGGCATCTAAATGCTGTAGCGTGGCTAACAACTTTGCCTTCTTCTGTCTTTTCACCCCATGCACGTTTAACCAATGGAAACGCTGAGAAGTCGATTGTGAAGTAGTTACCATAAAGTTTTAAAGTCTTTTCCATGTTGTAGTCAAATTGGTTAGCTGAATTTTGATCTAAACCCATGTAAAGATACAACTCACATGAATCCTTCATACTTCCAATAGCTTTAGCATCGTTTGCGTTCTTTAATTCTTCAGCAGTATAAAAGAATGTTGAAGGGATATCATCTTTAGTGACTTTAATGTTGTCCTGAAGAATTAAACAATCCGGATTGTAATCTGTACGTAATCCATTTGCTTGTTTAAATGGATCCCACATAGGACGGAATCCCGCAACGTCACCTGTTTTCCAATCTTGTGCGTCAGGACCATCACCATGACGTTGGTCGATGTAACCTAATTCTTTTGCAGTATAAACGTTATAACCTTTAACAACGCTTACTTCATATGAAACAGAAGCGGATGCTCTACCCTCTACTGTTGGAGATAATCCACCAGCAGTAACTTTAATCTCGTAACTATTTCCAATTGCGGATTCAGCGAATTTAATTTTGCCTTCTCTGTTACTGATAATTGAGTAGTCCGATGTTGGAGCAGTGCTCTTATTTCCGTCAACGATTTTAGAGACTGTATATTTGAAGTCTTGATTCCACTTTTTGATGGACTCTGTTTCGTTATCATAATCATCAAAATCATCATCAACAATAGTTAAGTTTGGTAAGACAATGAATGGGTTTTCTGTTCCAACAATGTAAGGCTTGTTTAATTCTTTGAACTCTTCTTCCTTATTTGTTTGCTCACCTTTATTTGTTTTCGAAGTAACAAAACTTTTCTTTTTTGTTAGACCCATGAACGTATAAGTAGGTTCATCTTCAGTTACTGTAACGGCTATAGTATCTGTTAAAGTACCAATCTTAGCAGTAACCACTGCACTACCAGCACTAACACCCTTAACTGTTCCGTCTTGACTAACAGTAACAATCTTTTCGTCAGATGAAGTCCAAACAATTTTCTCATCATAAGTCTCTTTATTTGCATTAACTTCTACGTTTAAAGTCTTTTCTTCACCAATGCCTAAAGAAATACTATCCTTTTCAATGTTTAGTTTGTCGAAAACAAGTGGAGCTTCTGGTGGATTGCCTGCTGGTGAACAACCAATTACCACTCCTGCAGATAAAGCTAAACTAATTCCTGTTACAAATTTCTTAATCGTTTTCATATGTGTCCTCCATAAAAATTAGTAATTTTGCGTGTACTGTTAAATCTTTTCCATCTGTTGATGCAACACTAAAATCTACTACACCCGATCCTTCTCCTTTTACTGTAATGTTTATAAATACATCCTCTACAACTTCGAATGTAGCTAACTCAGTATCGGCAACGACTTTAACTGCTTTATAAGTTGTATTAGCAGGTAAAACCTCTGCCTTTAGTTGAACAATTAAATTGTCCTCATAATATGTTCTAAACTTATATAATTTTTTCTTTGCGTCGTACTCTCCAGTAACTCCAGTTCCTTCAACTGCTTTTAAAGAAATGCTTTCAACATCAATAATCGCGTCATACGCTCTAGTTTGAATGCCGAAAAGACCTACTATGATGAAGGAAACTATATAAACTAAGATGAGTAAAAATATTGTGCTCTTTTTCATAATCTATTTCTCGTAATAATATGCCCTTATCTTCATAACAAATAAGTAGAAGCTACTTCCTGCCACTACTAAAGCTATAGCAAGTAATTTAATATACGCTATCAAGTAGAAGCCATCTTCTCTATGGCATTCGACCATAAATAAATATCCAAGGAACGCAAAAATCAATGAACCAACAAATGCAACAATAGTAGATCTGTTTTCATTTTGGTTATTTTCACTACTGCCAGTAGTTGCATAGCTTTCATTTTGAGGATTCATGATATCTAAGGTCGCACTATAGAACATATGTCCAAGCGTCATTAAATAAACTGAAATAGTTAATAAAACAGTACACGCAACCTCTAAGTTAGTTTTTGCTGCATACGTGCCAAATACAAATCCACAAGCAATAATCGAAACTAAAGAACAGATTACGTAAACTAATACCTTACTCGATAATGGAAAGATTAAACTAATTGGCTTAGTCTTCTTCATGTATGCTGCTCTACCTTCTCTAGAATAAATTGTCGCTATAACACTATTGCTTGCTAAGTATGGTAGCAACATAAGTAGCATATTAAAGCCGAAAATCATCATTTCACCATCTAAGTTAGTAGCGATTGCTGCATAAACGTTGTTGATGAAGTACAACAAAATTGGAGCAAGTATGTAAATGAGTAAGAATGATCCAGAAATATCAATATCACGTATATTTAAAATGAGTTCTTTATTGATGAACGTTAGATACTTCTCGCGCTTTTTGTTAGGTTTTGGTTCATCAATAACATTCTTTTCGAACTCAAACGATTTAGTCATCATGTAGAAGAAGAATGGTTTAATTGCAAGATAACAGATCAATAATAAAGCAGCGAATGCACCTATTAATAATGCGAAATCTACAAAGCACGAACCAAGCAATCTATAGCCAAGATAGCCTGCACCATGTTTGCCAAACATCATCCTAACAACGAATGTAAATGGTAAAACCTTTTCGCATAAATCAGAAATAAAGTTCTGAGCAGTATTTCTCATCGCTGGCCACTGCATGATTAAATCAATATCATCAGGAATTAAGTTAATGACGTTAACAACTCCGATAATGATTAATGTAGTAACGATTAAAAGAGAAATTAACTCTAATACAGGTGCTAGTTTGAATAATCTATAAATAAATAAGTAAGGAACAGATAGCAAGCTTGCGACCAAAACAATAATTGCACTAGCTATAATCAAAGGTATCAAAAGCCAGAACAAAGTCACTACCTGTATTTGACAAAGTATGATTCCACCTATAGCAAAACCAAACGATACAGGTATCAATAATCCTAAATTTTTAATAAAGTCAAATATGAAGAAGTCTAAAATCTTCGAGAAGAATAACATTGTGGAAGTAACAGGAAACGTTACTAAAAGTTTGTTATCTTCAGCATAGTATAGAGACTTCATGAGATGATGGGTATCACTAATCAGCAATATTCCCATTATCAAAGTGAAGAACAATACATATAAGTCCACCATTTCTGATGAGTTAATAATTCCTAAGAAACTGAATAACCATAGGATTAGAGAAATAGCGCCAACGATTACAGCAAATTTAAGAACACTAAAAACAACTTTACGGATAGCGTCCTTTTTAGACTTCATCCATAGAAAATCAAGCTTGTCACTCAATTGGAAGAGGACAAGTGGCTTCATTTTTCTCCAAATTGATTTAATTTTATTCATTCTTATCCTCATCTTGGTTAATGATTGACATGTAGAAATCTTCTAATGACATGCCTGTCTTTTCGATTTCATCTACAGTAGTAATACATTTAATGTGACCTTTTTTAATAATTGCGATTCTGTCACATAACTTTTCAACAATATCAATTAAGTGTGAAGAGAAGAAAACTATGTTTCCTTTTCTAGCGTGTCTCTTCATTTGTTCTTTAACTTGATAAATAGATGTAGGGTCTAATCCAGTTAAAGGTTCATCAAGAATTAATAACTTAGGGTCATGGACTAAAGCAGAAATTAAGGTAATTTTTTGCTTCATACCATGGGAATAAGTCTTAATTTTGTTATCAATAGATGCTTCTAATTCGAAGATCTTTATATATTCAGAAAGACGTGCATCTCTATCTTCTTGAGATACGTCATAAATATCAGCAATATAGTTTAAATACTCTCTACCAGTAAGTTTTTCATAAAGAGCATAGTGATCTGGGACAAACCCTATTCTGCTTTTTGCTTGAACTGGTTGAACTTTAATATCATAGCCACAGATCGTAATTTTGCCTTCTGTAATAGGTTGAATACCTACAATTGACTTAATAATAGTTGATTTACCTGCACCATTAGGGCCTAAAAAACCAAATACTTCTCCGCAGTTTACTTCTAAATTAGCGTCTTTAACAGCATAGTACTTATTGGTGCTATATCTTTTTGAGAAATGTTCTAACTTTAATTGGTTAACTGAATCTTTATCCATAGGCTCATCTAAGCTCCTTCCTTGTAAACTACCTTGTAATGCGATCTTGTCTAATCTAATACCTTTAAGTTTGATGTGTAGGTCGTAATGCGAATCTGCTATATCAAAGAATAATTGATATATGAACCACACTCCAAAGCCAATAAGTATATACGTTCCAAAGAAAATTAACTGATATATTGGATGGATAGTAAAATCCCTACCATTTATAGGTATGACAAAGTCTAATGCGAATATTTTCTCTGCCCAATTACCCAACTTTTTAGCGATAAAAGTATCATTTATAAAGAAAAAGTTTGTATCGCAAATAGTAAAATCTCTACCAAAATAGTGAACAACAGTACCTTTGAATCCGGTAAAGATTGTATTGAGAACAAAAGCCAATAAGAAATATCCGGCAAAGCCAATAATTGAATAACCATATTGTTTAAGTTTAGGTCTTTCATAGAGTTTTAGAGCAACACATAACAAAGGCATCCAAAAAGCAATCATATGATTAAACCAGAAATGCACTACCGTAGGATTAAAAATGCATAATAGTCCTCTTGCTTCTAATGCATCATAGTTAGGCATTAAAATTGCTAGCGCTGCGCCAAAAACATTAATAAAGTATGTAAAGTAGAACAATCTTTTAGGCATAAAAATCAAAACTACCACCATCAAAATCATTGCAGTATTACATAAATGTAACGGCCAATTCCATGGTTGGACCAAATCAGTCCAATCATATTTTCCAAAAAAGCCTATGCAAGTACCTAACGATATAACTAGTAAGAAATATCTTATTTTATATTGATGAGCATTTCTCAAAGAGAAATATAGTAAAACAGGTATTAATATTATGAGAAGGTAAATATACACTCTATGATAAATAGAAAAATCAATTGGTTGATGTGTCTTATCTCCTAATCCAAATAGGAAATATGGAATATAGATAGGCATTGTCGCTAAATTAAAAAATGTTGCTGCAAGACCTACTTCTAAATAAGAATGTTTACTTATATGGTGATGTAAGTCTTTTAAATGATAATAAATACTTATCGCTAATCCAGCGCCTACTTCAACAGCTACCATCACACTAACAAATGTAATATCGTAAGTACCTTGAATCATCGAAACCATAGGTAATAATCCTATGAAACAAACAAGATAAACTGTTATTGAGAAGTACTTGACGTACCATATGCTAGTTTTGAATTGAAAGAAAGGTCTTAAAAAGATGAAAATAGCAGCTGTTATTTCAAACCATCCACATATATTTCCTATAAAATTCAAGAAGCCGTTTTGATATCCGCCGAATGATTCAAAAACAACATAATACTCTTCGTAAGTCTGTAAATTTCTGAAAACAAAGAATCTAACTGCAAAGATTAAAGCAAAGCATAATGAAATAATCTTTTCGAATTTATCAGTTGAATAACCTTTAAATCTTTTTAGAAGATGAAATATCCCAGTAACTAAAACTCCAACGAGTGCGCTAATCAAATATAACATGCGGACTTATAATATGCGCGCACAAATTGAAAAACAAGAAAAAAGAATTTTGTGTCTGAAATATGCTTTTCAGATATCTAGAATACAGTTTTTATTGATTTTCGAATTATTCAATATTTCACATTAAATAAAAACGCTTTCAAAATTACTTCACAATAATTTCTTATGTTGTTATGATTCAAATATGTATAAATTACCACAAAGCGACGAATCAATTTTATATTTTGAAGATTATCAAAAGGCAGATCTATACATTCCTTTTGTTGTGGGAGTTTTAAACAAGCATAGCAAAGGCACATTATTCTTCGGTGTTAAATCAAACGGCGATGTAGTTGGGACTAAATGCAACGAATCGACCATTTCGTTAATATCTAAAGATTTTGAAAACAGCATTGTTCCAAAAGTATATCCTTTAATCTCCCGTTTAGAACAAAACAATAATGTATTAAAAGTATCTTTCGAAGGCGCTTATAAACCATATTGTTATAAATCTAAATACTATCTTAAAGAACATAACGATATTAGAACTTTAGACTATGAATCAATTATGAGAGAGATCAAATTCTTCGATAAGCCTCATTTTATTGAGGACGAAGAAATACCAAATGGCTTAAAGGGTATCGATGAGCAATTAGTTAAAAACGTATTTGAGTATTCAATCAAAGCAAAGAAATATTCCCCAAAATCTAAGAAGTTTTCTTTAAAAAAGTGTCTAAATGATTGGGAACTAATCAAAAACAATAAAGCTACAAAGGCTGCCGTTCTTTTATTTAGCAAAAAGTTACCACTATCAATAACAATAAATACATTCAGCAACGAAAGCTCTACAAAACTTGTTGAATCAAAGTTCTTAAAGGGAAATATTATATCTTTATTAGATTTTGCGCTCCCTTATCTAAAAGAGACGTACTATACGAAGTTCAATATTAAAGGCAAAGATTATCCAGCAAGAATAATTGATGAAATAGTAGTAAATGCTTTTATGCATGCAAACTATAACTATGCAACCGAAATAAAAATTGCTTTAACCCCTTACAAAATAAGCGTTATAAACCCTGGAAAATTTCCAGACGAATATTCGCCAGAAGATTTTGGTTTCACGCGTGTACGACCTATTATTAGTAATAATTTAGTAGCTAAGGTACTATCTTACCAAGGCTACGCTTCTTTAAATGGTTCTGGATATAAAATATTATTCGAAACAAAGAAGGAAATTAAACCTTATTTAATTAAACAAAATAAGAACGAATTAGAGTTCACATACTTCTTCTATAATGATAAGAACAAATACTTGTCACCTGATAAAGCAATTCTTTCTATAATTTCTCAAAAGCCATTCATTAAGGCAGAAGATATAGGGAATAAAATAGGCAAAACCAGAAGAACAGTACAAACAATTCTTAAAGAATTAAAAGAAAAGAACCTTATCACTAGGAAAGGTTCTAAGAAAACTGGCTATTGGATAGTTAATAAGTAACTACTTATTTTCACCCATTAAATCTTTGATGAATTGAACTTCAACTGCAGCATCTAATCTTGGGAAGAGTTGCTCACCCTTATCAACTTTAAGACCGCTTAATACGCCATAGTTATGGATGTTTTCGTATTTTCTATCTTTTTCAGCGATACCTAATTGATCAAAGATTCTGTCACTTGATTTAACAAGTACTGGTTTAAATAACATACCACATACAAAGATAGACATAGCTAAATGGTACATAACACTAGCAAGTTCGTCTTTTTTAGCTTCATCTTTTGCTAATGCCCATGGTGTTGTTTCATCAATGTACTTATTAGCTCTATTGGATAATTCATTCACTATTGCTAATGCATCAGTAATTTTTAAATCATCCATTAAGTCTTCATAGCTCTTGATAACTGTTTCAGTGAATGATTCAATTTCTCCATCAAATGGTGTGACCTTGCCTTTATATTCAGGGATTACACCATCGAAGTATTTGATAATCATAGAAACTGTTCTATTTAATAAGTTTCCTAAAGAGTTAGCTAAATCTGAGTTACATCTTTCGACAAATTGTTCTGGTGAGAAGCTACCATCACTACCGAAATTGATTTCTCTAGCTAAGTAATATCTAACTGCATCAACACCATATCTTTCAATTAATGGGTATGGATCAACAACATTACCTTTAGATTTACTCATCTTAGAGTCTCTCATCATTAATAAGCCATGAACAAATTCTCTATCTGGTAATCTTAAACCTAAACTCATTAAGAACATTGGCCAGTAAATAGCGTGGAATCTAGTGATATCTGCACCAATAACGTGAATAATTTCACAATCAGGGTCTTGCCAGAACTTTTTGAATTTCTCTTCGTTATCACTACCATAGCCTAATGCAGTAATGTAATTAGTAAGTGCGTCTAACCAGACATAGATAACGTGCTTTGGGTTTTCTCTAATTTGAATACCCCATGAGAATGAAGTTCTAGAAACACATAAATCTTCTAATCCTGGTTTAATAAATGTATTAATCATTTCGTTCTTACGTGATACTGGAGTTAAGAACTTTGGATTATCATCGTAGAACTTAAGTAATTTATCTAAATACTTATTTGTTTTATAGAAATAGCTTTCTTCTTTTGCTTTTTCTACTGGTCTATTGCAGTCAGGGCAGAGATGTTCATCTCCGACTTGTGTATCTGTCCAGAATGCTTCGCATTCCTTACAGTACCAACCTTCATATTCACCGAGATAAATATCATCGTTCTTTAACATCTTAGAGAAGATATCTTGAACGACTTTAACGTGTCTATCTTGAGTAGTTCTAATGAAATCATCGTTAGAAATCTCTAATACATCCCATAATTTGTGGAATCCTTCAACGATACCGTCAACGAATTCTTGAGGTGTTTTGCCTGCTGCTTTTGCGTTCTTTTCAATTTTTTGACCATGCTCATCTGCACCAGTTAAAAAGTAACACTCATAACCTCTGAGTCTTTTGTTTCTAGCGTAAATATCACATAAAGTAGTTGTGTATGCATGTCCAATGTGTAACTTTGCACTTGGATAGTAAATAGGTGTTGTTATATAAAATCTTTTCTTGTTTGACATAGTATTCTCCTTTTAATAAATCTTTTAAATCTTAATAACTAATTAAAACTTAAAGGCACATTCGTGCATAAGAAGGAGTTTGCATCATGTAAGGCATAGTAAAAACAAATGTTTTTTCATTAGTAATTTCATTAGTAATTTTCTTAAATTTCATACGAAATAAAACCCTGCCTTTCTTTAGACACTACAATCATACCATTTTTATTTATAAAATAAAGGTTACTTGGTTAAAATTAGCAAACGCCTTGTGCAAGCATTGCTTCATATACTTTTAAGAAACCTGCAATATTAGCACCTAATGCAAGGTTCTTTTCATTTCCATATTTTTTTGCAGTTTCATAACAATTCTTAAAGATGTTTTGCATAATACCTTTAAGTTTTGCGTCTACTTCTTCAAAGCTCCAAGACATTCTTAATGAGTTTTGTGACATTTCAAGTCCACTAACAGCAACTCCACCAGCGTTGCTTGCTTTACCTGGAGCGAATAAGACATCATTTTCATTAAAGAATCTAATAGCTTCTAAGTCACATGGCATATTTGCACCTTCAGCTACCATGAAGCAGCCATTATCTTTAAGTGTCTTAGCGTTTTCTAAGTTAATTTCAGCCTGTGTAGCGCATGGAAGTGCGATATCACATGGAGTTTTCCATAAATCACGAGAAACATTCCCAGTTTTTACATTTGGATATATTTTTAAGTATTCATCAAGGAACTCTCTTCTATTTCTAGCAATAATATCTAAAATTAAGTCGACATCAAGGCCGTTAGTATCAGCAATATAGCCTCTTGTGTTAGATACACCAACAATGATTGCGCCTAATTCTCTAGCTTTCTTAATCGCATATGTAGCGACGTTACCTGTACCTGAAACTAATACTTTCTTACCTTTGAAGTCTGTATTTTTGTATGTCTTTAACATTTCACTAGCGAAGTAGCATAAGCCATATCCAGTAGCCTCTGTTCTAACTAAAGAACCACCGAATGTTAATCCTTTACCAGTTAATGTGCCTGTAAATGTGTTTGTTAATTTCTTGTATTGGCCAAACATATAGCCGATTTCTCTAGCGCCTACACCTAAATCACCCGCAGGTACATCGGTATCTGGACCAATATGTCTATATAATTCATTCATTAAAGCTTGGCAGAATCTCATTACTTCAGCGTCACTCTTTCCTTTTGGATCAAAGTCACTACCGCCTTTTCCACCACCCATAGGTAGACCAGTTAATGAGTTTTTGAAGATTTGTTCAAATCCTAAGAACTTAAGAATTGATAAGTTAACTGATTTATCAAATCTCATGCCACCTTTGTAAGGTCCGATAGCAGACGAAAACTGTACTCTATATCCTGTATTAACTTGGATTTTACCTGCGTCATCAACCCAAGGAATTCTAAAAGTAATTATTCTTTCCGGAACAATGAGTCTTTCTAAGATTGCATTTTCTTCTATCTTTGGTTCTTTATTAACAAAGAAATCCATAGAGTCAAAGAACTCTTCAACTGCTTGGACAAACTCTTTTTGTTCACCATATTTAGCTTTTACATTTTCTAATAAATTGTTTAAATAAGAACTTTTGTACATAATAAATCGACCTTAATATGTAATACTTTAGCATAATAAATTTATAAAACATAAAAGTTTTATATAGATAGTTTTAAATTTTAGCAAAATAAAAATTGCCAATCGGCAATCTTTATTTCTATAAAACTATCTAACTTTTAAAGAATCAACTGCAAGATAGATAAGTGCGAATATACACACAAATCCTAAAGATGCAAAGAGAGCTAAATTCTTTTCATGCTCATTGTATTTTTCTTCAGCAGATTTACGCTCTTCTTCCCAAGCTTTAACTTTGTTATAGTTCTCAGTTCCTGGTTTGTTATATTCATAAGTAGTATCACTAACCATTAATTTATCAATTTTTTCAGAACATTCATTTACTTCGTTAGCATATTGAACAGTAGCGGAAACTTTTTGCCCGCCGAGAACTCCGAAAGTAATTGCACCAGCGACTAAAACTGTTGCAATACTTAATCTAATAATTTTAAATTTGTTCATAACTAACCTCCTTAAATTGAAGTACTAATTGCAAAGACTATAACTGATAGTACTAAGTCAATTGCCCCAGAAATCGCGACTATGTATTGGAAATAAACCCATCTTTTATAGTCATCTGTAGTTTTGTCTTCTTTAATCGATTTGTATTTTTTATAGTTTTGTCCATCTCTAATTCTTAGTCTTACTGTAATAATAACTAAGTCAATTAGACCGATGATGACATACATTGCTTCTAGATATAATAAATCCTTAAATATAAGTGCTAATATACCACCAATTATTGTTGGAATACCCACAACACCTAACATGTAGAATAAGTTATATCTAGAGAAGAACTTAACTTGATTTTCCATATTTATTTCATCTTTTTGATACGTTCTTTAATATCCTCTTCAAGTTTATCGTTAACAAGTACAAAGTGACCAGGTTTCATTTCCTTCCATACGCACTTTTCGTAAACTATATCCCCTTGATTATAAGGGACTTTCTTACGTTTGTCTTTAGTTCTTGGATCAGGTTGAGGAATAGCAGTTAATAAAGAACGAGTATATGGATGCAATGGATGAGTGTAGATTTCTTCAGCAGCACCTAACTCAACAATAAATCCACTATGCATAACTGCGATTCTATCACTTATGTAACGAATAATTGATAAATCGTGAGCGATGAATAAATAAGTAAGACCCTTATCCTTTTGTAGCTTCTTTAATAAGTTCAAAACTTGAGCGCGAATAGAAACATCAAGAGCGGAAATAGGTTCATCAGCAAGAACCAAAGATGGTTCAATAGCTAACGCTCTAGCAATACCGATTCTTTGACGTTGACCACCAGAGAATTCGTGTGGGTATCTTGATAAGTGTTCAGGTAGTAAACCAACACTATTTAATAAGGATGTAACTTTAGCAAGACGTTCTTCTCTACTCTTGAACATCTTAAAGTTAATAGGACCTTCAGAAATAATATAGTCAACATTAGCTCTTTCGTTTAAGCTAGCTGCAGGATCTTGGAAGATCATTTGAATGTTCTTCTTAGTCTTTAAAGTTTCACTCTTGCTCATCTTTGATGAAATCAATTTACCACCAAAATAGATAGCACCTTTAGTGAGCTTATTAATACCTAAGATAGCACGAGAAATTGTTGTTTTACCTGAACCAGATTCACCAACAAGTCCGAATGTTTCGCCTTCATAGATGTCAAATGTAGCGTTGTTAACAGCTTTAACGATGTTACCATGTCCAACTTTAAAGAAAATATCTGCATCAACAACTGAAAGAAGTACTCTTCTGCCTTCTGCGTCACTAGTTGGCCAGAAAAGTGGTAAGTTAGAATATCTATCTAAAGTTAATACATCAGCTGGATTCATCTTGTGATCAGCAAATTCATCACTATAGTTAGAAATAATTTCAGGCATTAATTTTAAGAATTCAGCCGCTAAAGCATTATTGTTTTTAGCGATGTTTTTACCTTTATAGTAAACACCACCTCTAACTTTTGTTGTTTCATCATAGATAGCATAAAGAAGATTAGCTACATCACGATTAGTGATTTTTGCATCTTTCTTAAGTTCAAAATTAATATTCTCTTTAAAAGCATAATCACCATTAGCATCAATATAGTTAGCGTCAACGATATTTAAAATAGAATCACCTTTTGGGTCATATCCAAATAAATATGTTGGGACTTCAGTGAGATTATTTGGGAAATAATCATCATAGTAAGAAGAAAGACGAATTAATCTTTCTCTATCAGCAGTAGTAAATCTACTGTTGATGTTAAGGAAGTCTTCACTATTTGTAATATAAATCTTTAAAGTTTTCTCAACTTTGCTCTTACGGTGTTCAATGTTGTTTTTATCAAATGCATTATAGTTAACAAGTAAGCCGTCAAAGTATAAAGCACCTGAAATAACACCTTGTTTATAGAATAATGAACGAATGATTTTTAATTTGATTTGATACTCTTCATTCATTAAATCAAATACTTCATCATCATAAATATCGAAGTTTGTGTATTTTTCACTCTTAATGAATGAAGCAGAAGCGTTAATAACAGAAACACAAATTGGTCTTCTAGCCTTATCAAAACATGGCCAGAACATTGGATAGCCAGATGCAGGATCTTTAGGAACATAAGTTAATAAGTGTTGCTTTTGCTCCACTACGAAATTCTTCTTAATGAAGTTTTTAATTAAATATTCTTTGAATTCATTAGATAAGCTGTCTTGTAATAAGACACCTTTATAATAGAATCCTTTAACAATACGGTCTTTATCAACTAAAGAACGAATGACTTCGATTCTATTGATATCATTAGGGTCATTAAAGTCCAGTGTCTCTCCAGCATAAATATCAAAGTTATATGGTCCGACAATACTGTCTGGAGCATTCTTATTTTGAATAGTTGCGTTAACAGCGGAGAACATTAAAATCTTGCTGTCATTATGTGACTTAGTTGGCCAGAATGGAATCTTATCACCATCTTCAAAGAACTTTTCTTTTAACATGTCAGCATCTTCAATATAGAAGTAGCTATTGATAAAGCTCTTTAAAAGGAACTTAGCCTTAGGAACTGTCATTTTACTAGTGTAATATCTACCTTTAAAATAGACACCGCCTTGGACTAAATAATTTTCTGAGAATAAAGCCTTAATAAATTTAACTTTAGTTGCAGCAATAGGATCTTTTGGATCAAAGACGTCTTGTTCTAATAAATCAAAACTAGCAACTTCATCATCAATTCTATTCTTGTTTAAATCACAAATATAGGCATCAACAAAGCTAATAATGAGTCTCTTTCCTACACTATTCTTAACAGGATAGTAAAGAGGAAAACCGTTAACTAATTTTGAATTATTAAATATATATTCTCTATCAGCAGTTGTATAGTGAGCAATAGTATATTGATTCAATAACTTATTTTTCATCTTCGTCTCCTCCTTGTGCGTAAATCTTAGCAACACGAGCGGTGATTTCGCCGATGATTGCTGGGCGTTCTACTTTTGGAGCGCGAGGATCTAATAACCATGTTTTAGCATAGTGAGTGTCACTAATCTTAAACATAGGTGGTTCTTTAACAAAGTCGATTGCTAAAGCATATGGGTTTCTAGGAGCGAATGCATCACCTTTAACTTCATCAAATAATGATGGAGGAGTACCAGTGATGGAATATAATGTTTCACCCTTTTCACCTAATTGTGGAAGAGATGATAATAAGCTCCATGTGTATGGGTGAGCAGGGTTATAGTAGACATCATCAACTGTACCATACTCAATAATTTGACCAGCATACATAACAGCAACACGATCAGCAATTTCAGCAACAACGCCTAAGTCGTGAGTAATGAAGATAACTGTTAAGCCATATTCTTTCTTTAATTCCTTAATTAATTCAAGGATTTGAGCTTGAATAGTAACGTCTAATGCAGTTGTAGGTTCATCACAAATTAAAATGTCAGGAGCACATGCAAGTGCAATAGCGATAACAACACGTTGTCTCATACCACCAGAGTATTGGAATGGGTAGTCATAGTATCTCTTTTCAGGATTTTTGATACCAACTTTAGCCAACAATCTAATTGCTTCTTCTTTAGCTTGAGCTTTTGTGAATCTTAAAGAAGTTTCATATTCTCTTTTTGCTTCAGCTAAATCTTTTTTAGTCTTATTTTGTTTAAGAGCTTCTTTATATTCATTCTTTGCTAGAGCAATTTGATCTTTTCTCTTATAACGATCTTTTTCATTTGCTTTTATTGAAGCAATTTTCTTTTTCAAAGCATCCTTACATTCCTTGTTATATTCTTTAACTGGTTTACCAGTTTGAAGAATCCTTTCAACTTTCTTTTTGTAAATATCTTTTTGTTGATTTACATATTCACGAACTTTGATTTTTGCTTTCTTTTGGTCTTCTTTATAGATCTCTTTAGCCTTTTGAATCTTTGGTTTATATTCTTCGTCTAATTTTTTAGCGCCAGCAATTGCTTCTGCTTTTGCTTCATTAATAGACTTGCCATATTTTTCTTTAATGTTTGCAATCTTAGTGTCACTATCGTGTTGAAGAGCCATTCTTTCTTCATTGATTGCAGCTACTTTAGCGTCATATCTATTTTGAATGTTTGCAAATTCAGGAGCATATGCAGCTTTAATAGATTTGATTTTTTCTTCATCGCCATCAGCTTTAACAATTTCACTATTTTGAACTTTTTCTAAAGCGAAGCGAGCTTCATTATACTCTTTATCAGCTTCGTGTAACTTACTACCAATGTCTTTAGCGTTCTCGCTTAAAACATCATCGATTTCTTTATCACGATTATTGATTAATGCTTTAACAGCATCATATAATTCGTCTTTACGCTTATGACGCTCAGTAATAAGGTTTCTCCAATTAGTACGAGATTCTAAAACATATTCATTAAACATCTTCTTAACTTTAGAAGCGTTTAATAACATGACTTCTGTAATTTGACTACCAATTCTACGTAATGGGTTTAATGAAGTCATTGGGTCTTGGAAAATTGTAGCAATTCTTTTACCACGAATCTTTAACCAATCATTATTTGTTTTAAATTTAGCTAAATCATAGCCTTCATATTTAATGCTTCCACCTGAAACGTGGCCGTTTTCATCAAGCATACCTGTTAATGTTTTTGTAAAAACAGATTTACCAGAGCCAGATTCACCGACGATTGCAATTGTTTCACCTTTATAGATATCAAGGTCAATTTTTCTAATCGCAGTTAAAATTCTATTTCTAACAGAGAACTGGACTTCGAGTTGTCTTACTTCAACTAATGTTTCTTTATTTGACATAATCTTCCCTCCAGTCTATCTATGTTTCTTAGGATCAAGAGCATCAGATAATGCTAAGCCTAATAAGTAGAATGTAAAAATAATGAATGCTAATGTTCCAGCAGGAGCAAGTAATTGCCATGGTTTTGATGTGAAGTAACGGTATCCAGCATCAAGAATAGCACCGATAGAAATTGTTTCTACAGGTAAGCCAACACCGAAGAATGACATAGTAACTTCACTTGAAATCATGCCTGGGAGCATTAATGAAAGTTCAGTGATAATAACTGCTAATAAGTATGGAAGTAAGTTCTTCATCATAATTCTTCTAGCAGGTGTACCTAATGTAATAGACGCAACGTTATAATCACGGTTTGTAATAATAATTGTTTGGTTACGAATAAATAACGCAACGCCAATCCACCCAATACTACACAAAGCAAAGATAAGTCTTAGCTCAGGCGTCATACTAGGGAATGCGTTAGTAAAGACGAAGGATAATAACATATAAAGTAATAAGCTAGGGATATTACTAAATAAGTTATAAATCTCAATCATAATTGGATCTAACTTACGGAAATAACCCCATGCTAGACCAACAACAGTACCAATAATGACATTAATAATAGAAGTAATGAATGCTAAAAATAATGATTTAGATAATCCTTTAAAACAACAGAAGAATAAATCTCTACCAGCTAAGTCAGTACCAAAGAAGTGTTCTCCTGAAGGTGCTAAGTTAGCAATAGCAATATTAGATTCGTATGCGCCTTCATACGCGCAAATAGGAACAACAATAATACCAACAATCATTAAGAACATACAAACGATCGCAATGATTGCTGATGGTTTTTTAATAAAGACTCTAAAAACTGATTTCCAATAAGAATATGGTTCAGCTGCTAAGTGTTCTGATTCAGTCTCGTTGATAGGAACGCGAACAAATAAGTCGTTTTCGTTTTGAATTGCTTCTGGTTGAATATCTTTTGCCATATCTGTCCCTCCTTAATCACTTAAAATCTTAATTCTTGGATCAGCAAATACAGTAACGATATCACCAAGCAAGAATGAAATCATACTTAAAGCTGCATACAAGAATGTAAGAGATTGAACTAATTGAATATCTGGTGTCGAACCACTTAACGCACCAGTTAATAATCTACCAGTGCCTGGAATAGACCAAATATACTCGATATAGTAAGAACCTACGATAGCACCAATGAATGTTGCTGGTAAGTTTCTAACTAATGGAACACAAGCGTTTCTTAAGACGTGTGTGAACATGATTCTATTTTCGGATAAGCCTTTAGCGCGCGCAAATTTAACATAATCGGATGATAACTCATCGACCATGAAACGTCTGATCCAAATCGCGACGCCAGGAATAGACAGGAAGACAACACAAAAGATCGGAGGAATAATTGATTGCCATTTTTCCTTAACATAGAAACTACCGAATTGGCCCCATCCCCAGAAGCCATCACTCTTACCCATCCAGCTGCACATCAGCAAATAGAAAACCAATGCCGGTATTGCGTAGTTTAAAACGATAAATACGTTACCAATTTTATCGAACCATCCACCTGGTTTCTTTGCCATAAAGACACCAAGAGGAATTGCGAAAACATAACATAAAACAGTAGTCCAAATAGAGATCTTAAATGAGATGCCCATTTTTTCTACGAATAAATCTGTAATATATGGAGTACCACTAATTGATTTAGCTTGGCCAAAATAACAGAATGCTTGATAATACTCTTTAACTTGCGTATAAGAAGTGTTCCATTTAATTGGAACGGCTTTTGGAATAGGCAAAATCCAATAGAAATAAGTTAATATGGATTCTAAAACAGAGACTTGTGATCCATCTCTATGTCTTCTTCCAACTAAATAAAGTTGTAAATCTCTCCATCTATCAGCACCTTCTGGACCTAATTTTCCACGAAGCATGTTGTAGTCCTTGATTGGATAGAATTTTATGTCTGGTAAAAATCTCATTAATGCCGTAACAATGGCAGTTAATAAAAATAATGTAAATAAAGACGAAACAATACGACGTAAGATGTATACAAATGTTGGATTATGTATAGCTTTAGAAATGCTTTTAAAAACACGCAAGACTTTATCTTTAAAAGTTATTCTATTTCCGTTTTTAATAACTTCATCCATTTTACTTGTCCCTCCTTTTGAAAAAAAAGAATGGGAGGAGTTATCTCCTCCCATTTTGCTATTATAGTTCAAACTACTTTTAATTAAAAGCCTAATTGTTCAACCATATCACCATTGATACAGAAAGTATGGAGATATGTGTTAGGATCTGCGTAGTCTGGGCCCCAACCTGACCATAATGAGAAGTCATAGTTGTTGACGACTGAACCCCAAAGAGTATCTTGTTCATCGTTTTGTGGGATATTTGAGTTAATCTTGACAAATTCACCACATGCATCAGTTAATGCTTTATACATTGCATCATCATATGCACGAGATTCGATATCTTGGTCACCGATAACATCAATCTTAATTGGGAATGCATCTGCAGGAACACCAGCACAGATTAATTCATTCTTTGCTTTCGCAAAGTATGCTTTTGCTTTTTCAGCATTGTAGATAGGATCTGTTGCTTTGCCGTTAACCATATTAGCTTTATTTCTAATGCCAGTTAATGAGAAGTTTGGATCTTCAACTAATGCTTGTTCCATATAGTATGCATCAACATATTCAGTGTAATCTTTACCGTTGCAAGAAACTAATTCGTTGTTAGTATAGCTTCTCATACACCAGTCGATTGGATCATCAGGTGAATACATTTTTAATTTTTCTTCAACTTTTAAGCCATATAAGAAACCTTTACGGAAGTTCTTATTAAGTAAAGCTTTAGCTGTGTAGAGCTTATCATTGTAGTTTTTGTTGTTTTCTTGGTTTGTGTATTCCCAACCACTACGGTTGAAGTTGAAGTAACCAATGTAAGTAGCAGTACCGAATGAAGTGATTGCGTTACAGTCAGATGCATATGGATTCTTTTGTGAACCAGTTCCATCTGGACCAGTAACGTATTTCTTCCAACCATCGCTATCTTTTACGTTAACGCTGAAGGAATCAATTTCACCGTTTTCATACATGCCACGGATATCAGCTGATGTCTTATCACCAGCGATGAATTGACGTCTAACTGTATCGAGATAAACGTGTTCTTTATCATAGTAACGATCATTCTTTGTGTAAATCATATGACCACTAGTTTCGTGTTCAGTGATTCTGAATGCACCGTTAACCAATAATTTATTTTCATCTTTACCAAAATCAGAACCTTGTGTATTTAAGAATGTACGGTTGACTGGTAAGTATGGAGAATAAGTTAAGACAGTCATGAAGAATGGAGTTTCTTCAATTAATGTGTATTGGATTGTTTTGGAATCGACTGCTTTAACACCAACTTTACTGAAATCACCAGTTCCGCCTTCAGCAGATGTGTCTTCATTATATTTTGCAGCACCATCGATGAAGCCAGTCATTAAGTTAGCAGCACCAGCTGCGTTTTGACCATTAAGGACGTATTCAGCTGCAGCAACGAAGTCATCAGCGACGACATCATATTTCTTTTCACCAGTTTTATTATCAACCCATTCAGCATCTTTAAGATGGAATGTCCAAACCTGTTTGCCATCTGCCAAACTCTCAACTTTATATTTATCAGCAAGAGCGCCAACAACATTACCGAACTTATCGTTTTCGACTAAGCCGTCGACCATATTACAGTAATGGTATGAGTTGTAAGTCCAAGTATTTGTTAAGTAGTTTAAGAATGCTTTTTCAGGTTCTTTGGAATAAGTTGTCTTTAATTCCTTTTTAATTCTTGTGCCTGCGAATGTAACAGCATTTTCACCACTACCAACTGTGTAGGAACCATCATCAGCAAATGCAGGGTTTGCATTTTGGTTTGCTAATGAGACCCAACCGTCTTGATCAGCTTCGAAAGGTGCAGGTTGATTTGCTTTTGCATCATCATATGCAGCAGTAACTTTAGCTCTTTCTTCTTTAGTCATAGCAGCGTTAGTAGCAACAACGTTTTTGAATTTGTCACTAGTTAAGCCGTAAGAAGCTCTACCAGCTTGCCAAGGAATTGTCTTAGAAACAGAAGCTGTAGTACCGTTTTGTGCTAACCAAGGAATGACAAGACCTGAACCATAAATTAATTCATATTCAGCTTTAGCAAAAGCTTTAAATCTTTCGTCAGTCTTTGCTGGATCAGTGATTGCAGCAGCTTTTCTATAAAGCTCATCGTAATCGCCTAATACCATTTCTTGAAGAGCATCTTTAGAAATGCCAAGTGCTTCAGCATTGCTTTTGAATTCCTTCTCAACTTCAGGTCCTTCTCCATTATCACTACATGCAGCAAGGCCACCAGAAGCTAAAATAGCTACAGAAGAGAGAAATAGGATTTTCTTTTTCATTTTTCTACCTCCTAATGAATAGGTGGATACCTTTAAATAAGTAGCAAATGACTTTATTTTGTATCCGTCCTTTAGAAAATCATCTCCTAAAAATGATTTGGCTTATTATACATACGTGATAACGAATGTGTAAAGAATTTTTTTTAAAAATCTAAAAAATTGAGTTTTAAAATATTCCTAATATATTTAATATATTAGAAATTTTCACTCAAAATGCGTTTTTTTGCTAATTGCATATTTTTTAATGCTTTTTATTTCATTAAGATATGTTATGTATTACCCTACTTTTGAATTTAAAATATTTTTAAGGCCTTCTGGAAGGTCACAAACAAAATGTTTACCATCTAAATATTTATATTTTCCATCTAAGCAATTAAACGTTAATGAATAGCTATGTAAGAACTGTGTTGTTAACCCATATTCGTTCTTATATTTGTTATTTATCTTGAAGTCACCGTACTTATAATCTCCAATGACATGATGACGAATATAAGACATATGAACTCTAATTTGATGAGTTCTTCCTGTTTTTAAAGTAACTTCTAAAAGAGTAGTGTCATCAAATACATTAATTGGTTTATATAAAGTGAGCGCTTTCTTACCACCATTTTTCTCAGAAGCCACTACCATTTTCTTTAATTGGAAGTTTTTTCTAATAGGGGCGTTTACTTCTCCTGGTTCAGTTACTTGTCCACTTACTAATGTTAAATACTTCTTTTCTACTTTCTCGTGATTAGAAAAAACTTCATTGAAATATTTGATTGTTGGCTCGTTTAAACCAAACACAATCAAACCAGTTGTGTCCTTATCTAATCTATTAATTAAACGCGCATTCTTGTTACGGAAATATTCTTGAACATAATCTTCCAAAGATACCTCCCCAGTACCATCTTTTTGCGATAACAAAAAAGAAGGTTTATTTAAAATAACAATATTGTCGTCTTTGTAAATTATAATTTCATCTAAACTTTTCATGTTGTCATTTATATTATCACTTTTTGTATTTTAATACGTGTGTGGTATTATATTAAAGATTTATAGGAGAGTTTTATGGCAAAAGATTCTAAAAATGGCGGGTTTTTTAACAGTCCGCTAATGAGAAGCAAAGTCAAAGCCGCAAACGTTAAACTTTTCCCTGAAGCAGGGTTAGGTTATTTGCTTGGTCCACTTCTCGCTCTTATTTCAAACGGTATTATTAACGTTTGGTTAGTCCAATACTGGGACAAAGTTTTAGGTATGGGTGAATGGGCACCTTTATTCGAAACATTATTACCTATCTTCAGCTCAATCTTAATTGTTATAGGTAACTTATTCGTTGGTAGATTATTAGAAAGAAGACCAACTTTAGCAGGAAAGGCAAGACCACTTATCTTACTTGGTATGCCAGTTATTCTTGTTTCATTCTTGTTCTTATTCTTATTCCCTAGCCACAGTGCAGAAGGTATCACTGATATCGACGTAGGTACATCTATCTTAGTCGCAGTTGGTTATAACCTTTATTACGCATTAGCATGGCCACTTTACTACACATCACATAGTGCATTAGTTAACTTATCTACTAGAGACGGCAAATCTCGTGGCTTATTAGGTACATGTATCATGGTTGCTCAATTAGCAGCAGCAGGTGTTTCTGGTATGTTTGGTGGCGTTTTGGTCGACGTACTACACTTATTACCAAAATATAACTACTCAGATGCATATATTAAAGCAAACAGCTTAACTGCAAAATTCACAAATGACTTCTTAGAAGTAAAGAGTTTAACTGAAGGTGTAGATTACACTACTGAAGTTACTCGTGCAGCAGCTAATGAAAAATGGTTCGTTTTAATGATCGTTATGATCGTTACATTAATCGCTGGTTGTATTATTGAATACTTCTTCACTAGAGAAAGAATCACTGAAGAAGAAGTTAAGATTGCAGAAGAAGCAAAAGGTAACAAAGAAGTTAAGAAAATATCTATGGGTGAGCAAGCAAAAATCTGCTTACACGATAAATACTGGTGGATTATCATTGTATTCTTCTTCTTATATCAATTTGGTGGAATGATGAAGAATAACGATATGTCATTCTATTCACAAGCTATGACAGGTGGTAACTCATTATCATCAGTTATTAACACATTAGGCGCTATTCCTACTGCATTAGGTATGCCACTTGCTTGGATGATTGCTTCAAAAATTGGCAAATCCAAAACAATTGCATTCAGTGGATTCTTAGCATTACTTGGTGGTGCTATTGCATTCTTTGGATTATTCTCAAATTTACAAGAAAATGTCTTAATAAAAGACTTCTTAGGTCAAGCAGACATTTCAACTTCTGGTTTGTTAGCTGTTATCTCATTCATTATTAAAGCACTTGGTACTTGCCCTGCAATGTACATCGCTATTGCTGTTATGGCATTAGTCCTTGATCACCAAGAAGCAGTATATGGAAAGAGAACTGACGGATTCACAATGGCAGTTTATGGTTCAATCATGGTCGCTATGAGTGGATTATGTAACGGTATTATCGTTGGTATTAACTCTGCATTCCCAGATGTCGAAACTAAGAAAATTGTTCACACAATCTTAGGCTTTGGTGTTGAAGGTGTATGTTACTTATTAATGGGCATTATGTTCTTCTTCATGACAGTTGAAAAATTCACTAAGATTGATAACATCGCAATCGCTCAAGACCAAAAAGCAGCTGTTGAAGCTGAAGGTGGTACATGGGTAATGCCTGAAGAAAGAGTTAAGATTGAAAACGAAATCAAAGCTAAAGAAGCCAAGATGACTCCAGAGCAATTAGAAAGATACAAAGCTGAAGAAGCTAAGGTTCTTGAAGAGTTCAACGCTCTTAGAGTTGCTAATGGTAGAACACCAGTTACAATCGAATATTAATTAAAAGTTCAATCAAAAACAGACTAGAGATTTCAAAAATTTCTAGTCTTTTTCTACGAAAATCATCAATACAAACGTACGTAAAAAAAGTTACTCGGAAAAAACCGACTCGGAAAAAACCGAGTAACATATTTACATGATGTATCGCATTGTTTATAATAAACTTACCAGGAGGCAAAAGTATGAATTTTATTGGAAGACAAGACGAATTAGGCATCTTGAAAAAGGCGTACGAAAGCAATGATTATGAAGGCATTGTAGTCTATGGAAGAAGAAGAATTGGAAAAAGTGAACTCATTAAAGAATCCTATAAGGATACGGATTTAATTAGCTTATATTATGAATGTGTTGATGCATCAGAGAAAACAAATGCAAAATTTCTTTCTGAAAAAATTTCTGAAGTTTTTAATATGCCTACTCCAAATTTTGTTTCTATTAGAGAATGTTTAAAATTTATTTTTACACAATCTTTAGATAAACCAGTCGTACTTGTTTTAGATGAATATCCATATTTAAGAAAAAATAATTATTCTTTAGACAGTATTATCCAAACAATAGTTGACGAATATAAAAATAAATGCCATTTAAAATTTATTTTATGTGGATCATACGTTGCTGTAATGAAAGAAATATTAAGTAGTAAAAATCCTCTATATGGTAGATTCTCAATAAAGATAAATGTAAGACAAATGAACTACTATGATTCAGCAAAATTTTATCCCTTAATGACTAATGAGGATAAAGTAGCCATTTACTCTGTTTTTGGTGGTGTGCCTTACTACAACCAATTCATTGATGATAAGCTTAGTGTTGAAGAAAACATCATTAATTTAGTTGCATCTCCTAATTCTAGACTTTTAACTGAAGCAAAAGACTTTGTAGCATTAGAAATTAATAAAATGGCTAATGCAAACGAAACATTCACTGCTATTGCAGCAGGAAATAAGAAGTTTTCAGATATTTTGAATAAATCACACGTCACATCTTCTCCAACATTAGTAGATGTTTTAAAAAAATTAGAAGATATGGATGCAATTAGTAGGGTTTCTCCAATTAATGATGAGAGTCAAAAGAAAGCTATTTACGAAATTTGTGATAGATTAACGCTATTCTATTACAAATACATCTTTAGAAGATTGTCATTTTTTGGAACAATGAACAGCAAAGACTTTTTTAATGAGTTTATTAAAGAAGATTTCTATGAACATTTTGTTCCAAAAGAATTTGAAAGAATAAGTGCTCAATATCTTATAAAACAAAATATTGAAAGAAAAATAAACCCACCGCTATACAAAGTTGGAAAATATTATTATGACGACCCAATTAACAAAACAAATGGGGAATTTGATGTTGTAACAATGAACAAAAATGGATACGACTTTTATGAAGTTAAATTTACAAAAGAATTAGTTGATGATTCTGTTGTTAATGAAGAAAAATATCAGTTGTCAAAAAAGAATATTGAATACAACAAATTGGGTTTTATTTCCAAATCTGGCTTTTCAATTAATGATCCAGAAAACTACATTTTAATCACAATTGATGATATATATAACGCATAAACAGAACAACTTATGAGCTTATAATTCATTAACGGTTCTATTCAATACAAATACTAAGGTAATTAAAATAAAACCTGCAGAACATCCAAATAGCAAAACACTATTTCCTGCTGATTGAATAACTAATCCGCCAAGGAAAGAAGCTAAAGGAGTTAATCCTTGTGATCCAATATTAATTAAAGATTGAACTTTACCTAACATGTTTTTATCTACGTTTCTAGCAAGAACAGTTCCTAATGGAACATTAACTAGGGAAATAACAACACCCATAAGTAAAACTATTATTAAGAACATTATTAAATAAGTATTAACGTTATTACCTCTATCAACCAAGAGGAAGTATAGCAATGAGCAACCAACAATAAGCCCTGCAAGAATAACGAACATTGTCTTCATAAACTTGGATACTTTATCCATTTGCTTTCTCATAGATAATACTAAAGCACCAATAATTGTGCCTACGCCTATACAAATAGATATAACTGCGGCCCACATTTCAGGTGTAAATACATCATGTAATAAATAATTTTCATAACCTGCTACATCTGTTTTAACAAATATAGGAATAAAGTTAGAGCTTAATGGAGTGAAGAAGAAATTAACAAATAACGCGATTACGCAAAACATTGCAATCGCTCTTTTTGTTAATAAGTATCTAAATGAATCTCCCAATTCTTGGAATACAACACCGATAGTTAATTTATCTTCTTTCTTTTCTTCAAAATAGCGAATAAACATTTCACTAATTGCGGAACCTACATAACACCCACCAATAAGAAACATCAAAACATATATTGGTAAGATAGAGTATAAAAGAGCACCAAGAACAGCGCCTAATATAGAAACAAACGCATTCATTCCTGTTAATATGCCATTACCTTGTTGAAGTTGTTCTTCTTTTAATATAAAAGGAAGCAAGGATTGACTAGCAGGAGAGAATATGGCTGCAATGATGTTATATAAAACAGCCAATATAAAGAGCAAAACTAATTGAGCACTATTATTTCCTTGGAATATCAAAAGAAGTAGTCCACCTGCGACAATTACCGCTCCTTTCGCGTAGTCACATAGATACATTATCTTAGCTTTATTAAATCTATCAGATAAAACGCCACTAAATAACGAAACAACAACGAAAGTAATACCACAAACAAATAAATATATTCCCTGATATAAAGCATTATTGCCTGTGATATCTAGAATATAGTAACTAGTAGCAAAGTTAAGAAGTAACGCTGCTATATTACTAACGAACGCCCCTAAGAACGTTAATACATAATTTTTGTTTTTAAATACTGATTCAACTTTATCCATGCAAATATTTACTCACAAAACAAAAATAAATGTAACCCCCTAAATGAAAATGACAACTCGAATATACGAGATGAAACCAATAGTTACCAATATGCAAACTAGTTTTGCATTAGAAAATAATAAAACCTTCTAACGTTAATCGCTAGAAGGCTTCAATAATTAAATGCAATTACTATTTTTTACGTTTGCCACCATTATTGTCTAATGCAATAGCAGCTACCGCTAATAAAACTAATAAGCATGGGACTAAAATCTTAACCCAAAGTGGCCAGCCTCTTACCCAACCAGTCATTCCGTTTAATAAACAATAGAAACCATAACCCGCTAATATAACAAATAAGATTATGAGCGCATACGTATCTATCTTTCCGTTCTTAGGCAATGTTCTAGCTAAGAATAAAGCTGCAACCAAAACAAACAATGCCATGCCTAAAGCTATGAATATCTTGTGCCATACTGCGCCACCATCAATAAACGAAATAGCAATGATGATAGCAGCTACAATTAACACAATAAGTAATGTACTAATCTTTTTCATAATCGTCTTCCTTTAATTTATACGTAAAAAATAATAACACAAACAATCCTTTAACAATTAATTATTTATAAAGGTTATTCTATTATCTCTCCAACAAACATATAGTGAGTTTGCCACTCGCCACTCTTGTCTCTTGGGAATGAACCAGGATTATTAATATAGTTTTGTTTTATTTCGTTCGCTACATTATCTTTATTAAATTGACCAAAGTATATTTTCTTACAGTAGAAAACTTGGTTAGCTTCTTTATATGTAACACTTTCCTTGATAGGTTTAGGAGTTAATTTAGTTAACGCTATTTTATCTATATCTCTACCAGACTTACTACCTAAGATAGCTAGATCCTTTTTATATTCTTTATCAAACACACTCACTGTGAAATATTCATTGCTTAATAAGAAGTCACATGTATACCTAGATGGATAAACATAGATAGTAACTATTTTCTTACCCCATAGTATACCTAAACTACCCCAGCTAACAGTGCAACAATTAAAATTATCAATGCTTCCTGCACTTACTAAAGCCCACTTATTATCAAATAAATCAAAAGGGTTATTATTGTCCATATTTCTATTCCTTATCACTATTGATTAATATTTTATTAATGTTTTATTTTTGAATCAATTTATCCACTCTTCAAGATAATATTAATTAAGTATAAAATAATCCCTTTTATATAATAAAAACCCCTATAAAACAAATATTGTAAATTTTTGTTGCAAAATCTTAACTTTGTAGCTATAGTAAAACCGATAAAGGCAAAACTACAGAAATGTAGTGACGCAAAACTATAGGGTCTATTAAATAGATAGCCAGCTACCGATATGATTTAAATGGAAAAGAAGACTAAAATCATTGTAGCTGGCATTTCTTTTGTCGGGATTAACCTCTCGACTCTTTTAACTGCAACTGTTGCATGGTTTAACGCAAATAGAACTGTATCAGCATCTGGTATGGTTGTCTCATCTCGTAATGAACAAAATGTCGACATCCTTGCTAAGCATATCTACACATGGGATTATCAACACGACGAACCTATCGAAACAACTGATATGAACTTAGAACCATACGATTGCTTCATTACTACTAGAAATGTATACGCACGTAAGTTCTTAAAATTGACTCTTCAATATCCTAATGGAGTTCCTGCAAACACATATTTATCATTAACTGTTGACTGTAGAGGCCCATTATTTGACATAAATAATCCAGAATACGTAGATACAAATATTTCTAACTTAATCCAATTTAAATATTATGACAATATTGCAGGCGGTATCGACGAAACAAGTGTCGCTACAATCTACAGCTCATGCAAAACTGTCTTCAATGGCATCAGTAATATGTCTAAATTCGTTATCTTAACAAATAATGGAGACGACGTAACTGGTTCTAAACCAACTAACTCAATAGAAGATCATAGTATTCCACTAGCACAATCTTCTAACGTTGGTGCTTACACAACTGACTTATACATCGAATATACATACAACACTGACTTGATTGCGTATTATCAAGCCAATGCGGAGGCAACCTTCGACTTAACAGTCTTTACAGGTTCGCAAGAAATTACATTCTCATCAGACATTTGGAGAATAATTATTGATACGCACACTTCAATCTAGTTAAAAAGGAAGCTGTTGAACACAACTCCTTAACCTCGTTCAATAGCTTCTTTTTTAAATAAACCAAAGATTATTAATCTTGTCAGCAACAACAATACTACTATATTAAGAAAAATATTTCATTAAAAAGATTGAATACGATGTGGTCAATGCTACATCTTTTTAATTGCCAAATTCTAGATAAAATTAGACCTATTCGACATTTTCTTAGCTTTCTATCTTCTCTTTAATTTAATAGAAAAGGGCGTTCATAAAACTATGCCCGCCCTTATTCATCTTTATAATCGTCTTCAACGGCCTCCCCAGAACTAGGAATGTCAAAGATAGCCATTCTTTGCCAAAAATCTACCTCAGTTTCCAAACCATCGTAGAGGGTAGTACCGTCAATTACGGTATCTGTGTGGTCCTCGTTCGTGTAAATCAACCGGTATGCAAACGTGTACTCACTATATAAGTCGTCATCGTCATCGACCAGTAATACACTAAGTTTAAACATTTGACCCGTTTTATTCGTTATCCGGATGATGTATATTCCACCTCCTGTCGGGTAATAAGCCTTATAATCGTCACCGTTAGGTAAAGTAGATGGATCCCTTACAAAAATAACACTAACTTGTAAATTGCTTGTATTAGTACTTACAGTAGGCAATTCAGCACCGAGTTGAATAATACAATGTGGAGAAACATCGCCAGGAGATCTGAAGTCAACATCAAATGCGTTGATACTTACAGGGTCTTTCATATACTCAAGAACAGCATCACCACCATTAGCAGCGATATCAAGGTAACATAAGTAAGCACCAGTTTTACCACTAACAGAACCTAATGCATATTCACCAGCATTACAAGGAATGGAGAAATAGAATAATCTTTGACTACTTGTGCTCAAGCCTGATGGAGCTTTAATCCATGACGTCTTAAATACAGGTGTAGAGCTATAGTTACTATCTCTTGTTGTTTCACCAGTATAAGTACCATTTGCGTTTGTATAAGTATTATCAGTGAATTTATAAACATAGTTTGTTTTATTTGGTCTTAAACTATGAGCATAAATTTCAGAGATTTCTTTAATAGAAGTGATGTTATTATTTGAGTCTCTAAAGATTCTATGTAATGAGAAGAATGCATTATTATTTGTGAAATATTCACCAGCAAAGAAACTAATTTTTCCTCTTTGATAAACGTTGAAGTCAATTGAGTCTTCAGGTAATTCGTAATCATAATAAGTTTGTCCAAGAATCTTTGCTTGTCTAGCTCTGAGAGTATGGTTAGTAGAAATAGCAGCATCCATAAAGTGAATACCAAAAACTCTAGAGTTCTTAGTTAATGTTGTTCCAAATTCAGATAAAGCATGTTGATAATCACTATCAGCTTTTTCATTAGCGTTTAGTTGTCTAATCGTATTTGAATTTGTACCATCAACAGTATAAATCGTTGAGAATGCACCATTAGAATATGAACCAGCAATATTGCTTTTTGCCCAACCTGAAATACGAATATCGCCCCATTGTTTTTGATCTGCATCAGTTGAACTACTACCTTCAAGGTTAGATCCACTAATAATATAGCCAGTATTCTTATCTGAAGCTGGCCATCCAGTTGGATAGTTATTAGTTCCTTCTACCTTATCTACACGTAATGGGAAATATGTCACTTGTCCGCTCTTTACATTAGTTTCTGTAGACTTTATGCATTCTTGTAATTGTTGAGCAGAGTATTGTAATGAGTAGTCTTCAGTATGAGAGAAGTCAGAACTACTATTTTTGTTTGCAGCATAATTAGTTCTTGTAATTTGTGGTTTAGAAACCTCCATTTTTGTTGAAATAGTATTTCTTAAAGTATTATCCAAAATAGTAGTTTTTGAATAGCCAACAGCTTGAGTAAATGTTAAAGCAGCACTATTAGGAACTGTTCCATTTGTGCCAGTTCTTGTGGCCGTAACACCACTAGTTGAAATAGCAGAAATGTAATAATATCTGTTGCTATACCGATAAGCTATAGTACCATTGGTCAAAATCCAGGACCTCGACGAACCAACGCTAACTGTTGTACCTGATCCAGTACTAATATATAGGTATTGATTGGTTGAACCCGCTATTCTAATTGTTCCAGGATCACTAGAGAAAGACCCAGCAGAAGGAATCCAAATAGTTGATGGGGTTGTAGAACCCAAAAGTGATGAACCATTATAAATCAAATAATAATCGCCTTTAGCAATATAGAATCCTACATAATTGTCAGTGTCCAATGTCCAAGAACCATCGTAAAATTTTAAGTAATAATTTCCATTATAAAAATTAGAACCATTGTTCTCCCAAATCGTAGCTGTGCTTGAAGCTCTCAAACTCCCGTTATTATTGGTTAAGTAAGTTGTAGTTCCCAAAGCGCGAATAGTTCCACTTGGATTAGTGCCAGATATAGAGAATACAAACAAAGTAGCAGCGTTTACATCAGTAGTATTTCCAATTGTTGTTCCGCTTACGGTCATATAATTTGTTCCATCAGTAATGTAGCCTGCATCAGCATACCTTCTAATAACCCAGCCATTGTTATATTCCAAGAAGTAAGTTACCTCATTATCTATAAAATAAATCGAATTGCCATTATTAAGCCAGCTTGTACTACTACTAGAATTAGAAGACTGTAAAGTTCCAGAAGAGCCATTAATTGAAAGATTTAAATAATAAATTGTGCCATTATAAACATAATTAATTGTGCCATATGGATTTATTATTTCAGGATTTATGAAAGGATTGTTTTGGAAATAGAAATGTGTAGCACCGCTAGCATTTGCATTTGAGAACGTATTAGAACCATTTGCCGAAAGATAATGACCATTTCCATCATTAATAGTGTAGTATTCAACATCTACCACTCTCCAAGCATTATTAGAATATGTTAAGTAATAGTCAAAATTGCCGTAGGAGAAATAAAGGCCATCACCATTTCTCTTCCAAGTAGAATTTGAGGACGAAGATGATGAAATTGATAATGCACCAGCATTTGAATGATTTAAGTAATACTTGGTTCCACCGCTAATATAGTAAATTTGAGTATCACCTGATGAAGTAGAGAAATGCCAAATGACAGAATTATTTAATGTTCCTGTATTGCTTACTGCACTATTGTTTGTAGAGGTAATGTAATGGTTATTCCCATCACCTAATCTAACTCCATCTTCAACCTGTAAAGTCCAACCACCACTATAAACTAAGAAATATTTATGGCCTTGAATAGTTGTATAGTAATAATCTCCTTCTTTATTCCATGTTTTAGCTGTAGTAGAAATAGCCAAAGATTCGTTTGTATTACTTAAATAGTAATAATTATTATTATATTTAAATAAAATCGTGGTATCACCAGAAGGATTAGCAAGAATAAATTTTGTCGCGTTTGCAGCTGAACCTGAGTTACCAATATTAGAATTAGTGCAAGTTAAATAATGACCATTTCCATCATTGATTGTGTACCTATCTTTATACGGAGATAAACACCAACCATTATCATAATCTATATAATAATTAGCACCATTAACGACTGTATAAATTTCGCCATCAGTATTTTTAGTCCAAGTAGTAGAAGGTGTTGTACTCATTGTTAAAGAATAATTTGAGCGGTTTAAATAATATGTAACATCAAATACCTTTGTATAAAGATTGCCTGTATCATTGCCAGTAAAATTCCATCCAGCAGCATAGTTTTCATCTGTTTCTGCTTGAACAGTCGGATAATATCTGTGATTTAAATAATAATCTCCGTTTTGAATAAGGAAACAACCATAGGCTGTATCTGAGAACGTATAAGTAGTAACAGTTTTTGTGTAATGAGTACTCAAACCATTTAAACATTGATAAATGTTAGGATTATTACTGCTCATTAAGTCGTTATCATCTGAGAAGTTAAAGACACCACCACCATAATCATCATAATCGACGTACTTATAGCCATGGCTAGACCATGCTGTTACTTGCGTTTCGTGATGATAAATGGAATCTTTATCTGGATCATTTAAATCTTTTGTTTCACCTGTTAAAGTACCAGTTTTATCGTTTACAACTAAAGTTTGATTATCAACATAATAGCTAGTCGATGGAGCCGTTGCATAAATTTGAGAAAGTCTTTCATAAACTGTATAGAAATCAAGAGAACCACCAAAGTTATTATCAGCACCAGCTTGTTTAATTTCTTGAATTTCTTGTAGCGGAGTTGACTTAGGATTACCATTTTGTTCTTCAACAACACCAAAATAGCCAAAACCAACAGTGGAAGCACATCCACTTTCAATGGTGCAGTTATTAATATAAACATCTTCAACAGATGAAGAATAATGCATATGTCCAGCTATGTAGCCAGCAAAACAAATGTCAGGATCTCCGTCTTCAACAGAAGTATGGAAGCTTTCGTTATGTAATTGAGAGTTATTTGAACGAATAGAACTAGCATTGGCTAAATGAATTGTGAAATTATCAAAATAAATATTATTAACAGCTGAATCGTTGCCAATATATCCAAAGATTCCAACATCATTAAATCCATCTTCTCCTACATCATGTTGTAGGTTATAATTTATATCTTCGTATCCAAGAATATCAAAACCAGAAACACAAATACCGTGCCCATTTAAAACACCCAAAAATGGTTTAGTGTCGCATCCAATAGGAATTAATGAACCAAGACCTTGAAGGTTAAGAGTTCTACTATTTAAAAGAGTGTTATTAGGATTGATTAATCCTTCGTTTGTATAATCGTAAACATAGTAAACTCCATCATTTAAAGTTTCGTTTAATTTGCCAACTTGGAAATAATAACCTTGGTCATTTTGTTGCTCAGGACTTACTTCATTATCAGTGATAGCTTGATAGAAATTACTAACGTTATTATGTAACCAAACAAGGTTCTCCCAGTGTTTTGGACGAGTGATAACAAAAGGATCAGCGTCTGTGCCAGTTCCAGAATCAAAATATTGAGATAAGACAGACCCACCAATTTCAAGATCGTCAATTGAGTTCATTTTTGCAAACCATGTTAAAGAAACTGATAGAGCCCCTATAAGGACGCCAATCATTGAAATTAACGATGTAATTACAATCTTTCTTTTGGCTTTAAACATAGTTTTTTGAAAATAAAAAGTTGCCTTTCTTCTCCGGCAACTGGCTATCTTTTTAAGACCCTTTAGTTTTGCGTCGCTACATTTCTGTAGTTTTGCCCTTATACAATTTCATTATACATATAGTTAATAACTATACCAATATTTTTTTACATTTTTTCGTTAAACAGGCTTTTCTTTTGGTTTTTATACAAAATCAAAGAATCAAATTAGAGTGCTAATCTAAACACATACAAGTATGAATTGCTATTACACTTATAATTAACACTTTTTATGACAATTTTACGATTTTAAAGGGAAATCGTTAAATTATTATAATTTAGTTCTTGCATATTAACTTCATATAAGTAAAACTATTTACGTGCGGGGTTATAATTAGTGACTGACTAATAATTTCTCTGACAAATGATGAACAAAATTAACAAACAAACATTGAAATATATTGGCGCAGCATCTATGTGCTTTTTTTCATTATTCGCCGTTTGTGCGGCTGCTTTAGCGTGGTTTATGGAAAACCGAAAAGTTGGAAGTAGTCAAACTGTTAGCGGAAATATTTATGATGCTCATGCAAAGTTCTATGTTTACAAATTTACAAAAGACTATAACGGTGATGCAACCGATGTAGATTCAGAACTTGATGGTTCACCGAAATTTGACTTAAAGAATTTAAGACTAAACACATACGATACTATCTTCATTCATCAAAATTCATATACAGGTGCATTGGTAAGAATTCATCTATATGGAACTGATGTCCCTGCAGCAACTGCTCAAGATCCAAAAACTGTAACTGTTGAAATAACTAGAAACACTAGTGCTGTCGATCCTGATCCAGACGATCCAAGCGACATAACTACATACAAATTTATTTCTAGTGGAGCAGACTTTTCGATAGGACAACTTAGTAACTATAATTCATTCACAACATATAGCACTGATCAGGATTTAGATAATATCACTAATGTAAGCGCATTTATGCAAGCAGCAGACGCTTACTTCAAAGCAGGTATAAATCCACAGCCTCCAGCTGCCCCTACTATCACTCCTTTAAATTTCGTAATAATTGATGCAGTAAACGGAAATAGTAAACGTGATTCGATTATTCTCACTTTACAATATACTTCGGTTACAACTATCAACAATGTAAACCACTTAAATGTACTTCTTTACATAAACTACAACGAATCATTAATTGAAAAGTTCACTGAAAACGATGACTTTACTGAAATTAATGGTTTGGGAGCAAACGACGTTACATTAGGCAACGATTTAAAAGACATTATCGTCTCAGTCGAATGAGGCAGAAAGGAAACGCATGGCACTTAAGATTTTTAAGAAACTTAATACTAAAGCAATGATACTCGGTGTGAGCGCATGTGCTTTTGGCATGTCCATTTTGCTTCCTACAATATCTTGGTTTAATTCAGATACATCTTCACCTATTAGCGTTGACGGAAACATTCATGGTTCATATTTTGAAAGTGGAGATGGCACTGCTGCTAGTCCATTTGAAATTGCTCGTCCAATTCAGTTATATTACCTTTCTTGGCTGCAAGAAATGGGCTACTTCAATGAAGCAGTATTAGATGAAAATACAGGCGAATACGTTCTTAAACAACAATATCATTTCATTCTTTCAAAAGACTTAGATATGGATATCAGTAACGACGAAAGTTATGTAATTCCACCTATTGGCACTG
Organism: Bacilli bacterium; assembly: GCA_017651565.1. GTDB lineage: Bacteria > Bacillota_I > Bacilli_A > RFN20 > CAG-826 > RGIG9670. Next base: position 5,976 of record JAGCCQ010000007.1, on the reverse strand, counting down.
TTAAATATCCTTTTGTTGGTTCCTTTGATGGTAATGGTCACGTTATTACCGATTTAACTATTTCTAACGATTATAGCGAATACACAAAAGACCCAAGGCATCCATCAGGAAGTAATACTCACAGTGATTCTTACGAAATACTTGGATTATTTGGTGTATTAGGTACTACTGAATCAACAAATGTCGTACCTTCATCAATCATTGATAGCGATGGTACTATTCATGAGTTACTCGACACAAACGACAATAATGTTTTAGTTACATACACTACCGCTGGTAACTATGTTCAAAATTTCTATTTAGATAACGTTACAATTGTTGCATCAACAGATTCAGCACATGCCTTAGCTGGTGCTGTTGCAGGTTACTCTAACGCAACTGTAACAAATGTTGGAATTCATGGCGCATCCCTAAGTTTTGAAAGTGGACTAGCATCTGTCCAAAATATTGGCACAACAAACCTATCAGAATACATTGCTTTTGGTTTTGTTGAGCCTAATTATAAACGTACTGTCGATTTAGTTAACGAACAAGTATATGACCCAAAAGCAACAACTAAAACTTATGTCAGCAACAGTTCAGGAACTTCTTGGGGTGGTTCTGTTGACATGGCAAAGATGTTGCAAAGAATCTATAAATCGAGATTTATGGATGGAAGAAAAAGTGACGGAACAATTCCTGAGTATCCAAAAAAAGAAACAAAAATATACGATGAAAATGGCGATTTAATAGACACGAATGTCCTCTACGATAATAGACATTACGGAAGAATGTATTCAAGTTTTACTAAACCTGTTTACTATTCATCCGATAAAACGGTCGCTGCAGATAGTGAATATGTATCTGGCGAAACTATTGGGAGCTACTATTTTATTAATCAAAGTGGAAATACTGGCGAAAACGCTCCTAATACAGACCATAAAGCTTATGTTGGTGGCTTAACAGATATCAGCGAAAGTACCGCTAAGACAGTTTATGAATTGCATTATGACAGTCAAATAGACAATTGTTATTATGTTAGAACTACAAGCGACAACACTGGAAACTTTACTGCTATTTCTAATACCGGCACTTTAACCACTACCGCAAATTCATCTAATGCTGCAAAATGGCATCTTAAAAATGGCGCTTTAGTAGCACACGCAGAAGTAAGTGAAACTATAAACGGATACAATAGCGCTAATAATGATCTTCAAGAAAAAGTTTTCTACTTAAATTATAACGGAACATCTTTTAGCGTAGGAGAATCAAGCGTAACTGATTGGTCTATAGTGAATGGCCAATTACAAGCAGAATATAAAGATAACATTACATACGCTATTTCGGCAAATAATAATTATAGATATCTCACTTATAGTGGAAGTATTGGTTCAACTGCCAGCCTCGCAAGCGCTACAGAATTTACAATTAGTCCAACTCCGACTAATGGATCAACTGTTACAATTTCTTGTGTTTACAATAGAAACACATATTATATTAGAGCTACCAATAGTGGTCTTGAAGGCAATACTAATACAGGATCTTGGACAGTAACAACAAGTGGAAATCAGTACTATTTTAGATATAGCAACAATCGTTACTTAAGACTAAGTAATACTTCTTGGACCAGTACTTCAACTCAAACAAATGACTATACCTTAATAACTCTCACAGAAAGAAACTATGATTTAAATACTCAAAATTTTGCATATACTGGGACAACAGAAGCTGGATTCACTTTATCATCTGGTATAACCGAAAGATCAGGACAACCTGGATATATTCCACTTACTGTTAATGGAGATAGTTTGAAAGGTAACGACAATCCTTTTAACTATCAGCAAGGCAAAATCAGTGTTGAACATTTCTACACATCTCCAATGAATACTGGATATGTTGTTGGTGGATATTATGATAGATATAATGGACAAAACACAACCACTCTTCAAACTGGTAACTTTGGTGACGTTCGTATCTCGCAATATGATATCGCAAGAATCTCTAGCTCGTACTCCAATGGTAGTTTTACTGGAACCGGCAAAAATTTATATACCATCAATGATAGTTGTTATAACGGGAACACTCAGCTAAGCCCGATAACATTTAATACAAATGGCGTTGCAACAAGCAATAACTATAGTGGAAGTCTAAACTTCGTTAAATTTTCTACTGCATTGCAACAATTAGAAGATACATTAGATACTGATTCAACATATGTTAGTGGTATTCACTTTATGAATTCTAGCATTGGTATGGATAAACTGATTACAGCTGATAGAGTTTTAATTAACAACGAATATAAGGATAATTATCAAATGCCTGAAGATTCTGTCGACTTTAAGTTGAAAGAAAAAGGTTACATTAATTTCTTTGCTGGTAACTACCACAATGATAATAATAGTTTCTTCGCTTTGCACAAAATTGAGCGTGATGCAAACGATAATATTATTTCAATGGAGAAAATCAAATACGTTTACAAAAACAATGATGATCCAATAGCAGATAACATTTATTTATATGAAAACGGTGAATGGTCTGATGATTCCACCATTACTAATAGACCAACAGATAAAACGCATTTCTATGTAAATGGTGAAGAATATGTTTTTGCTTTTGATACAAGATGGATTGGCGTAAATGCAACTCTTATTCCTGATTATACTAACCACCAATCTGATGCAAAAAGAATATACTATTTTGAAATTCCTGTTAATGAAGGAGAGTATGCTCTAGGTTCTTGTCAAGGTGGCTGTGGAGGATATTTGATTTATCTAGATATTTCTGCTGCAGCTCAAACAGTAAATAGAAAAACTCTAAATGAAATGTTTGTAGTTGACACAATTTCAGGAGACATTCCATATGGAGCACAATATATTGGAGCTATCCCAGACTTCGATGAAAATGCAGACTTAGACGACATTTATGCTCTTGTTAGATCAGGAATTTTAAATATTGATGATACGAATTCCTACTATGGAACTATAACACCTAATGCAGATGGAACTTATACAATTAGTCGAAACGGTAACACCATCACAGTTACTAGCGATCCGGCTATAATATCTAAGTATATTGGTGATGGTATGACGTTAAGTGGCGGATCTGTCGGAGGACAAACGCAGCGGCGTATCCGACGGATAACTGACTACGATTACAACACTATAACGCACAATTATATTAGGCAAATCACTACAATAGTAACAGAAGGCTCAGGCAGCACCGCTCATAACTATGCCACTACAACTATCGAATATAACGAGACTAGTTTTACTTCAAATTATACTTTGATAGCTAAGTATAGTTACGATTGGGTAGGAGATGGACCTACATTCACAACTGGCTATTATCTCCATATCTCAAATAATAGTAGCGGCATTGAAGTTATCTTTAGAAATGTTAACGCTCAGCTCACCTTAACAGTTGAATATTTGGCAACTAATTTTGAATTAACAAGTGGAATGAACGGAGTTGTTTCCTACACTCAAGTTCCTGCTGTAGTAAGTCAAAATAATCCTTACCCAACAATTACTATTGCTGTATCAGATACAATCGAAAGTGGTGAATGGACTAAATGGTATGACTTCACTAAATCCGATGGAGGATATACTACTAGTGGTACTACAGTAACTCCTCAAGTTATAGGTACATTCAAATATACTCGTGAAGCAAACGAAGTAGTTACAGAAAACTTTATCTATTCAGACTATGGTTGTTTAGCTGCTGTTACTGACTATCCTGAAAAAGAAACTGTAATTACTGATAGCGGCTACTACATATTCGAATTTGGTTTAAGTGGTTCCAGCCCTACTTCAACAAGTGCTAACCCTGCTGTAACAGTTTATTACATTGGAGAAGGTGTGTTCTATATTCGTACTGCTAGTGGCTCTGAATATATCCTATTTACCAATTCAGGCAATACTCAACCACAGCCAAATCCATAATTTTATAAAAGGACATTAAGCAGTTAAAACTCATGTCCTTTTCTTTATATATATCTATATTAATAATAGAGAGATTTATTAGAGTTTTTACCATTGGGAAAATCTCCTGATTTTAATTATTTTTATCAACTTTTCAAAAAATAGGCCCTCTAAATAAGTAGGAGTTATTTTTATGGAAAAATATAGAATATTTAAAAACAAAAGAACCAGATATCACCCATCTATTGAGATTAGTGTTTTAGAAGATGGCACTTGGGAAAATATTGAAATTACCGATCGCCCAAGAATAAAAGGAGACTATGTAGAGTTTGATGTTAATCCTAATCCCAGTTCAAATGAAAAAGTTATTTTAGAAAATACTTGAGAAAAGATAAGTTGAGACATAAAGGCGAAGAATTAAAGAAATACCGTCTTGTAGCATCTGATGAAATAAAAATAGATATATATGTATCTTTAATTAAAGAGAAAAGAAAAAATGGTGGAAAGCTAACTAACGAAGCTTTATCCCAAGAAGGGCGCACACCATCTATTAGTATTAAAACAAATAAAAGAAAATAACGCAATATATAAGATTAATGCAAATTAGAATAAAGGCCTATTATCTTTGAATTCTTTTATTGATGCTGGGCAATAAACTGGTATGCCCATTTTTTCTATCTTTTCATGACCGCCTTGGAAATATTTTTCTATTGCAGCAGAACTCCCACTACATTAGCGTTTCCTTCCCTTATAAGGTCTATAAGACCTATAGCAGCGTTACCTTCTGCTAAAAAGCCATCCACTCAGAAGTTATAAAAATTAATTTAACTTTTTTGTCAACTTTTCAAAAAATAGCCCCTCTATATAAGTAGGAGGAATTTTATGGAAAAATACGAAATTATAAAATTTAAAAACGAGAAAATTTCTTTAGACGTAAGAATAGAACCAAACCAAGATACAGTATGGTTATCAAAAGACGATATAGCTTTGCTTTTTAATAGAGATAGAACTGTCATTTCTAAACATATAAAAAATATATTTTCCGAAGGAGAACTCGAAGAAAAAAGCTCATGTGCAAAAAATGCACGTCAGGTTAAAGGGCAAGTACACCATATAGAATATTTCAATCTCGATGTTATAATTTCTATCGGATATCGCGTTAAGTCAAAAATGGCATTATTTTTAGAAAATGGGCTAACTCAGTATTAAAACAATACTTACTTAGAGGATACGCAATTGAAAATAGTAGAGCGATAATCACAAATGAAAACTACTCAAATTTATGTTCGGAAGTTTTTTCGCTAAAAAATAGAATAAATAGAGTCGAAAAAGAAATTACTATATTTAAGCCTAACGAAAAAGTACTATTAGAACATCAATTATTTACCGCATTTATTTTTGTTAATTATTTATTAAGAACTGCTAATAAACAAATAATCATTATCGATGGGTATTTAGATGATTATTTTTTAGAATACTTTGTCAATGTAAATAGAACAATTAATATTTCTTTAATAACCCATAAAATAAATAGAATTAGCGAACATATATTAAGAAGATTTAAAGAAGAATTTGTGAATGTAGAAATTATAGAAAATAAGTCATTTCATGATAGATTCATTATTGTTGATGATAAGGTATATTCTTTAGGTTCATCATTAAATAATATAGGAAAGAAATTAACCACTATGCACTTAATGGAGAATACTAAACCTAATGATGTAGTAACTAATATTCTGAACGATAAAATTTCCAATTTTTAATTAATTTTATCAACTTTTCAAAAAACTGCCTCTCTATATAAATAGGAGGTATTTTTATGAAAAACAATAATACAGCAGAAGATCAACATGTAGATATGAAAGAACTAGGCTATGCTCTAAACACAATTAAGCAAGACATTATAAACACTAGAAACAAGATTCTATATGAATCCAATAAAGAACTAATTTATTTATATTTTAGAATTGGCAAAGCAATCAGTGAAAATCAAAAATATGGTACATTCTTCATTCAAAAACTATCATCTTCTCTAAAAATCGATTTTCCTAATGCTAAAGGTTTCTCACCAAGAAAT
>JAGCCQ010000066.1 GCA_017651565.1 Bacilli bacterium | reverse complement strand
CTTCTTCGATAGCAGGTCCAAAACCAAACAACGCGTTTGGATACATTACTTGGATAGCTTCTGCTAAAAGATGGCTAGTAGAGTGGTTTAAAACATCAAGAGATGCTGGATCACTCTTGTCCATTTCGACGATTGAACCGTCATGTTGTTGTACTTTCATAATTTTAACACTCCTCCGCAATACAAAAGCGGGCTTTTCTGAAAATATATTAATATAAAATTAATATCTAAATAATTATTGAAGCATGTCAATTAAATGACGTAATCCATGAATATGTTCATGCTTCATTTCGACTGCTTCTTCGATAGGATAAGAAACTACATCGCCTTTTTTCATACCGACAACTTTGCTTCCTTCTTCTTCGATAATCAAACGAACTGCTTCAGCCGCAAGTCTAGCTGAAAGAATTCTATCGTGAGCACATGGCTCACCGCCTCTTTGAAGTCTACCGAGAACCTCGGTTCGTGCTTCAAAGCCGGTTTGTTTAGAGATTTTATCCGCTAAATCTTTAATATCTAATAAGTTTTCACTGACAATAATAATTGCGTGACTCTTATTTTGTGCTTTCATTTTTCTTAACTTAGAGAAAAGTTTATTTTCTTTAAGTGGGTGTTCAACACAAATAACATCTTCAGCACCTTCTGCTAAAGCTGCGTGCATAGCAAGGTCACCGCAATGTCTACCCATAACTTCAATTAATGAACATCTTTGGTGTGAACCAGATGTATCTTTTAATTTATCGACACATTCACAAATTGTATTAAGAGCAGTTTGGAAACCAATGGTTTCATCAGTGCTACCAACGTCGTTATCAATAGTCCCTGGAATACCACAAACTTTGATTCCATGTTTGCTTAATGCACATAAACCTTTATATGTACCATCTCCACCGATACCAATTAATGCATCAATTTCAAAGTCTCTAAGATTATTAGCAGCTCTTTCTACAACTTCATCTTCTTTGAATTCTGGGAGTCTAGCACTTCTAATAATAGTGCCACCTCTATTAATAATATCTTGAGTAAATTCCTTATTAACTTGGTGAATGTCACCTTCAACTAATCCACGGAATCCATCATAAATTACATACATTTCTTTTCCAGCATAAAGGCCTGCACGAATGGCTACTCTTAGAGCTGCATTCATGCCAGGAGCGTCGCCGCCTGAAGTTAAAATCGCAATTCTTCTAATCATCTTAATACCTCTAACACTGAACAAATATTGTTCAATGAAGACAATTATATACCTGTTACTTTAGTAAATAAATATTTATGCGTATTTTCCACAAAATTCATTGTGGATAAGTAATCTATTTTTCCTCATTTTCGCACTCTTTTATTAATAAAAAGGGAAATAGCCATTGTGGATAAAATTACCCACAAAAAATAGGTAAAAAATAGTGCTTGAAAATGTATGCTCCTATAGGCACAATAAAGACACTTATGACGGTACTTGGAAGCAAAGATTTATTGAGAGTTAAGTTTTCTGGACTCGCTGCAGATTACGATAGAGAAACAGTTGTAAATCTCTATCAACCAATTGTTGGTTATACAGCGATGGCAATATATTTTTCTCTGTGGAGCTTATCATCAACAAATAAATACTCAGACTGCATTACTCACGAACAACTTTTCGGAAGAATGCAAATGGCTCCAGGCAGATTTGTTGAATCAAGAAAATTGTTAGAAGCTACTGGTTTATTAAAGACATACGTCAAAACAACTGATGTGACTAAAAAATATTCTTATGTTTTATATGCTCCTAAATCACCTAAGGACTTTTTTGATAACACTCTTTTATATGGAATGCTTGTTAAATGCTTAGGTGTTGAAGAAGTAGACTCAATTAAAAATAAATATATTGATAATAGTTCAGATGAGAATGGTGAAGAAATCTCTGAAAAATTTAATGATGTCTTTAAACCTTCTTATGATGATCCTGCTTTCATGTATGTAGCAAGCAAACAAGAAAAAACAGTTGGAAGAAATGTTGCTAAGATTAAAAACTGTTTTGACTATGAAATTTTCTTTAAAGAAATCGCTCTTAAATCAGATATTGATGAAAAGAACCTTTCTTCAAGGGAAATGCAAGAAATTGAAAGAATCTCTTTATTAAATGGAACTAAAGAAAAAGATGCAGCTAATATTGTCGCTAGCGTTTATGATTCAGTTCTTCCAAAAGGAAAGAGAGTTGATTTTACTAAACTAGCTCAAGCATTCCAAGAACATAACAATTACAATTTTATTTCTGGTCGTAAAGAAAGTAAAAAACCAACTTTAATTAATGAAGATTCAGGCTTAGCAAGCAAGATTAACTTGATGGAAACAATCTCTCCAAAAGATTATTTATCCGTTCTTCAAAACGGAACTATTCCAGCAAGATCCGATTTAAAACTCATTGATGATTTATCAAAGAATTTCGGATTAGAGAATTGCGTTATTAATGCAGTTGTTGATTTTGTCTTAGCAAGCAATGACAACATTCTTTCTAGACCTTACACAGAAAAGATTGCAGCATCAGTTGCAAGAGAAGGAATTGTTACAACTATTGACGCAATGAATTACTTGAAAAAAGTAAGTAAAAAACAACGTTCAAACAATGTTACAAAAGTAGCAAAAACTACAGTAGAAATAGAAAAACCTATTGTTGTTAAAAATACTGTTAAAAAACCAGTTGTGGATGATGACGATGATGATGTCTCATGGACTCAATTGATTGATGAGATTAGTACGGAGGACAACGTAGATGGAAAAGCTTAAAGTAAACTTCGAAGTCAAAGAAGACGATGATATCCTTTCTCAAATGAAAAAGGAATTTCATGAATGCGCTGCTGCAGTTAAGTACTGTAATGAAATCGGTATTCCAGAAGAACAAATTGATGACAACATTACAAAGATTTTTGATTTTGTTTGTGACATCAATTATTGCAGAAGATGCCCAGGCGTAAAAGAGTGCAAGAAAAATAACCCACTTTTAATATCAAAAGTTATTTATAAAAATGGTGTAGTTTCTAATCAACTAGTACCATGTAAAGCTCTTTTAAAACAAATGTCTTTTGAGAAACAATTTAAGGTGAGAGATTTCCCTGAAGAATGGTACAACAAGACTCTTAAAGATTTAGATGAGAGCAAAGAAAGAAAAGCTGCTTTAAAGAAATACGCAATTTTAACTAAAGGTGGCTATTCAGGTTGGATTTATTTAAATGGTGGCGTAGGAACTGGAAGATCCTTCTTCGCAGCGGTCGTTGCTATTGATGCAGCTAATAGAAATTTAGGCCCTATTTGCTTCTTAAATTGTGGCACAAGATTAAGAGAAATGGGTGATATGCAATACAGTAAAAAAGGCAATGAATTGCAAGATTTAATCACTAGATATTCATCTGTTCCGTTCCTAGTTTTAGATGACTTTGGAAACGAATATAAGACCGAATTTATTAGGGATGCAATTATCTATCCTATTTTATCCTACAGAGCAAGCAAAAATCTCTTCACAATTATTACTAGTGATTTCACAATTGCAGAGATTAAAGCTATGTACGCTATTAATAAACCAGGCGAAATAAGAGCAAGACAAATTGCAAACTTACTTGCTAATGAATGTGGCCCAGAAATTAATCTAGGCGAGATAAAAATCCATTAATTACTGATTTAGTTTCTTCAATTAATTCAGATTGGCTAGCATTATTCGAAATGATAATGTTAGCTTTTTTCTTATTCTTTTCGAATGAGTTATTTTTATCACTAAGCTGTTTTAGGAATTTTGCTGTATCAGGATTTCTTTCGAGTAATCTTTCTAATTGAACTTTTTCATCAATATCTACAGCAATAATTTCGTCGAACATTTCTTCCATGCCCGCTTCAAATAAAAGTGGAGCTTCGCAAACTGCAAATTTAGCTTTTGAGTGTTTAAAGAAACTAGAGACTTTTTCTGAAACAATCGGATAAACGAATGATTGTAATTTTTTAATATCTTTTGGATTTTGAATAAGATATTGTCTAAGAAGTTTTTTATCGACTTTATCTTTGAAGTCTAACGAGAATAATTTAGCGATTTTTTCCGCAATCTCCTTAGTTTCATATAAATCCGAAATATAGTTGTCGCAAATGAAAATGTCAGCTCCATAAGACTTAAATACGTCAAGAACAGTGGACTTACCTGCAGCAACCTTTCCAATCAAAGCAACCTTAAGTGGTCTGCCTTGTTTTTGCTGGCAGTTAGGACAGAATGTTGTGCCTCTTCCTCCAGCCTTAATAAATCTAAAAGCAGTTCCACAGTTAGGACATACATCTCCATAACGACCATATGCTTTAATGTTAGATTGGAACTTGCCATCAATGTTCTTTCCTGGGTGGTAAGACTTGATTGTACTTCCACCTAATCTAATAGCTTCTTTTAAAATCTTTCTTGCTGAGTAAATTATGTCGATCCATTGCTGTTTTGTTATTAACCTACATGGTGTTAACGGATGAATCTTTGTGTCGAATAAAATTTCATCAGCGTAAATGTTACCAATACCAGCAATTAATGTTTGATCAGTGATAGTGGTTTTGATAGGAACATTTGAGCCTTTTGAATGGTTTAATAAATACTCAACATCATTAATATAGAAAGGCTCTTGACCTAACTTAATAATCTCTGGTTCTTTCTTATATTCGTCTTCAGTAGACAACTTTAAAATACCGAAACAACGAGAGTCATCGTAACAAACTTTAAATCCATTATTTAAATGAAATACTACACGTGAAAAATATGTGTTTGGTTCATTCTCTTCTAATTGATAATATTTTCCTTCCATTCTTAAGTGAGAAATAATAACAAGATTATTAGAGAGATGGAAAAACAAATATTTGCCATATCTAGTAACATCAGTAAAAGCTTTACCAATTAAAGATTGAACGAACTTGTCTTTGTTTCCTAAAATAGTGGTCTCTCTTAAAACATCAATCTTTGTAATAATGTTTCCAATAACGATTGGTTTAAGCACGTTTTTAATTGTTTCTACTTCTGGCAATTCTGGCATATTATTTTGCTTCGTACCAACTCTTTCCGAAGCCCCCATCTACTTCCAATGGAACATCAATCTTGAGAGCATTTTCCATTGTGTTCTTAACTAAATTATATACGCTGTCTTTTTCATCTTTATGAACTTTTAAAATTAATTCATCGTGAATTTGACATACGAGTTTTGATTTATAGTTTCCTTCCTTAAGAGCTTGATCGACTTTGACCATAGCTATCTTAATTAAGTCAGCTGCAGTTCCTTGTACAGGAGCATTCATTGCAGCACGTTTTGCATACTCTCTAACTTGGTAGTTTGAGTCATGTAATTCTCTTAAATATCTTCTTCTACCTAATAGTGTTGAAACGTATCCATCAGTAGTGGCGTTGGCGATAATAGTTTGGAAGAAAATTGATATCTCTGGGAACGATGCATAGAAGTTTTCAATCAACTGTTTTGCCTCTTTATTTGAGATACCAAGTTGATCTGCTAAACCCCAGTCTGAGATACCATAAACGATTCCAAAGTTAACAGTTTTTGCTTTTCTTCTTTGTGCACTTGTTGGTTCTTTTTGTAGGTTAAAAACTTTCTTTGCTGTTGCAGCGTGAATATCTTCACCAGATTCGAAGATTTTTTTGAGTTCTTTACATCCACTTAATGATGCTAAAACACGTAACTCAATCTGGCTATAATCGAGTGATAATATTGAATAATCATCGTCTTTATAATAGAAAGCTTTTCTAATTTCTTTGCTCTCTTCATCTCTTGTAGAAATGTTTTGTAAATTAGGTTCGCTTGATGAAAGTCTACCAGTACTAGTAAGTGCTTGGTTAAACTTAGCATGAATCTTTCCATCAGGTTTAATATGTACCTTTAATCCTTCAACATAAGTAGTGATGAGCTTGAAATACTTACGATATTCTAAAATCTTTGGAACAATAGGATGTTTATCTTCTAAATCTTTTAAAACGTCTACATTAGTGGACATCTTTTTATTGCCTTCAAGGCCTAACTTATTAAAGAGAATTTCTCCAATTTGTTTAGGACTTGCGATATTAAACTTCTCTCCTGCTAAAGCGTAAATCTCTTCAGCAATTGCATCTGCTTTTTTCTTAAATACATCGCCATAAGAATCTAAAACTGTAGCGTCTAACGGGAATCCTTCGATCTCAATTTCTGCAAGTGTAGTAGTGAGAGGAATCTCTAAATTGTTATATAAATCTACAGCGTTATTCTTAATTAATTCATTCATCGCTTTTGAATATAACTCTTTAGCAAAGAATGCAATTTGTGCAGTCTTTGTAGGGTTTTCATTTGAGAACAAAGACATCTCATCTTGTGACTCTGCAGCAAAGTCTACACCGAACATATTTAAAACTAGTTCTAGATTGTTTTTAGCAGAACTATCAATTAAATATGCAGCGAGAAGTAAATCAAAATGGTTTCCATCCACTTTGATTCCGAGTCTATCTAAGCCTACTTTAATTGCTTTATAGTCGTAAGAATACTTTTTAATATCTTTATTAGCTAATGCAGATAATAACTTTTCATCTTTCTTAGCGGATTCAATATCAATATAGTATTGTTTCTTATTTGAACTAACAGCAATACCGAAAATATCAGAATCGGTATAGTTATCGTCATCAAAATCTACTGCAATACCAATAGAATCTGCTAAGTCGATATTTGCAAAACTATCTATTTTTTCATATTTAACATCTTGAGTATTTAAGTTTTTAATTTTCCATTTTGGTTGGATTTTGTTAACAACTGATTTCAAATCATACTTTTGACAGAATTCATTAACAGCGTTGAAGTCATAACCTGGATAAACGAGGTCTTCAATCTTAAAAGGAAGCTCTACATCAGGTTGAATAATAGCTAAATCCCTAGAGATTCTTCCTATCTCTTGATTGTCTTTAATTGCTTGACCAACTTTCCCACCGATTTCATCAGCATGTGCAACGATATTATCAAAACTACCATATGTTTGAATTAATTTAGTTGCGGTCTTTTCGCCAACACCAGGAATACCAGGAAGATTATCTGAAGAGTCTCCTCTAAGACCTTTATAGTCGATAATTTGTAAAGGTTCAAATCCCCATTCTTCAACAACTTTACTAGGAGTCATTGCAGCAACGTCAGACATACCTTTTTTAATAATATTGACTGTAATCTTATCAGAAACTAATTGTAAGAAGTCTCTATCGGAAGTGTAGATTTCTACATCGTATCCTTTGTTTTCTGCTAACTTAGCAACAGTTCCAGCAATATCATCGCCTTCATAACCTTCTTGTTCGTATTGGAAGATTCCTAAGCGTTTTAAGAAATCTCTACTCATAGGGAATTGAACAACTAATTCTTCTGGAGCAGGCTTTCTATTTGCTTTATATGATTCTAATTGGCTTTTTCTAAATGTTGGTTTTCCTGTATCAAACGCAACAAAGATAGATTCGCCTTCGTCTAATGTTCCTAAAATTTTATTAATCATGCTAGAGAAAGCAAATATAGCGTTAGTAGGAGTGCCGTCATGACTTCTCATGATTTCAACACCTGGATATGCAGTTGCGTAATACGCTCTAAAAAGAAGTGAGTTACCATCAATAATAATTAATCTAGGCATCGTTTTCTTCCTCCTCTAATAATTTGATACTATTTGCTATAAAGTTCATTTCCCCATCTCTAAATCTATTAGATCCATCAATAACAACTATATTATTTTTCTTTAATGCACCAAGCGATTGTTGATAAGCATCCGCAAATACTGTGACTTCGATTTCGCCAGAATCATCAAATACCTTCAAAAACGCCATAGTTTGTTTCTTTCTAGTGGAATGAGTTTTGATATCTCTAATAATTCCACAAATCTTATAGTTTCCATTAACCATTTCATCAATAGAACCTATTTCAACAGCACCTGCAGATTCAATTAAATCTTTCTTATACGCAAGTGGTGAATCAGATAACATAATTCCAATAGCAGTGTATTCTTTATTTAAGTTTTCAATAGGGTCATCATGATAGATTGAGAATTGAGGATAATCTTTTCCGAAAATACTTAAGTCTAGTTTTCCTTGTGGGTCTTTATTTACTTCAAAATATCTAATCCCATCTTTTATTGAATGCCTCATCGATTCTCTGCTTGAGTAAAAACAATCTAAAGCTCCGGCATCGATAAGGTTATTGAAAGAAGTGACTGAAACATTATATTGAGACATTCTAATAATGAAGTCGAAGAAGTCTTTAAATATACCGTTTTGACGTTCTTTCATTATATTTAATGTTAATTGTTCATTGATCCCATGAATTCCTGTAAGAGGGAATAATAAGCCATCATCTACTATTTCAAATCTATATGTTGATGCATTAACGTTCGGTCTAAGAACCTTTAAGTTTCTCTTCTTCATTTCAGAAACGTATAAGGAGAACTTAGTGTCGCTTGTAGTGGAACTGGTTTGTAAAATAGCTGAATAGAACTCTAATGGGTATTTAGATTTTAGATATGCCATTCTACAAGAAATAATTGCATAAACAACTGCGTGAGATTTATTAAAACCATAGTTAGCAAACTTCAAAATTAAGTTATACATATCCTCAATAGTCTTTTGAGAATAACCGTTTTTAAGAGCACCTTTTGTAAAGTCATCTTTCATCTTAACCATTTGGTCGACTTTCTTTTTACTAATAGCTCTTCTAAATAAATCAGCTTCACCCATAGAGAAACCTGCCATTACTCTAGCAATGGAGTTGACTTGTTCCTGATAAACGAGAATTCCATACGTTTCTTCTAATATTGGTTTTAAAGAATCTGAATAATAGTTAACTTTTTGTTTACCTTCTTTACGTTTTGCATAGTTTTGAATGTTATCCATAGGACCAGGTCTAAACAAAGCAAGTAGTGCGACAACATCTTCAAAACATGATGGTTGTAATATTTTAATAGCTTTATTCATACCTGAAGACTCTAATTGGAATACACCCATATTTTGTCCAGAACGTATAACTTCTAAAGCGCTCTCGTCTTTAAATGGAATCTTAACAAACTCTAAGTTAATACCTTTTTGTTTTAATAAGTTTAAGCATGCAAAAATAGTGGTTAAGTTAGTTAAACCAAGGAAGTCCATCTTAAGAAGACCTTGCTCTTCTAGATAGGTCATTTCATATTGAGAAACATAGTTTCCGTTAAATTCTATAGTTACAGGTAAAACATCATCTAATGGTTCATTATTTAAAATAATACCTGCAGCGTGTAATCCTCTTTGCCTAGGAAGACCTTCGATCTTACTAGCAAGAGAAACGATTTCTAAGAAATACTTATCGCTATCGACTAAACTTCTGAATTCTTCTAATTGTTTATAGGATTCCCTAAGAGAAAGTTTATCATTAGTTAATCTTTTACAAAGTAAATCTATATGGTTTTGAGGATATTTATAGATTCTACCAATATCTCTGATAGATTGTTTTGCTTTGATAGTTTGGAACGCAACGATGTTGGCGACTCTATTTTGCCCGTATTTATTTCTCATATATTGGACAACTGCGTCTCTATCGATATCCATAAAGTCTACGTCAATATCAGGCATAGTCTTACGGAATGGGTTCAAGAATCTTTCAAACTGTAAGTTATAGTCTAAAGGATCAACTTCGGTGATATTTAATAAATATGAAACTAAGCTTCCAGCTGCGCTACCTCTACCTGGGCCAACTAAAATACCATTAGTTTTAGCATATGTTACATAGTCTTGGACAAGTAAGAAGTAGTCGGGATAACCCATCTCATTAATAACAGATAATTCGTATTCTAATCTATCAGTATGTTCTTTGTCGATTAAGTTCAATTCTTTTAATTTTGTTTCACACTTCTCTTTGAGAATATCTACTGATTTAGTACTAGTGACCTTTAACATATTTCCTCTTTTTACCGCGAATTCAAAAGAGTTTTCTTTAACTAGATTAACTGTGTTTTCCATCTCAGAAGCAGTATAGATCTTTGCGTAATCAGCTTCTTTCATGAAGTATTCTTGGCCAATAGCAGATTTTCTTTCTAATGCTTCTTCTTGGTTAGATGCGATCGAGTTAACTAAATCTACGACAATAGCATCGTCTTTATTTACATACCTAACTCTAGGAGCAGCAATAGTTTCGTATTCGAAGTTATGAGCAAACTCTCTAATAGAGTTAGCGTATTTAACATCTTCTCTAGAAGTAACTTCAATTCCTAAATAGAATTTCTTAAATAGCTTTGCTAAGTCGCTTAAAACACGTTTAGACTTAGTATCTTCAATAGTGGCGAATAAGTCTTTAAAACCACCGTATTTAGTCTCTAATACGCAAGTTAATGTATTTATATCTTCGACTTTCTCTAAAGAGAAGTCTTCGTTTTGCAATGTGTTATTGATTTTAATCGATGCCAAGTAGCCTGCTTCGTCAGTACAATATAAAAGCATTGATAATTTGTTTAATTCGATTCTAATACCTATAACAAAAGGTTTTCTTATGGAATCTGCAGCTTTAATAAATGCAGGAACGCCATGCATTACCTCGTTATCTGCTAAACCCATGCCGAAATAATCATTCTTCTTAATAGCGGTTTGAATTTTATCTATAGTTAAACCACTTTGAAGGAATGAAAATCCCGATACAATATTGATAGGAGCGAATTTACTCATATACTAAAGTATATTTCAAATAACCACTCATTTAAACAAAAAGATAAGCAAATATTTGCTTTCTTTTAATCAAATTATCTAATAAATATATCTGATTTACTTGTGAAGAAACTATAACTACAAATTAAGAAGAGGATGTTAAAACATAAATCACCAATGTAAATGTAGATTTCACCATTTAACTTGTTGTAAGTAATAATTGCTAAAATATCTAAAACACATCCATATAAAAATGAAATATGTACAAGTAATGGCGCATATCTCTTGAATCTTAATAAAGAAATTGCTGTAAATAACGAATAAGCAGCAAGAACTAAGCTTGCAATTCCGATAATAGTAAAATAAGTACCCAACGATGGCTTAAATATAAAAATATATTCTGGAATTTTTTGAAATCCGAATGGATAGATCGAGAAAAAGTGTTTCCCAATAAACTCAATGCCTTGTATAAGGAATCTTACTGTAAAATAGAAGTAGAGAAAAAAGGCCAGGAATTTATACCATGTCATATCGGTTTTAATTTCTGATAATTTTATTTTTCTTAATATAGGTTTTTCCCTGTTTGGATTATCGTCATATCCAAAAACAAAACCACAATTAATGCAAAGTCTTTCGCTATCGTGCATTTCTTTGCCACATTTTGGACATTTTTTCATAATAAGTTCCCCCGAAACCCTATTTATCCTAGCATATATTTTTCGATATTCTCAATGAATAATAAAGATTTAAGTTATTTGAAGACTTTTGATAAAACTTTTATTTAGAAACGTGAAAAAATCTATATAGTTGTACACTAAAAACATATAAAAAAATTTAGTAATTTATTAGTAAAAAAAGATACCCATAGGGTATCTTGTTTAGAACAATTTATCTAAGTCAGCGATGAAATCATCAAGTTGATTTAGATTATCAATTTTAGCACCGGAAGCTTGAGCGTGTCCGCCGCCTTCCCATTTAGCAGCAACCTCATTGATTGGGGTTTCTTTACTTCTAATTGAGATTCTCCAACAGTGATCTTTTGGATCTTCCGTAACTGAACACCAAGCATTAACACCTTCGATATTAGAGAATAAGTTAACGTTTTCTTTACCTCTTTCAGTAGTAATCTTGAGTTCTTCTTGAACCTTCTTATCTAAAACATAGTAAGCAACGCCGTGTTCTGAAATCTTGAAATGTCCTAAAACATAAGCAGTAACATATAAATCATCAATTTGTTTTAAATACATTTCTTGATAGATTTTAGAAATGTTGATGCCTGTTTTTAATAATTCACCCGCGATAGCGAATGTATGCTCGCTAGTAGAACTATATTGGAATCTACCAGAATCACCAGCAATACCGAAATAGAAATATCTTGCTGCTTCTTTAGAAAGAACATAATTGCCTTTCATATTTAATAAGATACCGACAATGTTTTCTGCTGCTGCAGCACCGTTAGTGTTAACAATAGATGCTTTACCGTATTTTTCAACTTCTGGATGGTGGTCAATTTTAATTTTATATTTAGCTTTTTTCCATCTAGGATCTGAGATTCTAGATTTGTTACCAGTATCAACAATGATTCCTAAGAATGGTTCAGTAAACCAATCTTGATTTAAACTTGCTGATTCAGGGAAGATTCTTGGAGTGAAAGTAACGTGGTTTTCACCTAAGCATCTTACTTCTTTATTTGGGAAGTTATCTTTAATCCAAGTAGCTAAACCGTATTGGCTACCTAAAGCATCATAGTCTGGAGCTGTATGACGAAAAATAGCAATTCTATCGTACTTTTTAATAGCGTTAAGAATTTTAGTAATTTCTCTTTTGTAAGGAGCGGAGAATTCTTTAATGATTGGATTAATCTTATTCATTTTATTAACCTTTAATGCACATATCGTATGCGTCTCTAGCAATCATGACTTCTTCATCAGTTGGGATGACAACAACTTTAATCTTACTGTTTGGAGTGGAGATTAATGCTTCTTTACCATGAATTGTTGAGTTGAGTTCTTCGTCAATTTCAACACCTAATGCTTCTTTAATTAATGCACAGACACCGCTTCTAGTTCTTGGTTCGTTTTCACCAATACCTGCTGACCAGATGATTAAGTCTGCTCCACCTAATCTAACAAAGTATTGACCAATGAAGTCTGCAATTCTTCTATTAAATAAATCTAATGAGAGTTGAGCTTTTGCGTCACCTTTTTCAGCTGCTGCAAAGACATCACGTGAATCGTTAGAAACACAGCTAACACCTAAGAAGCCTGATTTCTTATTGAACATTTGGTAAACTTCTTCAGCTGATTTGCCTGTTACAGAACAAACATAATTGAAGACTGATGGATCCATATCACCTGTACGAGTACCCATCATGATTCCACCTAATGGAGTTAAACCCATTGAAGTTGCAACACACTTACCATTTTCAATAGCAGTAATTGAAGCACCTGAACCAATGTGGCAAGAAATGATTTTAGGATTTTTAACACCTGGTAAATATTTCAAACCTTCTTCAGATAAGAATTTGTGAGATGTACCATGAGCGCCATATCTTCTAATATCATATTTTTCTGTTAATTCGTATGGGATTGGGAATGTATAGTCAACTGGTGACATTGTTTGATGGAACGCTGTATCGAATGTGGCAATTGCTGGACAGTTTGGAAGAACTTGCTTGAAAGCTCTAAAACATGTTAAGTGTGCAGCGTTATGTAAAGGTGCAAGTGGAATTAATGATTCAATCTTTGCTTCTGTATCAGCATCAAACATTGCTGATTTTGAGAAGTACTTACCACCTTGAACGATTCTATGACCAACTGCTTTAATCTCGTCATAAGAAGAGATAATTCCTTTTTCAACTAATGAATCAACAACTAATTTAGCTGCGACTGCATGATCTTTGAAAACAGGATTTGTGACATCTTTTTTGTCACCATATTTGATTGTGAAGATTCCATCTGGTGCGCCAATTCTTTCGCAGTTTCCGGAACAAATTACTTTTTCTTCAGGCATTTCATAAAGCTTGAATTTTAAGCTTGAGCTACCTGAATTAACTGTCATTACTTTTGCCATAATTATATATTTCTCCTTTTTACTTAGTAACCGCCCTAAATTATAAGATAATAGAAAATACTTTTCAATTAATTGAAATTTTCCCAAATATACTGGTAACAAAAATGATATTAGTGAATCTTTAATAAGTAGGTTAATTTTTAATAGTTGATGATAAAAGAAAAAATACAATTTTGAAAACCATATGATAAAATAAAAATCACAAATTTAGTTATGAATTTTTCTAATTTGATGAGGGAGAAAATATGCTTAAGAAAATACAAAATTCTCTAGTGGGATTATCGTTAATTCTTTTAACTGGATGCGCACCAAAAACTAAATCATTATTAGACTTCGATGAATATAAAAACATTTCTACTGAGATTGTCAAAATAGATGTTGATTGGGATATAAACGATAGTAAACCAATTGAATTTGCCATAACCGAAAAAAGCGAAATAGATTATATTCTCAACATCTTGTTTGATAAAAATACTTTTGTTTATCGTGATAGAAAAGTGGTTGATGGTGGTCACTCAAATATTGGCCTAATTGATAAAGAAAATAACGAAAAAAGAGTCCATTTATCAGATGTTTACGATGGAAATAAGAGATACACATATTGCGATACAACTCTATATGATTACATTCATAGCATCGGTGTTAACCAAGGATTTTTGAAATAAATTTATATAAAATATAACTAAAAATGGGTTTCAATTTGCTATTATCTTGAAATCTATTTTTTTATTAATCATAATAAAATCATATTATGAGTTACGATTTCATTTATGACTTTCTAAACGGTCAAACAATTGAGGCACACAACTATTTTGGTGCACACGCTGAAGTAAGAGATGGACTGCATGGATTTGTGTTCAGATTATATGCTCCTTGTGCTAGTGATGTCAGCGTTATTGGCGACTTCAATGGCTGGGATTATGGAGCAAGTAAATTAGCAAAAATTCATGACTGTGGTATCTGGGAAATTTTCATTCCTGGAGTAGTTGATTATCAAAAATACAAATACCATTTCAAAACAGCACGTGGAAACTATGTCGATAAGGCTGATCCGTATGCATTTTTTGCAGAGATGAGACCAGGTAGTTGTTCAAAGATTTTCAACAACAAAAACTTTGCTTGGCATGATGATGATTGGCTTAGACAAAGAACAAGAAACTTTGATAAACCAATGTCAATTTATGAAATGCATTTAGGTTCATGGAGAGGAAAAGCTGAAGATGGCCATATCCTTTCATATGAAGAAATAGCGGAACCATTAATTAATTACATTCACGAAAATGGATTTACTCATGTAGAATTTATGCCGTTATGCCAATATCCATTTGATGGATCTTGGGGTTATCAAGCAACTGGATTTTTCTCAGTTGATTCTAGATATGGAAATCCATTCCAATTAATGTCTTTAGTGGACAGACTCCACCAAGCAGGAATTGGGTGTATCATTGATTTTGCTCCTGTTCATTTTGCTTTAGATAAATGGGCATTAGCTAATTTTGATGGCACTCACATGTATGAATATGGTGGCAAATATAGAGTTTCTCCTTGGGGAAGCTTACAGTTTGATTTAGGCAAAGATCCAGTTAGAAGTTTCTTAATGTCTGCGATGAACTACTTTGTAGACTATTTTCATTTTGATGGTGTTCGTGTGGACGCAGTTAGCAACATTATTTATTACAATGGTGATGCTTCAATTGGCGTTAATGAAGGTGCGGTTGAATTTGTTAAAAGATTAACTGCTAAGATTCATATTGCTCATGATTCTGTAATGATGATTGCGGAAGATTCTACATCGTTTGCAGGTACAACTAAGCCAACAGAATATGGTGGACTTGGTTTTGACTATAAATGGGATTTAGGTTGGATGAATGATACTTTAAAGTATTATTCTAAAGACCCTATTTATAAGAAATATGAACATAATAAATTAACTTTCTCTATGGCATATTTCTATGCAGATAATTTCATGCTCCCATTATCACACGACGAAGTCGTTCATGGAAAAGGCACAATTATTAATAAGATGTGGGGAGACTATTATCAAAAGTTTAATTTGATTAGAAATCTCTATACTTATCAATTCGCACATCCAGGTAAGAAACTTAACTTCATGGGTAATGAATTAGGAAGCTTTGATGAATGGAATGAAAATAAATCATTGCCATGGAATTTAAAAACATTCCCTAAGCATGATTCAGTTTCTAGATGCATGAGAGACTTAAATCTTATTTATAGAAGTGAAAAAGCAATGTACTTTGAAGAACATAATCCAGCACATTTCCGTTGGTTAATGGTTGATAACAATGATCAAAGTGTATTCGCATTCGAAAGAACTGTTGATGACGATACTTTAGTATTTGTCTTTAATATGACTCCAAACTTCTATGATAGATACACAATCCCGATCTTACATGGCGGAACTTATAAAGAAATATTTAATTCAGACAAAGATGTTTATAGTGGAGATAACCAATTTAATGGTTTACCTATTAAAACTGGTGAAGGAAGTTTCGAAGGTCTTCCTTACCATATGGAAATTAAACTTGG
>JAGCCQ010000065.1 GCA_017651565.1 Bacilli bacterium | reverse complement strand
GATTTTAATTTTAAGGTAAATCTTCAGCAATAAAAATTTTGATACCAAAAAAATAATGAAATTTCATTTAGATATTTTTATCATTTAATGGGAAATATCGATTATATTTGTTATGAGTGTGGTTATTTACTTAGATTCTATGAGTGTGAAGAGTTAGAGAAAGTAAAAAAAGCAGAAAAAATAAATTGTGGTTCAGCTGAACAAGTAATTTCTTATTTAAATCCTTAAAAAAGTAGTTTTAAATTTGAAAAATGTGCACGAGCACAAATTTCAGACTATCAAACTAAACGTTCGAATATATAAAATTCAACGAATAGCGTTTTCAATGCACAAAATTAGAGTAAAAAACTTTAAAAACGAATTTTGTGCTAGGAAAACGCCTTTTTTGTTTTATAATATTCGTAAACAAGACAACAAAAATCTTGTTTGAAAATGTAGTGTTTTTGGGGGGATGAATATGGAAAAGGAAAGAAAAGTAATTTCTACTAATGATATTGAAATTAAATTAAATCATGTTGGTATGACATATTCAGATGGTGTTAATGTAACTAAGGCACTAACAGATGTTACTTTAGATATCCATAAAGGAGAATTCATCTCTCTTTTAGGACCTTCTGGATGTGGTAAATCTACATTATTAAGAATTATAGCTAACCTATTAGATAATACAGATGGTGAAGTTCTAATTGAAGGAATGACACCTAAGGAAGCGAGACTTGCTAGGAAATATGCAATGGTTTTCCAAGCGCCAGTTCTTTATGAATGGAGAACAATAAGAAAAAATATAGAGCTTCCACTTGAAATTATGAAGGTAAGTAAGATTGATAGAATGGAAACTTCAAAGGCAATGCTTGATCTTGTAGGCTTATCAAAATTTGCAGATCATTATCCACATGAGTTATCAGGTGGTATGCAGCAAAGAGTTGGTATTGCTAGAGCATTTGCAGTTAAGCCTGAAATTCTATTGATGGATGAGCCATTCTCTGCATTGGACGAATTTACAAAGGAAAAGCTTCATATTGATTTATTAAATATTTGGAGAAAAACAAATAAAACTGTAATATTTGTTACTCATAATATACAGGAAGCAGTATTTCTATCAAATAGAATTTGTGTATTATCACCACATCCTGGTAGATTGAGTGCAGTAATAGATGTAAATCTTCCTAGACCTAGAACAATGGATATGAAGAATACTCAAGAATTTACTGAATTAGTTGCGAAGGTAAGAGGTAGCTTTGAAGGAGTGTGATTCTGATGGAAGGATCTATCAACAAGATAAAAACAGAATCAAAGGTAAAAGTTTTTATAGCAAAGCTAAAAAAGAGAAGAAACTTTAGCTTATGTGTTTGGCTAATTGGTTTCGCAATTGTATGGGAAATCATAGCATTTTATGTACAATTCTCATTTAGAACTCCTGAAAATTATTTACCTCATATATATGATGTAATTATTTCAATATTTACTGTAAAGAACGGTTCTGATTGGGGATTTGGAATTGTATTACAATCTGCAGGTATTACTATTTCAAGAGCTTTATTAGGATTTGCAATAGGTATTGTATTGGGATATGTTCTAGCATTATTAATGGACTTGATTGGTGCGGTAGAAAAGGTAGCATTTCCATTTCTAATGCTAATTCAAATGATTCCTATTCTTGGTCTTGCACCCATTATATTTGCAATGACTAACGATGTAGATGTAACAAGAATAACAATTGCAGCAATCTTAACATTTTATCCAATCTCAACAAATGTTCTTGCTGGATTTAAGGCGGTTGAGAGTGAAAAAAGAGATTTGATGAAAATATGTGCAGCTAATAAATTTACTATTTATCGAAAAACTATGATTCCGTCAGCGATGCCTTATCTATTTACGGGATTAAAGATAGCTGCACCATTGGCAATTACAGCTGCTATCCTAGTAGACACGTTACAAGGTGGAGAATCACTAGGATGCTTACTTAGCCAATCTTTAAAGGGTGGTATGAGTAGGTACATATTTTGGCAAATTGTGTTCTTAAGTGCATTTATTGGAATTGGTTCTGGCGGCTTGATGGGACTAATCGAAAGAATTGTATGTCCTTATAAGTATAAGGGTAGTCAGAAGATTAGAAAACTATTCTTAAAATTCATTAGATTATTTAAGAAACAAAAGGACATAGAATGTGTGGTGATTGATGATGAAGCTACTCAAATTAATGAAGCATAGGTGGAGAATTATATCATCGGTATTATATCCACTAATTGCATTTTCTATATTAGTAATTTTATGGCAAACACAAGTAATAAATAAGGTGTTTTCCGTAGATTCGCAAATATTGCCACAACCATTTCATATTATCGGAGTAATGAACGATAATCTAGGGAAAATGGCTGACGACATTTGGTCAACCTTATCATCAGTATTGGTTGGGTTATTAATTGGATCGTTATTGGGATATTCTCTAGCAATAATAGCAACTCTATTCCCTGTAGGTGGAAAAGGTGGAATTAGTTTAGTAACAGCATTTAATGCAGTCCCTATTATTGCATTAACACCTGTGTTTATGAATTTAACTAAAATTGGTGGAGGATCTTCTGATTTTAGAAGTATGTTGGCAAAGATTTTAGTTATCACAGTTGTTTCGATGTCTAGTATGTCGATTACAGCTTATAGAGGTTTAACAGAATTAAAGCCATTTTCAAAAGACCTCTTGTTATCATATGCATGTAACAAGAGAACAATACTATTTAAATTAAGAATACCAAATAGTATTTCATATGTGTTT
>JAGCCQ010000064.1 GCA_017651565.1 Bacilli bacterium | reverse complement strand
TGTGTTTGTGGCTGTGCTGCTGCAATCATTGATGAAGAAGCACGCACATTAACAATCAACGGTAAAGTTTACACAGACAAAGATGTTATTTCCCTCGACGGAAGTACAGGTAAAGTCTACGAAGGCGCATTAAAGACTGTTGAACCAGACTTAACTGCTGGTTACTTCGGTAGATTAATGGGCTGGGTTGATGAATACCGTGACTTAAAAGTCAGAACAAACGCTGATACACCAAGAGATGCAAAACAAGCAAAAATCTTCGGTGCTCAAGGTATCGGTCTCTGCCGTACAGAACACATGTTCTTTGCTAAAGACAGAATCTTCTCAATGAGAAAGATGATCTTAGCTGACACAGTTGAACAACGTAGAGCAGCATTAGCTGAAATCGAACCAATGCAACAAGCGGACTTCGAAAGCTTATACGAAGAAATGTTACCATACAGTGTTAACGTTAGATTATTAGACCCACCTCTACATGAATTCTTACCACAAGAAGAAGAATTAATCGCTGAATTAGCAAAAGCGATCGGCAAATCAGTAGACCAAGTTAAAGATAGAATTGCTGAATTACACGAAGCAAACCCAATGATGGGTCACCGTGGATGTAGATTAGCTGTTACATATCCAGAAATCTGTGAAATGCAAACAACTGCTATCATCAAAGCAGCAATCAATGTTACTAAGAAAACAGGCAGCAAGATTGAACCAGAAATCATGGTTCCATTAGTACTTGAAGAAAGAGAATTAGCTTTCGTTAAAGCAATTATCACTAAGACAGCTGATGCATTAATCGCTGAAGCAGGCATCGATATGAAATACCATGTTGGTACAATGATCGAAATCCCAAGAGCAGCATTATTATCAGATGAAATCGCTAAACACGCTGAATTCTTCTCATTTGGTACAAATGACTTAACTCAAATGACATTTGGTTTCTCACGTGATGACGCTGGTAAATTCTTACCATCTTACTATGACACTAAGATCTTAGAAGAAGATCCATTCAAGACTTTAGATCAACGTGGTGTTGGTAAATTAGTCAAGATGGCTGTCGAACAAGGTAGAGCTACAAGACCTGATTTACACATCGGTGTTTGTGGTGAAACTGGTGGTGAAGCAAACTCAATCGAATTCTACCACAAGGTCGGATTAGACTATGTCTCATGTTCACCATTCCGTGTTCCAGTTGCTAGATTAGCTGCTGCACAAGCTGCAATTAAATTCCCAAGAAATAAATAATTGTAGTTAGCAACATAAAACAAACTCGTCCTTCGGGGCGAGTTTTTTAATAAAGAAAATCACTGACCAAAAGGCCAGCGATTTTACTTTTTATTCATATGTAAAATATGCTTCTGATGTAACGATATATATGCCTTTATAGTACTTTGGCTGGGTATCCCATTTTTTGAATATTCCATCTATTTCATAGTAATCAACTATATATTCATATGTTACTAATCCGTTTTCATCAAATCTTCTATCATATACCTCAAATTGGTAGAAATAGCCATCTACATCTGAGTTTGCAGGTCTATGTCCTTTTGTTTTCATCCATGTCTTATAAGAATTTTGATATAAAGTTTCATCTATACCATCGCCTTCACCTAGTTCAGCCCTATTCATAGCGTCTATTCTTTGTTTATGATATGAAAGCCATCCGCCTAGATACATGGTTCTTGCTCCTGTTGCGCAGTACCTTGCAAGGTAACCTAGTTTAGGTGAATCAGGAACTGTAGATTTAAAATTTCCTTTGCTATCTTGTTGCGCATCTACTTTTGCATAGTTAAAAGTTCCATCAGGTAATGAGCCGCCATCATTATAGTAAGAAGTAGGTGTATCACCAACAAGGCACTCTCTAATAGTGTATTTGATATTTTGCTTAGCAAATTCAGGATACTCTATAGATTTAGCCGTATCACTTAGATCATCTAATGATATATATGATGTATCCTTATCAAAGTATTCTATTTTTCCATCACAAGAAATTTCATATTTTCCAACGATATTATCGTTTTCATAATAGTAATAGCTCTTATTAATGTAAATAATACTGGCAAAACCTTCGTCATTAAATCTTCTAGATTGTTGTTGATCGTAACTATAATTCTTTAAATTGTCTTTAATATGCGGAAATATTTCGTTCATATATGTGATGCATGGGTTAATGTATAATTTTTCTTCAAAAATATAATCATTACTATTGCCTTTTAATCTACATTCATTATGGTAGGCTTCCCAATCTCTTATGGTTAAAGGAGTGCCCTCTTTTAAAAATGAAGAAGCGGATGTTTGGATGTTATTTTCACTTTTTACGTTAAAAACAGTTAGATTTCCATATTTATCTGGAGTAGCTTCAATAACAAGTGTGCTTTCAATTCCATTTTCAGGGAATTGGCCATCATTATTAAGTTCTACATCAGTAGTGCCTTCGCTAGTTTCTTTAATTGTGTATGTAATTTGAGCTCTTTTATATCTCAATGAAGTATCAAGATTATTAATATAAAAATAGAATTCTTGTGGTGAGACTATTGGTTCTTTTTCTTTCTCGCGCTCTTTTTCAGTTTCTGCGGGATTGTCATTAGGGTCGTCAGTTGGATCTTTTAATTCTTTGCAACCTAGCAATAGAAAAGTTGTTAAAATAGCCCCCGAATATTTAGTTAACTTTTTCATATAGTTTTCCTCAAAAATATTGTATAACACGCCATATTTAGAAATAAAGAACATCTAAAAAGCCCTACTTCCTTATTAATAAATAATAAAGTTATTAAATAGAAATACTGTCTTTTGTATAATAGTTGAGAAATAAATGAGCAGTTTTCGACAAATTGTTTGTCTTATTTGATGAAGAGGGGATATGGGCATTTCAAAACACGTAGCAATCGCGTTTATAAATGGGGAACAAGAAGCGATTGGTCAAGTTTACGTTGAATATAAAAATTTAATGTACTTTATCATTGCTAGCTATATTGATAATCAGAGCGATTGCGATGATGTTTTAAGTGAGTCCTTTCTTAAAGCACTTGAGCATAGACAAGATATTAAGAATCCCGAAAATCTTAAATCATTCTTATGCACAATTGCGAAGAATCAAGCTATAAACTTCCAAAAGAAGAATAGCAACACAGTGTGCTCTTCACTCATCGATGAGATGTATGGAGAGGACGATAGAACGAATCATATTTTAAATATGATTGAACCAATTTTGTCGAACAAAGAGACAATTGTAGTTTACCTTCGCGTAATCTATTCCTATTCATGGGATGAGATTGAGGAAGAAGTAGGTATTCCTAATTCTACCGCAAGAAGACTTTACAAGAACGCGAAAGAGAAACTAAGAAAGGAGTTATCATGGACTTTGGCAGAGGTATAAAGAAAAGAGCTAAAATGATCGATAGTAAACTCGATCAATTGGTAGCAAATCCATATGAAGAACAAGTTAAACATAGTCACAAGAATATTAAAAAACCTTTGTTGATTTCTTTTGGAACTGCAGCAGCATGTTTATGTGTTGCTTTTGGTTCTTTAGGAATTGTTCATGCTATAAACAATAGTAACTCCAATAATGGACACGTAATTGTTGATCCAAATTATAGACCTTCAGGAAACAATGATACTACTAAGCCAGGTAATAAGGGTTCAACTCCTAAAATTGATTTGAAGAACTATGTTTCTAAAAATTTTGGTTACCCAGAATTCTCATATTTCTCATTCTTTGCTAATAACGTTAATTTGCCAAGAAATATGGCAGTTATGTCTACTGAGTTAAATGATGTAGATGATATGCAAAAATTCACTACATCCGAACCAATGAATTCATACACTGATGAAGAAGGGAATATTCACACTCCATTACCAATTCTACCTAATTATTCATTCAGTGATTTCCTATACTTTGAATTCGATAGCAAAGACAGCTCCTTCTTAGAGAATAGAATTGGTAATGGTCACATTCAAGCGTTATATGTACAAACTAATATATCTGATAATGATGTTCTTGTTTTAAAACAAGCAAATAAATTCTTCTTATGTTTTTCAAACGAAATTTCATATGGAAATGATGGCAAAATGCAAGCAATAACTTTTGATGCAAGCAATTATATTGATGGTTGGGATATTGTTAGAGATCCTAACGAAACGACTGAAATTACACTTATGATTGGCAATGGAAAAGATCTTGAACAAGCAGCAGCGGTTATCATTAACGAAAATATGTATTATATCAATGAAAATAGAACTTACTATTTAAAATATTCTTTTGAAATCTCTGTTAATAAAGTACGTAAATTTATTGGGTTAGATTCTGATCCAAAATTTGAAATTACTGAACCTAGCTACTCGTCCATGCCTGAAGAGATTTTCTTCTATGATAAGACAACATTCACTTTACCAGAACATGGACCTAATACATTTGATTTTGAAGGAGTCACTAATGATGGGGAACCTATGTACAGATTCGGCAACAAAACCTTTACGTTAGAAGGATATCATTGGGAGGATTCATATTTTGTCGCTGATATCAATGGAGATGGATATAGAGATTTTGTCTACTGTGGAAAGTTAGAAGATAGTTCTTATTGTGCGTTTGTATACGATCTCCACAACGATACATTCATGTATGAAAAAGTACACGACCGTGAATACTTTTTATGGTATGAAATTAAGAATAATACCCTTCTTGCGATACTTTGTGATTCACGTAATGTAAATAATAGTGCACATATTTATGATCATGGTGATATTGTATGGTATGAACCTGACATAATTACAATAGAGTGGTATCGTAAGATATCAAGCTAATTCTTTAACCATAACTATTGGATAACCAGAACCAAATAATCTCATAATTGAGAATTTGTGTTTCTTAATAATAGTAAAACCATTTCTTATATAAAAGTTTATAGCGTTCTCGTTTTTAGAAAATACCTCTGTAACCAAGACAGTATATTCTCCAAACGAGGATGTTTTATTTATAAGTTTAGTACCTATGCCCATTTTCCTATAGTCTGGATGTGTGACTAGTGTATCTAAATATAATTCGTTATCATCTTTCACTGCTTGTTTTTGAAATATCCCGTTCATTTGTTTACTAATGAGCGAACCTTTGAATTTGCCAAAGTATTTTTGACAAATATCTTTCTTAAAATCTATAGGTCTTACTTTATTTGTGCCTAAGCCCATAAGACCTAACACTTTATCTTCTTCTACATAGCATAAAAAGAAATTAGGACTAAATATCTCTATGAATAGTTTCTTTTTAAGAGCCTCGTCTTTAGAGAAAGTCATAAAATGTCCAAAACCGTATAGGAACAATTGAACTGCTTCGTCTTTTTGAGCGTCTGATAATTGGCCAAACTCAATGATACTATTTCCCATAACTATCTCTTACATTATGATTGCAGTGATAAGAAAACATACCGCTGCAGCGAGTGACATAGGAGTCATAACATACTTTTCTTTCTTACTTGGAGAGATGATATTCGTGAATGTATTGCCAAAGAAGAAGACTGCAAATACATAACAAATAACTCTAGTGACAGTAAGATTAACAAAATAAGGTACAATGGTTCCACCTGCGAGGATGATATATAAAGCAAAGACTTGAGTTAATAATTGGGTTACTCCAATCAGTCTAATCTTAGGAGGCCATACTTTACCAAATCTTCCTCCCATAGAAAACTCACCTAACGGAAGTCCACATATTAGTAAGATAGACATTACAATAACAACAGCTAATAATGCTGCACCGATAAATACTTGAACCATATATTATCCTCTCATCTCGAATTTAAGAATTTTTTCATAGAAAGCTATATCAGATTCAGTTCTATTTAAACCATATTCAAGTAGATATACCTGATATGCGTAAGTAGTTCTAAAAAGAGCCTTTAAATCAGTTTCTTTAGAAACCACCGCTAAATTATCAACAATTTCCTTTTCGTTGCTTATACGGGCTAAATTAGCGCTAATATTAGCGTCTTTTCTTTCTTCTGAGATCTTCTTTACCATTTCTAATGTCGAATGTTGTCCTTTGAGATCAGAAATGTATTTCTTTAAGAAAGATATTCTCTTTTCTTTAGGAGCGATACCAAGGAAATATAGTTTGCTTTCTTCCATATTAGTCATCTTAGCGATGTTGATAGGAGAGCCAATCCAACCTTTATAATATTCAATACCTTCTTTAGTAATGCTATTACGTTTCTTAGTTAATCCTTTTTCTTTATATTCAGTAATAACTATGTACCCCTTTTTAAGTAATTTCTTAATAGCTATTTGAATACTACCTAAACTGTCACTACAAATGGTGTTTAAGTTTCTTTGAACGTACATTCTTATCTCATATACAGTCATAGGCTTGAATAGTAATATGCTTAGAATAATGTTTTCCATAAATGTTCTCCTTATTACTAATAGGTATATTAAAAGAGAGAATACATAAAAGCAATTATTCAAGAAAAACGGCTGAATCGTAGGTATATTAAAAAAACGCCAAA
This sequence comes from Bacilli bacterium, assembly GCA_017651565.1. Classification (GTDB taxonomy): domain Bacteria; phylum Bacillota_I; class Bacilli_A; order RFN20; family CAG-826; genus RGIG9670. The sequence goes on along the minus strand of JAGCCQ010000064.1, from coordinate 9,329 downwards.
GGTGGCGCGTAATTTATTCAAATACGTCTGAATGAGTTCCTGTTCTACAAAGTTCTAGTATTAACACATCTTTGTAAATTTCATATATTAAGACCCAATTTGGATAAACATGGCATTCTCTTTTACCTTTATATTCCCCTTTTAATGAATGATCTTTAAAAATTGGAGAAAGAGGATTTCCTTTCAAAAGTTCTTCGATAATGAAATGAAGTCTTTTAGTATCATAACCTCTTCTTGAAATTATTTTTAAATCTTTAGTAAATTTTGCAGAAATTCTTAATTTATATTTCATTTTAAAATATCATCGAACATTTCATCGACGCTATCATATGTTTTATATTTGTCAGGATTTTTCTTCATATCTTCCATTTCAGCAAAAGCTTCTAATGTCTCTTTGTTAGGAGTATTCATTTTTATTTCGAATGGTATTCTTTGCTCTCTAACAGCTTGCTTAACAAAAATAGTAAGCGCTTGATTAAGGCTTAATCCTAACTCTTCAAATAACATTGTTGCTTCTTTTCTTAATTTTGCATCCATGCGAATTGTGACATTTACATTTCCCATATCCAATAAATCCTCAAATATAGATTACTTAATTTGCACATAAATTGCAATGAAAATTAAATAATATTAAATAAAAAGAAAAAACCCGCTATTTCTAGCGGGCTCCTTAACCTCTTCAACTTTAGTTAACTTTAACTGCTTCGATAAGTTGAGGCAATTCAAGTGGTGCGTAGAAGAAGTAACCTTGCATTAAGGATTGCTTGTCCATGTCACGGATGAGGAAGTATTGATCTTTGTTTTCAACACCAACGACTGATGTTTGTAAGCCAAGTTTAATAGCTTGGTTAACTAATTCGTTAAGAGCTTTTAATGAAGCTTGGTTAACATCAATATCTCTAATTAAGTTACGAGGAATCTTAATTTCTGGAATGTCGAGGGCTTTAATCTTATCCAAGGACAAATATCTACCAGTGTACTGGTCAACAGTCATATGGACACCAATTAACTTAAGTTTTGAACAAATAGATCTAAATGCTTCGTAGTGGTCACTTAATTCTTGTTCAACAATTTCAAATGCTAAGAAGTTCTTAGGGAATGCGTACTTAGCAACTAAGATAGAAATGTTTCTTAAGAAGTTTTCATCAGAGAAGAAGGAATAGTCAGTGTTCAATGATAGACGAGTAAAGTTACGAGTCTTGAACAATGTTAAACCGTATTTCTGATAAATATCACCGATATAGTTAATCAAACCGTTTGAAATAATGCTGATTTTGTTTTGTTCAGCAGCGGCTTTAATAACTTCAAACGCACTTAATGCTTGTCCACGGTAATCGTCACTCAAACGAATAAGGATTTCAGCACCAAGGATGTGTTTATTTGTAGCTTGTAAGATAGGCTGTAAGTTAACCTTGAAGGAACCTTCTTTGAAGGATTTTTCAATGACTTCAGAAATGAACTTACTACGTGAAGCACTACGGAAGTATTCAGTATCTTCGAAGTAGATTTCATCAATGTGGTCTTTATGCTTATAAGTTGTAAGAACTTGTTCAATATGACGCAATAAATCAGCGTGGCCAGGGAATTCTTGAGGATATCTGACTGCAAGATAGTTAATTGCAGGTGGAATGAATTCCTTATCTTCTAAGTCAACGAAGACTTCTCTAGAGAATTGATAAAGTTTTTCACAAACGTCGATAACTTCAGTAGAACCTGAATCAGGAATAAGCAATGCAATCTTAGAGTTATCATAGACGTAGAACTTATTATCTTTTTCAAAACGTTCGTTCATATGGTCAGCGAACTTACGAATATATGCAGTGTAACCTTCGTTACCATATGCAGCTAAGATATCTTTATAATTTTCGATGTTAAGCAAAACAGCGTAACCTCTACCTGAAGTAGAATAGATGTTCTTTAAGTCTTCGAATAGTGCGTGGTAAGAGTTGATTAAGAAGTCTGGATCGAAACGGTTATGGCTCTTAGTTTCTGCGTCAACTTCTTTAATTAACATACGAGTAACGTTTTCAACATTACTACTTAAAACAATAGTGGTTTCATAGTTAATGTCTTTACATGGTTGAACCATCTTAGTTTGAGAAAGGATTGGACAGTTCTCACATGGTTCCTTAAGGCCGTAAATAGCTTTGAAACACTTCTTGTTCTTACATTTGCCGAATGTATCTTCAAAAGTTTGAGAAGTATCAACGATATCGTAAGTATTCTTATCGATAGCGTAGCTCATGTAGTTAGTTAACTTCATGAGGATATCACTTCTTTCAGTAGAAGATTTCAAACGAGTTAATTGAGTTGTTTCACGAATGATTGCACCGATTTGGAAAGCAATAGAGAAAGCAGATTCATGTAAGTAGGAATCTAAGTGCATATCTCTTTGATAATTTAAGACGTAGACTAAAGCAAGAGGGCCGTTATCATCACTAACAACGTAGATAAAGCCAGAGCCAATACCTGCTTTATCTAAGTAGTTGCCTAATTCAACGTCCATACGGGAACGTGTGGAGAAGAAGTAAGAACCATCTTCATCACATATAGTTTTAGTAATGTCTAATAATTCAGAACCAACTGTTTCGCCTTCTTTTAAGAATTCTTCAGCTCTATTATTAATAGCGACGTAGTTAACGTATTTGTTAATACTATCATCACGCATGATAACACCGACATAGTCAGCATCAATGAATAAACCGAATTTATTTAATTGATCACGAATAGTGGATTTAATGTCAGAACCATATGTTTTTTCAATCTTAACAGCTGCTAATGTAGAAACTAATTGGTTAGCACGGTTTAATGAGTAAGCACCGTGTAACATAGCGTCAGTTTTGTTTCTATTAGCACGTTCTGGGAAGTAGAAGTTAACGTTATCACTTTGACGATCGGCGTAACGTAAGTCTGAAATAATATCTTCGATATCAGAATATGGATAGATAACAACAGAAGTTCTAGCAACGACTAAAGCTTTACCATTAGGGGTGTTCTTAACCATTGAAGAACATTTAATGAACATTTCGCATTCATCTTTTAAGTGGTTAATAGAATCAATTTGTGGAATATATACGATAAATCCAGTCTTATCAGAGTCGTTAGCAATAATAATATTTGGATAGTTGAAGATACGTTTTGCGTTATCAAGGATTTGAGTTAATGATTGACCAACTAAGATATCAAGTTTTTCACCATAGTATATGTGAACGAATGCGTTTCTATATGCTTGAGATAACATGACAATCTCAGGAATGCTCTTTTCAAATGCTCTAAATTTAACTGTGCCTAAGCCATTATTTGATAATGGTAAGTCTAAAGTTGAGTAGTCGCCATCTTTAGAATAGACAACACTTCTAGATAAGTGAGCTTCAGCTTTATCTAAAGCAAAGTTCATTTCTTCAAATTCTTGAACTTTTCTAGCTGGATATCTAGGGAACTTCTTTTTGTTATTAGTGACGCCATCAACAACAGCTTTACTAACATCATATAAACTCTTGAAGTAAGTGTTGTATGTAATGACGTTAACGATGATCATAACAATAGCTAAAATAGCTAAGATACCAGCAAAAACAAGGATGAGGTAACGGTAGAAGACTAAGTCCATACCACCTTCACCTTCAGGAATTAATGCCAAATATGTGAATAACATAACGGAACCTAAAGTAAGTAAAAGAGCAATAATGAAAAAGTTATTGACGATAAGCATCGTGTTTTTAATAGATGGAAGTCCAGCTTTTTTAACTTGCATTTGCTTAACAGGAGCTTGTTTGAAAACAGGTTCTTGTTTCACAGGTGCTTTTTTCTTAGCAGTCTTTTTATCAGCCATTTTTCACCCCTCCTTTACTGTTTAACAACGTCAGTTCTTCCAATATCACCGATAAGGGAAATAACAACCTTGCCTATATTTGTATATTGTTCTAGGACATTAAGATATTCTTGAATGCCACTCTTATAGCCAATTTTACGTCCAACAACAGCAACTGATGCATATGGAACATCATGTAATTTAGATGCGATAGCGATACCACCGATTTCACTAGAAAGAACAACTTCTCCAGCAATACCGAAAATCATATCGTTATTAGCGACAGCGTCCATCTTTTCTTTATCTTCTGGATGGTAGTTAGTAGAAATAAATGTACATAATCTATGTGGAACACTAGTTCTATTCTCTAATAAAGAATAAATAGCTTCAGTAATTTCAGCGTTACTTAAGAAGGATTGTTGGAATCCTGGGATTTGTCCCTTACTAACAGTAGTGACATCACTTAAGTTAACATCTGCGACAACCGTCTGCCTACAGATACATATATCGCCTACGTTTAAAGAATCAGTGAAGGATTGCACCTCACCAACATAAATAACTAAGATAACCATGAATTTTTCAATAACATGGCTAATAACAGCAGCGGAAAGATATGAAGAATAGATATCTTTCAATAACATAACCTTTTGGTTAAAGATTTCGCCAGAATATGCAGTGAATTGATTTAAGACACTGAATTCTTTCTTGTTCTTTAAGATACTTTCAAAGTAGAGAATATCATCATTAGATGAACCAACGATTAAGATCATTTCTTATTCCCTCCTTTGCGTTTTTCAAATGTATTTTCAATTAAGAAGTTATCAAAAGCTTCCTTAGAGATAGGACGAGAGTAGTAGTAACCTTGAATAGTGTCACATTTAAGTTTCTTCAAGATTTCAACTTGTTTAACGTTATCGACACCTTCAGCAATACTTTCAAGACCGTTAACAGAACAAAGGTTGATCAAGTAGCGGACAGATTCTTGTGTTTTTAAGTCTTCAACAAGGTTATCAACTAAAGATTTATCAATCTTAACCTTATCGATAGGCAATTTACATAAGTTAGCAATATTAGAATAACCAGTACCAAAGTCATCCATTAAAATTTGAAGACCACGTTCTTTAATCTTCTTTAAGTAAGAGATAGCTAAGAATGAGTTAGCTTGGGAAGTAGATTCAGTAATTTCAACTTCGATATATTTAGGATCCAAATCAAAACTATCTAAGATCTCTGTTAAGTCATTTAAGAAACCAGGAGCGTAGAATTCATACAAAGAGAAGTTAACGGAGACAGGAAGTAATCTTCTACCTCTACGTTTATTTTCTGATAAGTCTTCACAGACACGTCTAAAGACGTACATATCAATATCGTGCATGATACCACCAGCTTCTGCTTTAGGTAAGAATTTATCTGGACCAGAGAAACCATATTTAGGTGAGTTCCAACGAATTAAAGCTTCGGAAGAAACAACTTCGTTAGTTTTAAGTGAGAACTTAGGTTGATAGTAAACAATGAATTCTTTGTCCTTCATTGCTTGTTCGATTTCTTTAATATCGTCTTCAGTAACAGTTCTAACTAATCTTTCATCATAGTATGTTTTTTCTTCGAAGTTCTTTTCGGAGAAACGTAATGCTGTAATAGCGTTATCAATAGACATAGAGATAGTTTCTCTAGGATTCATAACTTCAGTAATGCCGAAGAATGGTTGAACGTAAACGTGGATTTGTTTTTCTTCAACAATCTTAAATAAGTCAGTAGACATATCGTTCATGAAGTGATCAATGAATTCTGTATTTAAGAATGAATAGATAATGAAGAATCCATGATAGAAACAGTAAACGTTAGATTGTTTAACTTTACGACCATGACTATTAAAGAAATTAGAAATATATTCAGAAATTTCACCATTTAAGATTGCAACAACAGAGTTTTGTGCAGCTGCTTTAGTAACCGAAGTATTAGATGGTGAGAAAGCGACAACATATGCAGGTTTATTTTTAAATCTACCATTCTTTAAGTCTTTAACTTTCATCAATAATGCGTGGAAGTTATAGAAGTCTGACTTTCTAGAAAGGTTATATGTATTTTCAATAGTTAATTCATCAACTAAGATTTTTCTTGAACTGTATTTGATAGCGCCAGAGAACGCTACAAAAGCAGTGATAAGAATAACTGCTAAGAAAACATATCTAAGTAGTGGGATGCCACCTTTTTCAGCATCAAAGAACCCTATGAATAATAGAGCAAGGTAGCCTAAAACTTCGGCAATACCAAAGCCGAGTTCAGTATAGAATGTAATCTTTGCACGTTTGAGCTTATTCATTCTTACCTTTGCTATCCTTTCCGTTTAACATCTCGTTAATCATTTCTTGTTTTAGTTTTTCATAGTCTTCTTGAGACATATTTTCAACTTTGCTACCATTTGGTGCAGCTCCATTATCCCCTTCAGCAGCTAATTCTTCGTCATCATTTGAGTGATATGCTTTAAATATATCTAATACACTTGTAATTACAATATATAAGCATGGAATTAATAAGCAAATAAATAATCCCCATAAAGATGATAGAAATCCAGAAACTCCACCGATGAAGTTAGATTTCATTTTAACAACGCCAAGTAATTCGTGTTCTGTGAATACTTGATATTGACCTTCACCAGATAAATGGCCTTCAGTATTAATACCATGTACGAAGAATAAGTATTTTCCTTGTCCTTCTTCGACATCATCTCTAACTCTTACTTCGAAGAGTTGGTGAGTCATAACAACATATTCTTTAGTAGATAAATTACTAGTAATAGGTGTTTGTTGATTATATTGAGCGTAACTTGATTTAACTGACTTATCATAAGCATCAACGAAAGTTAAATTGATATTTCTTTCATCTAACTTATCTAAATTTAAATCCTTAATTTCGTTAAACTCTTCAACGATTTTTTCAGGTTTTGCTTTATAAGTGATAATTGCAGAATCTACTGGATAAACTGGTTCCATAGAATCAGTTAATACGATATATGAGGAAAATCCGAATGCATCACCTTTTCCAAAATCATTACCATTAGCAGTGACCCATTTAGAAATGTTACAAACCGAAGCAAAAAGGAAAACAACACCGAGGATTCCTGTAGCAACCCATTCGATTATTTTTCTAGCTTTGCTTTTTGGTTTCTTAACTTTCTTATTTTCCATTTTCAGTAGGTTGATTTTCTAGTGGTTTCATTTTCTTGGCGAGTTTTCTCGTCTCTTCTTTGACTCTTTGTTTTCTTTCGAGCCTATCTTGTAATTTTTGTTCTTTAGCTTTTGCGATAGCCTTAGCTTTACATTGTCTTACATATCTCTTATGTCTTCTTGCTTTAGCTCTCTTTTGCTTTTCTGTAAGGTGTCCAGCTCTTTCGAGTCTTCTAGCCTCAGCCTCAGCTTCTTTTTGAGCTCTAGCTGCTTGACGTTCTTCGAGTTCTTTTAATTTATCAGCGACAATTTCTTCGTTAGCCTTAGCTGATTCAACAAGAGCATTTCTAGCGTGTCTAAGAAGTTGTTCACGTTCTCTTAAGTTTCTAAGTTCTTCTTTCTTACGAGCAACTTCTTCTTCATATTGTCTTCTATTAATAGCAGTAGCGACTCTTTGTTCCCAGATTTTGAGTTCATCTTTCTTACGTCTGATTAAGGCTCTTAATGCAATGTAATCATCAAGTTGTTCACGTCTTTCTGAGATTTCGTCTTCGTAGTATTCTCTTTCCTTATTATTCAAATGAGGTGGAATTCTACTTCTTGCTTGTAAGTTACGTAGGTATTCTTCATCCATACGTACAGTTTGAATTGGGCCTTTTTGAATAGGACCAAAGATAAACATTTCATCATCAATAGCGTCAAGAACTCTTGGTTTAGATTCTTTTTTAACTTCTTTGATAGGTTTAGCAAAGGATTCTTCTGAAGAAATTGCGAAGAAGTTAGCAAGTAAAGTCTTATTAACATCTTGGAAATCTTGATCAGAGAAATCTGCGTAAGTCTCACTAACATTATGGTTAACACCGATACTATCGTAAGACTCAATAAATCTATATAATTCGTAACACTTATGATAAGCAGGATTCTTTTTAAGAATGTTAGTCATCATAATAGGGTTACGTACATCTCTTTCATTTTTAAGTTTTTTCATGAATTCGGAGTTATAGTAATACATCATGTATCTCTTAACTTCTACACAACGGTCAATATATGATTTTGCTTCATCCATGCTTGATTCGATAGGTTGAGTGATTTTGATTTTTGTTTCAATCTCAACTTCCATTCCGTCGACAGTGGATTTGTTTTTCACAAATAAAACATCTGCGTTTTTAATTTCGGCGAATTGTAAGACATAGTCTAATCTCTTTTGAACGAAACTGACTAAGTGTCTAATTAAAGTAGCGATGAATCTATTTTCGTAAGTAGCGTATTGATCATCACTTCCTAAGTTAAGAATCTTAGAAGGGATAACGTTACCATTTTCATCAATTTCTTTAATGTAGTTGGTGTGTGAAGAAAGGTGTTGAACTGACTCCGCGCCAATTTTACGGGCAAGTTCAACTTTAACAACTTCACCAACTGTTTTAGTTGTAATCTTTGGTAATTGAACAATAGCACCTAAATCATAAATACAATCTTCAATTCTAGCGATCCAAGATGTGTCAAAAGATGAAGATTCAATTCTCTTCATCTTCAAAACATGGGTTCTTCCGCTTTCAATACTTTCTGCGATTTCCTGAACTTCAGTATCAGAAAGAGAATCCATCGCTTTAATATATTTTTGATGTAATTTTTGATATTTAGTTTGTTGTTTCATTATCAAAAGAATTTAGTTAATTATTAGTTCATACGGATGAGGGTTTGAATGAAGTTATGAGCCATTTTGAATGTACCCTTACCATATAATTTATCGAGCATACCTTCGAGTTCTTTAAGTTCGTCTTTAAGGAAGCCGATGTTCAAAGATTGGAACTTCTTTAAAATCTTATTAGTAAAGATGAAGTCCAAGCCATCAAGTTCAGTTCCGCCACAACCGACGTAAACTGGAATAAATTGTTTTAATTGTTTTAAGATACGGTTACCAAAAGCCAATCTGAATTTCTTAATAACGAATGAATCGAGTTCATCGAATTTTTGTAAGATACCTTCAGAAACTGGGAATTCTTCTCTAGCCTTATCATATAATCTAGCTAATTGAGCATATGGGAAGTTCAAACTTTCAGTAGGTTCGCAATCAAATGGAACGCCCTTATCATCAAAGAACAATGACATAGCACGGTCGTAAACCTTATCGGAAATAGTGAATGTAGAGTCATCGTTGTTAGCAGTTCCGAAGAATATAACGTTTTGAGGAATTGTTAACTTACCTTCTTCCAAGTGTTTAGGATCGCCTGGAATAGTAGTACCAATAAGTTCGATCTTCCAGTCATCTGGGTTAGGCATTTCCAAAATGGATAAGAATTCAGCGAAATAGTACTCGATACGAGCTAAGTTCATTTCGTCGAGGACGATAACGT
>JAGCCQ010000063.1 GCA_017651565.1 Bacilli bacterium | reverse complement strand
ATGTCCAGAATGTGAGATATCTATTAGGATTATTTTTACCTCTAGTAATTAAGAAGATCATAAGAATCATAAATACGTTAACGCCAGCGTAGATTCCTAAGTAAAGTAATGAACCTAACCACATAGCTTTAGTTTTAGCGGTCTTGTATGTGAGATCGATGAATTCTCTTAACTTATTAAAGGCTGCAACTCTATTGTCTTTATTATTTTTATCGAATGATTCTCCAATAAAGTATTTCTTTAAGTCACCGCCGCTATAATCTAAGCGCTTTAAATCACTTAAGAAACCCATGTGGCATTTCTTAGTTTTAGTATTGGAGTTATAGATATCCATATAGAAACCATTTTTGAAGAAATAAACACTTGATGGTGTATATCCATCTTCATCAAGGTCTGCTTTTTCAGTAGTGCCTTTCTTATAAACGATACCTTCTTTACTATTGACGAATTCATTGATTGCTTCGTCTTCTGTTAAATTTGAATAATAGACTCTTAATTCGTATTGGCCTGCACAGTCACCGCTAGTTGAAACATAACCGCCGATTAATGTTTCATCAGCGTTATATACGTTGTTTGCAGTATAAGTAATTGTTTTTTCAGTATTGTCAAATGTTAAAGCGCCATCTAATTCATTGATAGCGATACCAAATGTTTTATCCATACCGAGGCCATATTCGCAAGTATTCAAGAAAGAAGTTCCGTTAGTAGTAGCAGAAGAAACGAAGATTGGAAGGATTGGGAGTAATAAGCCGAAAATGAACATGAGTAAGCCGACCCACCAAGGTGAGAACTTAGCGCCATCAATTGCCATTCCGTTATTTATCAAAGAGCCAAACACTCTTTTTACTGTAGCTTTTTTAGTACTTTCTGCCATATTTTTACCTCGAGCATTTATTCTACTAGATAATAATGTTTATTTCCAATAATTATTATTAAACCCCAATATTTATATTGAGAAAAAGTATTAAATATGCCAAAATTATCACGCATTAATGGGGTCGTCTTGGTTTCGACAGGGACGTACCGGGCTTTAACTGCAGCGGTTGGTAACCATAAACCAAAACAAAAATAACTGATAACAGTTATATGAGAGCTCCTAGAGCTCAATCTCTCTGCTTAGCTTAGTCTACCCGACGTTAGGGACCGGTCAAAGGATCGGACAGAGCATCTCTCAAGGTTCTATTCTTTCCACGCTTGAGTAAGGTGTCATACCAGAAAGATAGTCGTGTGCAGGAGGCATGCTAGTATACGATGAAATATAGTTTGTCTCGGATAGCAAGTGAGTCAATATACTAAAGCTATCTTAAATTCAAATATTGTCTAAGCTGTAGACGTTATTGAAAGGCCTTCTCTGGACAGGAGTTCAATTCTCCTCGGCTCCACCAAATAGAAAAAATACCTAGTATAAAATACTAGGTTTTCTTTTATTTCTTCGATTTTAGTATGTTGATTATGTTGATTTTGCCTCTAAATTTTGCTATAATAATTAGGACAAAGACAAGTCTATAAAACTCGGAACGGAGACCTCACAAGTATGGACACAGAAAGTGAGGTGATCGCAATGAAAGATTTTCAAAAAGAGGCTTTAAAACTTCTTAAGATTACTCTATTTTGCCTCCTATTATCTTTATTAGCATTGCTCTTAAAGTAAAAGAGCCTTATCCAACTAGCGCCAACTAAGTGTCGGTGAGGCTCCGTTCTTATGGCTATATTATAAAATACAAAAAAGCAGAAAAAAAGATTTATATGGACAAAAATAAACTGAGCAAAACACTTAAAGAAATTAGAGAAAGAAATAACATGTCACAACAAGAGATGGCAGATTCTTTGGGCTATTCTTCTAGATCTACTATTAGAAAAATTGAGAATGGCGAAAACGAGATGAGTGAAGCAAAACTTAGACGTTTAATCGAACTTTATTCTTTAGAATACGAAGACGCTGGTTTAACTATCGATGAATACAAAGGCCTATCAGGATTAAGAAAAGATAGCTTATATCCAAATCCAGAAATTAGTTCATTATGCTATATCAAAAATTGCGTTACTAATCCTAATATAATAGTTGGGGATTATACATATTATGATGATAAGAAAGGTGCTGACTTATTCGAAAAGCATGTTACGCATTTATATGACTGGAATGGTGATAAGCTAATTATTGGAAAGTTTTGCCAGATTGGTAGTGGTGTTGAATTCGTTATGAATGGTGCAAATCATCAAATGAAAGCATTTACAACTTACCCTTTCTATATTTTTTCGAAAGAATTAAGAAAATTTACTCCTAATAAAGAAGATATGCCTTTGAAAGGGGACACTGTAGTAGGCAATGATGTCTGGATAGGACAAAATGTAACCATACTTCCGGGTGTGACTATAGGTAGTGGCGCGATTATTGGAGCTAATTCAGTTATAGCATCAGACATTCCTCCTTATACAATTGCAGTTGGGAATCCTTGCAGAGTTATCAAAGATAGATTTGATTTAGAAACAAAAACATTATTATTAGATATTTCATGGTGGAATTGGGACATTGAAAAAATAGAGAAAAATATTCCTGTTTTGCTTAGCTTGGACAAAGAAAAATTGAAGGCTTTAAAATAAAATGAAACGCTTTCCTTTTCCTTATAAAGGATAAAAATGTTATAAAAAATATATAAGTTCAAACATATGGATGAAATTAAAAGAGAAAAAGAAATAATTAAAACTAGTTTTATAGGCATTATCGCCAATGTTTTATTAGTTGGTTTTAAGGCTTTTGTTGGCTTTGTTGCGGGTTCCATTTCAATTATCATGGACGCATTAAATAACTTAACTGATGCATTATCTAGCATAATTACAATTATTGGAACAAAGCTTTCCAATAAAAGACCAAATAAAAAACATCCATATGGTTACGGAAGAATTGAATACATTACCTCTATATTAATCGCAGCGTTAATTCTTTTCGCTGGTGGCATGGCTATATATGAATCAATAAAGTCAATTATTGACCATTTCCAAAATGGTACAATGCCTGATTTTGAAATCTATTCCATCGTAATTATTGCTGTGGCTATCGCTGTTAAAGTTGGTATTGGATTATTCTTCAGAAGACAATCTAAAAAGACTGATTCTGAAGCTTTAGATGCTTCTGGAAAAGACGCATTATTCGATTCAATTTTATCTAGCTCTACTTTGGTAGGTATGCTAGTAGCTAAGTTTGCTGGATTCTATGTTGAAGGATATTTAGGTATTATCATCGGCTGCTTCATTATTAGAAGTGGAATCGAAGTTTTAAAAGAGTCTCTTTCATCAATTATTGGTAATAGATTTGATAAGGATTTAGTTACAAATATTAAAAACGATATAAATCAAATTGAAGGTGTTCAAGGCTCGTTTGATTTAATCTTGAATAGTTATGGACATAATAAAAACATTGGTTCAGTCCATATTGGAGTTAAAGACAATCTTTCTTCTAAAGAAATTCAAGAAATCGAAAGAAACATTACTTATTTGATGTATTCAAAATATAGCACGATCATTACTGTAGGTATCTATGCTGAAAACACTAATGATAAAGAATCTATGATTATTTATGATGGCATTTTAGAAGCTACTAAAAGATATAAAAACATATTACAAATTCACGGATTCTACGTTGATAAAGTAAAGAAGTATATCAATTTTGATTTGGTTATTTCTTTTGACGAAGAAAAGCCATACGAAATTATTGAAAGTATAAAAGAAGAAGTAGGGAAAAATAATCCAGATTATCAAATTATTATTAACTACGATCAAGACTTCTCTTTATCTTAAAAATTACAAAAATGTACCTAATTAATTAGGTATTTTTTATTTATTATTATAGATATAAGAATTATGAAAATTTTTTCTTTATCTTTTTTTCGAATTGTTTAATAATAGACGCAATATAAAATTATGGGGGGACGAGTTTACATAGAAAATAGTTCGATACAATCTCACTTTATTTAATTGCAGATTATTGCTTCTGTACTTATTTTATTGAGAGAATTTTTTATGTAAAATTCTACTCACTCTAAGTTTTATGAACACAATGTTTGTTGATAATAGTGTCGTCTATTAATCAACGAGGAGGGAGAAAAATGATCAAGAAATTACCAATTAGTGTTCTCGCTATAGTTGGTTCGATGATTCTTTCTTCTGGCGTAGGTAACGTTAGAGAGGACAACATTCCAACTAGAGCTCAAGACTTAGTCCAAAAAGTGCGAGCAGAAGATGGAGACTATGTCTTAGTTAAAAAAGCTAGTGATTTGGTAAGTGGTAGCAAAGTTCTTATAGCCGCAAGTGCATATAACTATGCTATGTCCGCTACACAAAGCTCTAACAATCGTGGTCGTGTTGCAGTTACAAAAGGAACAAATGCTGATGGATATAACATTGTCACTTTTACAGGCAACGTTGGCAAATTTACATTAGGAAACGGTACTTCAAGTGGTACATATTCATTCTATGATGCAAGTTACAATGGCTACTTATATGCAGGTAGCAGTTCTTCTAACCAATTAAAAACACAAACAAGCTTAACTGCAAATAGTAGCTGGAACATTACATTTGCATCAAGTGGTGTCGCTACCGTTAAAGCAGCAGGCACCAATAAGAGAAACTGGATGAGATATAACTCTTCTTCAGGAATCTTTGCTTGCTACTCAAGCGGTCAAAAAGATGTTGCTATCTATAAACTTCAAGATGCTCCACAACCTGTTAACGTCGCAGTTACTGGAGTTAGCTTAGATAAGACTTCAGTTACTGTAGATGAAGGTGCAAGCTTCACATTAAATGCTACAGTTGCTCCAAGTAACGCAACTAATAAAGCAGTTACATGGGCAAGTAGTAATACTGCTGTTGCAACAGTTAGTAACGGTGTAGTTACTGCAAAAGCAGCTGGTAATGCAAACATTACTGTTATTACTCAAGATGGCAATAAAGTTGCAACATGTGCTGTTACTGTTAAAGCTATTCAAGTAGATCCACCAGTTGATGAAACTACAATTACTCTTGAACCAGCTGATATCAGCACTTCATATTCTTCATACGCAATGGAAAAAGATGGACAAGTATTCACTGTTTCTAATGTAAGAAGATATAGTTCAACATTACAATTCCAAAGATCAAATGGTTATATCCTTAATAATGATGCTTTACCAGGATTAAAATCTGTCACTTTAGAAACATACTCAGGCAGAAGCTTCTCTGGTACTTTATATTCAGGTACAGAAGCAGCATCTACAATGCGTTCACAAAGTGTTGTTAATGGTAGAACATATAACATTCCAGAAGGCGATGAATTTTTCGCACTCTTAGTTGGAAGTTCAACAGGTTACTTAAAATCAATCAAAGTAACATTTGGTGGTGAACAACAACCAGTTGAAATCAACCCAACAGGTATTTCATTAAATGTTTCGTCTGCTGAAATGAAGATTGGTGATACAAAACAATTAAGTGTTACATATGCACCAGCAAACTGTAACGCCAATAAGGGCGTATCGTTCAGCTCAAATAACACTGCGGTTGCTACTGTTAATTCTAACGGCTTAGTTACTGCTATAGCAGCAGGTAATGCAGTTATTACTGCGACATCAACATATAATGCAAATATTAAAGCAACTGCAAATATTACTGTTAAAGAAAATGTAGTTATTAATGATAAAGACGCATGGACAATCATGATTTATATGTGTGGCGCTGATCTTGAAAGCAATTCAAGATATAGATTAGCTACATCAGATATTAAAGAAATCTTAAGTGTTGGTGGTCAACCAGATGATGTTAATATCATTATCCAAACTGGTGGT
>JAGCCQ010000062.1 GCA_017651565.1 Bacilli bacterium | reverse complement strand
TTGATAAACGCTGAAAGCATCTAAGCGTGAAGCAAGCCTAAAGATGAGACTTCCCATTCGAAAGAAGTAAGTTCCCTCTAAAGTTAAGAGGTTGATAGGTTAGAAGTGTAAGTGTCGTGAGGCATTCAGCTGACTAATACTAATAGAACGAGGACTTAATTTCTTAAGATTTTTACTAAGAGTAAAAAACAAAAATAAAATTTAGCGCAAATAAGTGTTAACAACGGAAGAACAATGTGGTAATATTCAGTTTTGAGAGAACAATATCTCTCTAAAAATTAAAAAAGTCTGGTGGTGATGGCGCGGTGGACACACCTGTTCCCATTCCGAACACAGAAGTTAAGCACCGTAGTGGCGACGATATCCGAAAGGACAAAATAGCGAGCCGCCGGGCTTTTTTATTTTATGTCCAAAAATGTCGAAATTTGACAAGATTATATTTTTCATTTAAAATAGTGGCGACACTGAAAGTGTCTCAAAATTTGAAAGGTAATAGCAGCAATGCTATTGGTATATACATA
The DNA here is from genome assembly GCA_017651565.1 of Bacilli bacterium. Lineage (GTDB taxonomy): Bacteria > Bacillota_I > Bacilli_A > RFN20 > CAG-826 > RGIG9670. The sequence goes on along the minus strand of JAGCCQ010000062.1, from coordinate 38,167 downwards.
TGAAGACGATTAACGGCCAAGTGCTGAAGAAGATATTTATTAGTGGAAGCAATAATCTCTACAATTTTTATCCAGAGATCGATGCTTTAAACGTATTCCCAGTACCAGATGGTGATACTGGAATGAACATGAACTTAACTCTTTCAAGTGGTTGTAAAGAGATTAAAAATAGTGAAGAAAAATCCGCTTATGCGATTGCAAAATCTTTCTCTCGTGGATTACTCATGGGAGCTAGAGGTAATTCTGGCGTTATTACTAGCCAAATTTTCCGTGGCTTCGCAGAAGGGATGTTAAATAAAAAAGAAATTACAGTAGAAGATTTATCTGCTGCTTTCGAAAATGGTGTTCAAGTTGCTTATAAAGCAGTTGTTAAACCAGTTGAAGGTACTATTCTTACAGTTATTAGAGAATCTAGTGCTCTTTTAGCTGAACAAGTTAGAGCTTCAATGTCTTTTGAAAGAGCATTTGATATATTAATTAAAGAAGCTAAGGCTTCTTTACAAAGAACTCCAAACCTTTTACCGGTTCTTAAAAAAGCAGGTGTTATCGACTCCGGTGGTGCAGGTTTAATTAAGATTTTAGAAGGTATGAAGTGCGGTTTAATTGGTAAAGATGTTGAAAGAACATTAAATTCCGCATTTGGTCAAGAAGCAGCTATGACTCCTGCAGGTGCTGCTTTAGAGGAAGAAGAATATGGTTATTGTACTGAATTTATTATGGAATTAGGTCCAGATTCAGTTAAAAAGCCGTTTGATGAAGCAAAATTTACAGAAGCTTTAAGTGATATTGGTAATTCATTAGTTGTTGTTAGAGATGAAGAAATTGTTAAAGTTCACGTTCATACAATGACTCCTGGTGAAGCACTTAATTATGCTCAACAATTCGGTGAGTTCTTAAAACTAAAAATTGAGAATATGACAGAACAACATCATGCGCTTGTTTCAGGTGGCGAAGTTACTGTCACGGAGGATTTAGTTCAAGAACCAGAAACTACTCTTGAAAGAACTAAAAACGCTGTTATTGCAGTATCATCTGGTACTGGCATTGACTCCTTATTTAAAGAATTAGGTGTTAAGGTAATTGTTAAGGGCGGTCAAACTATGAATCCAAGTAGTGAAGACTTCTTAAACGCAATTAAAAAAGCTAATGCTGAGAATATTTATATTCTCCCTAACAATTCAAACATCGTTATGGCAGCTAACCAAGCTAAAGAATTAGTTAAAGATATTGCCAATGTTTACGTAGTTCCTACTAAGACAATTCCACAAGGAATTTCAGCTCTTACAATGATGGACTTCGAAGGCGAAGGCGATGATAATTTTGAAAGTATGTCTTCTGCAATTGAAAGTGTCAAATCCGGTGAAATTACATTCGCTGTTAGAAATACTAACGTTGATGGTGTTGATGTTAAGAAGGATGATTACATCGGAATTTATGACAAGAATTTAGTCACTGACCAAGCAAGCAAAATTGATGCAACAATTAACCTACTTGATAAGATGATTGATGAAGATGAAAATTCAGTTATCACTATTCTCGTTGGTCAAGATGTAAGTAGTGATGAAAAGCAACAAGTTGTAGATTATATTAATGAGAAATATCCTGATTTCGATCTCGATATTAGAGATGGAAAACAACCGGTATATTCCTTCTTAATTGGTGTTGAATAGAACAAGCCGAGAAATCGGCTTTTCTTTTTTTATTAAATTTATTTAATATTCGTGTAAAATAGTTAGCATGGAGGAAATGATACATGATTAATGTTGATGAATTAAAACAAGTATTAAACATAGATATCAATGATGCATCATACTATGAGTTAGCACTCACTCATCCTTCTTGTAATGGAGATGCTAAAACAAAGCATAAGGATTACGAGAGATTGGAGTTTATAGGTGATGCTGTTCTTGGTTTCGTATGTGGCGATCTTGTTTACAAGAATCATCCTGATATGGATGAAGGGCTTCTCTCAAAATTGAGAAGTTATTTAGTAAGAAAGGAAAGTCTTTCTAACTATGCAAGAAAAATGCATTTAGAAAACTTTATTAGAGTAGGGCACTCTATTTCTAAATCTTCAATAGTATCTTCTAATAAAATTCTAGAAGATGTTTTTGAAGCTTTAGTTGGCGCTATTTATCTAGATAAAGGATTCGAAAGAGTTTACAAGTACGTAAGCAATATTTTGATTTATGACATTTTGCACACAGATACAGATGTTCTTACTGATCATAAATCAAAATTACAAGAATTAATGCAATCAGAACAAAGAGATGCTGTTACTTACGTAACAATAGATGAAAAAGGACCAGCTCATGATAAGACATTTGTTGTTAATGTTTTATATAACGGTATTGTTCTTGGAACAGGGAGTGGAAAGAGCAAAAAGGAAGCCGAAGAAAAAGCTGCCAAGTCCGCATTAGAAAAGGGAATTATTTAAGATGGGGTTAATATCATTTTTAAAATCAAAATTTGCTAAGAAAAAAGATGAAAAATATAACAACGGTTTAGAAAAATCTAGATCTGCTTTTTCAAAGAAACTAAATGACTTAGGTAAGAAATACAAGAAGGTCAACGAAGATTATTTCACTGATTTAGAAGAAATTCTTATCGAAGCAGATGTTGGAGTTAATTTGACTCTCCAAACTATTGATGAGTTGCTCCAGAGAGCAAAGAAAGAAAAGATTACTGAATTAGATGAACTCAATGATTTGCTGATTGATATTTTATTTGCAAATTACACAGATAACGCTGAATTACCAACAGAAATTATCTTTGATGAAAATTATCCTACAGTAGTATTAATCGTAGGTGTTAATGGTGTTGGTAAAACTACATCAATTGCTAAGCTTGCTAATAGATACAAAAACCAAGGCAAGAAAGTCTTATTAATCGCGGGCGATACATTTAGAGCAGGCGCAACAGAACAACTTGCTTTATGGGGTCAAAGATTAGATATGGACGTCATCGTTGGAAAAGAAAATTCTGATCCAAGCAGTGTTGTCTATGATGGTGTAGCAAAAGCAGTTAAAGAAAAATATGATTTAGTCTTAGTTGATACTGCTGGCCGTTTACAAAATAAAAATAACTTAATGGCTGAGCTTGAAAAGATTAAAAGAGTCATTGGTAAGTTGGTTCCTAATGGTCCACAAGATACATTCTTAATTTTGGATGCGACTACAGGACAAAATGGTGTTGTCCAAGCGAAGGCTTTCAATGAAGTTACAAAGATTACTGGCGTTGTTATTACAAAGATGGATGGTACAAGTAAAGGTGGTATCATCTTAGCTATTAAGAGCGAGCTAAATATTCCTGTTAGATTTATTGGTTTAGGTGAAAAGATGGATGATTTAGAAGTCTTTGATTTAGAGAAGTATCTCTACGGCCTATGCATTGGTGAGTAAGATGGAAAAATTAGAAAAGACAATTAAGTACAACGACTTACTCCACATATATGGTTCACTATTAAGTGAAGCACAAAGAGAAATTGCAAAATCTTACTTTGAATTCGATTTATCAATTTCCGAAATTGCAGAAGAGAAAAATATCTCTAGAGCAGCAGTGGAAGATGCAATTAAGAAATCTATTTCTAAATTAGATCAACTTGAAGCATCCTTACACATCTTAGAGAACAATAAGAATATTGAAGAAATCATCAAAGGCTTAGATGATGAGACAAAAAACAAAATAGAAAAGGTATTAGATAGTTATGGCATTTGATTCGTTAACAGATAAATTATCACACATATTTAAGAAGCTTCGTGGTCAAGCAAAAATTACTGAGTCTAACATCGAAGAGATGCTTAAAGAAATTAGAATTGCTTTATTAGAAGCAGATGTTAATTTTAAAGTAGTTAAAGCGTTCTTAGAAAATGTTAAACAAAAAGCAATCGGTCAAGATGTCGTTGGTAAGATTAATCCTAGCCAACTCATTGTTAAGATTGTTCATGATGAAATCGTAGACCTTTTAGGTGGAGATGATTGTGAACTTAATATCAAGAAGAAACCAACCACAATTATGTTTGTTGGTCTTCAAGGTACTGGTAAAACAACAACTGCAGCAAAACTTGCTAACCACTTAAAAAACAAACTAAAAAAGAAAGTTCTCTTAGTTGCAGGTGACGTCTATCGTCCAGCCGCAATTGATCAATTAGGTCAACTTGCTAAATCAATTGGCGTTGAAATGTTTACAATGGGAACGAATGTTTCTCCTGTAGAAATTTCTTTAAAAGCACAACAAAAAGCAATTGATGAAAATTACGATGTAATGATTATTGATACTGCTGGTCGTTTGAGTATTGATGAACAATTAATGGAAGAATTAACTCTCATTAAGAAAGCAGTCAATCCAGACGAAGTATTATTCTTAGTTGATTCTGCTTCTGGTCAAGATACATATAACACTGCAAATACATTCAATGAAAAAGTTGGATTAACTGGCTACATCATGTCTAAGTTCGATGGTGATGCTCGTGGTGGTTCTGCTTTATCAATTCGTTATTTAACACACTTACCAATTAAGTTCATCGGTGTTGGTGAAAAAGTTGGTGACTTAGATGTCTTCCACCCAGATAGAATGGCAGACAGAATTCTTGGCATGGGCGACGTTGTTACTTTAGTTGAAAAAGCTCAAGAACAATTCGACGAAAAAGAAGCTAAGAAGACAATGAATAAAATGATGAATGGCACATTCAATTTGGATGATATGCTTCATCAAATGAAACAAGTAACAAAGTTAGGCTCTCTTGGTGGCTTATTAAGATTAATTCCTGGTATGCCAAAAATCACTCCAGAACAACAAGAATATGCTGAAAAAGAAATGAGAAGCTTTGAGATTGTTATTAACTCAATGACTAAGGAAGAAAGACAACATCCTGAAATCTTAAAATTCTCAAGAAAACAAAGAATTTGTTTAGGTAGTGGTAAGACTATGCAAGACATCAATAAAGTTTTGAAGAAATATGAACAATCAAAACAAATGATGGAACAAATGGCTAAGGCTAAAAAGAATGGTGGTTTCCCTGGAGGTGGATTCCCAGGTGGAGGCTTCCCTGGAGCTGGCGGATTCCCTGGCGGTTTCCCTGGAAGATAGAACAAAAAAATTGACTTCATGCGAGTCAATTTTTATTTTATAAATTTTTTACCTTTTTCTATCGCGTTGGTTTCCCAATCACCAATAGTGTTGTCATCGATTTCTTTGAGTAACTTTTTATCTTGTTTTGATAACTCAAGTTTCTCAAATAAATCAGGTCGTTTTTCTCTAGTAATCCTTAGGGATTCTTTTCTACGCCATTTCTTAATAGCTTCGTGATTTCCTGAATATAAAACATCAGGAATCTTTTTACCATTAAATTCATATGGCTCAGTGAATTGAGGATATTCTAGACAACCGTCCTCAAATGATTCTTCCTCAGTGCTTTCATTAGCAATAGCGCCGTCGAGTAATCTAACTACAGAATCAATGATTGTCATAGCTCCAATTTCACCACCGGTGAGTATGTAATCACCGATTGAAATAAAACCGTCGACATATTCATTAACTCTTTCGTCAATACCTTCGTAATGTCCACATAATAAGACTAGGTCTTTAATCTCATCTTTGATCTTATGAGCATAGCTTTGTGAGTATGTCTCTCCTTTAGGTGAAAGCATAAACACTTTGCTGTCAGAAATGGTGTTGGCTTTTAAAGCATCAATGATTGGTTGACACTTCATGATTAGACCTGCACCTCCACCTACAGGAGCGCTATCAACGCGTCCATATTTATCAGTGGTGTAGTCTCTAATATTAACTAATTTAATTTCAACTACTCCAGCAGCAATTGCTCTTCTAATGATTGAGTTTTCTAATACTCCAGTGAACATTTCTGGGAATAGTGTAAGGACTGTTATTTTCATAACATTCCCTCCCATAAAACGACATCAATTTCTTGATTTTCTAATGAAACATTTTTAATAAATTCTTTAATGAATGGTACAAAGAATTCTTTTCCTTCATTAGATTTTACTCTAAGAGTAATTTGAGCAGGGAATTCTTCAACTTTTATTACTTTTCCAACGATTTTGCCATCAGCTTTAACATTACATTTTTCTAAATCTGAAAAGTAATAAAAGCCTTTTTGTAAATCGTCAGTTTTTTCAACTAATAGGCTATAAGATTTGTATGAATCAGCTTCTTCTTTGGTAGTGATTTCTTCAAACTTAACAAAGTCGATTTCACCTGAACTTCTAAAAGAAGAAACGGTAAGTTCCTTTACGATATTCTCACTTTTGTCTGCTAGATATACTTTGTTTCCTTTAGCATATCTTTTTGCAGACATGTTAGTTTTAGATAAAACTTTAACAGTTCCATCTAATGAGAATGATGAGATGATGTAACCAATTAATAGCTTTTCCATAATATTTTAAAAAAGAGGACTAGTCCTCTTTAATTTCTTCATCAAATGATTCGAATTTGACGTGAACGTGAATGTTTTCACTTTTTCCTGCAACGGAGATAATTTCTCTAATTGAGTTAGCAATGATTCCGCGTCTGCCAATTAAGCGAGCAGTATCATCTTTTTCTGCTGCGATAAGAATACTTAAATCTTTTTCGCTTTCTGCGTTGAGTCTAATAAGGACTGAGTCAGGTTCTTCAATAATTGGATCGATTAATGAATGAATAATTTTCTCGTAGTCCATCAGAAGGTCCTACTTTCCTGCTTTTTTGGTTTCAACCAATTTAGCATTAAGACCTTTACGATTGAACATTGCTTTAACTGTATCGGATGGTGTAGCACCAGCTAATAACCATTTTAATGCTAAAGCTTCATCGATAACTGCGTTTTCAACGCCTTTTTCTGGATCAAAATAACCAATTTGTTCAATGTAACGGCCATCACGAGCGAAACGTGAATCAGCTGCTACGATACGGAAAAATGGATCTTTATGACGACCAATTCTTGTTAATCTAATTTTTACTGCCATGGATATAATCCTCCTTGTTTGCTGAAATATAATATATTTATTGAAAAGTGGTGTCAAGTATTTTTACTTAACATCTTTAAAATAATCTATTTTTTAGTTGAAATGATTGCGTGAAATAGGTATATTATTTAAGCATGCTTAAGCATGATACGGGTGCTCCGCTGTCTAATATAGAGAATGAACATCAAGAGACAATATATCAAGGAGGCGTTGAGAGTATGAATAACAATTTAGTTAATGAAATTACTGCTAGCCAAATCCGCAAAGACTTACCAGCATTCAAATCTGGTGACGAAGTTAAAGTATCTGTCCGTATTGTTGAAGGTAACAAAACTCGTTTACAAGTCTTCCAAGGCGTCGTTATTTGCCGCCGTGGTGGTGGAGTTAGTGAAACGTTTACAGTTCGTAAGATGAGTGCTGGTATCGGTGTTGAAAGAACATTCCCAGTAAACAGCCCAAACGTTGCATCTGTTGTAGTTGTACGTAAAGGTAAAGTTAGAAGAAACAAAATTACTTACATTCGTAAACTTTCTGGTAAATCAGCAAGAATTAAAGAAATTCTCTAATGAAAAAATAAGGGTTCGCAAGAATCCTTTTTTTGTGCTCACACGTATTGCGAATAATAATGCAATTTCATATAATGAGAAGGTGTAATTATGAAAAGAAAAGATTTTATATTAAACCTCATTTATTATATCCTTCCAATGGTTTTAGTTATTCCTCTTAGTGTTTGGGGAATTTCCCAAATGAGCAAAGCTACATATGATTGCTTTTTCGTTATGGGAACATCGATGCAGCCATATCTTTCTGGTGATAAAAATAATTCAACCTATGGATATAGTGATAATAGTGACTACGCTATTAGTAGATTAGAAAGATTTGATCTTGTTATTTGTTATTATCCTTTTGGACATGAAAGTGATTATCAATTACCTTATGATCGTGAAAATCCTGTTCTTTTAGATAGCTGCAAACTTAAAGTTAAAAGAGTTATTGGTCTTCCTGGCGATTCATTGGTAATTAACGATGAAGAGTTCTCAATTAGTTACACAGTTAATAACCAAGTTGTAACAGATTCATATAATGAAGAAAATTGCCCTTTCCAAAGAAATAAGCCAATTAGCAATAGACACGCAACTATTTCTCTTGGACCTAACGAATATTTCGTCATGGGTGATAACTGGACTGAATTAGGCTCTTTAGACTGTTGCAATCCAACAAAAGGTGGAACACCTACATGTCTTTATAAAGAGAATATCGTTGGTGTTATTTTTAAACTTGAAGGCACTTGTACATATAAAGAGAAAAATCACTGTAAGGCATGCAAAAAAATCGTTGATGATGATTGTACTAAATGTCGTTGTGGATCTACTCAATTCTTAAAATACAACGATATTGATACAAAAACACCTTACGATAAGCCTATCTACATTAAATAATTATGGCCGAAATACATTGGTTTCCTGGACATATGAAGAAAGCCCTCAATAATGTTGAGGAGAAGATTAAATTGGTCGACGTAATTGTCGAACTTTTAGATTCGCGTGCTCCATTAAGTTCAGTAAACGATGATTTAGCGAAATTAATTCAGAACAAAAAAAGAGTCATTGTTTTGTCAAAAAACGACTTAGCAGATAAAGAGCAAACCAAGAAATGGGTTGAATATTTCAAGAAAGACAATGACATTGTCATTGATTTAGATTTATCTCAACAAAATTCTGGAAAAGCAATTCAAAATGCAGTAGTAAAAGTCGGCAAATCAATTTGGGACAAGCAAAAGGCTAGAGGCATGAAACCTCAACCAATTAAAACTATGATTATTGGAATTCCTAACGTTGGCAAATCCTCTTTAATTAATAGATTTGCGAAACGTAGTGCTGCAGGAGTTGAAAATAAACCAGGTTTTACTCGTGGCCAACAATGGATCAAGGTTTCTAATGAATTTGTTTTATTAGATACTCCAGGAATTCTACCTATGAACTATGAAAACAAAAAGAAAGCTATGAATTTAGCTCTTCTTGGTTCGATTAGAGAAGATATCTTACCTACAGAAGATATGGCAAGAGCATTAGTCGATTTTTTAAGAAGTCATTATCCATCATCACTAAAAGTTAGATTTGATATCGAAACTATCGGTGAATTTGATGATGTAATTAATGGTATTTGTGATAGAAGAAAATTACTTTCTAATGGTACAAACGATTTAGAAAGAGCGTATAAATTATTATTAACAGAATTTAAGAATGGCCTTTTAGGCCAAATAACACTTGAGTGGTTATAATGGCTTTAGATTACGAGCAACAATTTTACGATAAAGGCTATGAGTTTATAGCTGGGACAGATGAGGCTGGAAGAGGATGCTTACTTGGTCCGGTCTTTGCTGCAGCAGTAATATTGCCAAAAGGCTTTTCTTGCGACTTAATTAATGATTCTAAAAAGTTAACAGAGAAACAAAGAGAAAAGGCTTTTGACATTATTATTGAAAGCGCAGTTGCGTATGGTATTGCATATATTAAACCGGAAGAAATAGATAAGATAAATATCCTTGAAGCAAGTCGAAAAGCAATGTGCTTAGCCCTTGAACAAATCGACCATAAAATTGATTTGATTCTTACCGACTATATGAAACTTCCTAATCAGAAATGTGAAGTTATTGATTTAGCCCATGGAGATGCTCTTTCACAAAATATTGCAGCGGCTTCAATCTTAGCAAAAGTATCAAGGGACCGCGAGTGCAAAAAGTTAGATAAATTATACCCAAATTACAATATTGCTAAAAATAAAGGATATGGAACCAAAGACCATCTTGAAGCATTAGAAAAGTACGGCCCAATCGAAGGATTGCATAGATTTTCATATGCACCAGTAAAACAATCTTCAATCGAAAAAGTAAAATTATTCGACTAATTTTGTCAATTTTTCAAAAAATGCCTCCTCTATATAAGTAGGAGGTTTTTTTATGTTAAACGGAAGACAAATATTAATTGGCCTTGCAATAAAATTTGAAGGTAACTGGGACAAAATATATAAATCTGTTTTTTCTAACGATTTAGATGATGTAGATGAGTATGTTGAGAAGTTTAATCGTTCTACTTGTAATGCAGTAACTATTATGGAAAAGGAGTATCCTCAAATACTTAAACAGATTTATAATCCGCCATTTGTTCTCTTTTATTACGGAGATCTTTCTCTAGCTTATAATCCGAGCAAATGTATATCCATTATTGGAACAAGAAAGCCGAGTGAGTATGGAATTAAGATGGCAACAACTTTAGCAGAAGACTTATCAAGTGAATTCGTAATTGTGTCAGGAATGGCAAAAGGAATTGATGGTATTGCTCAAAGAAGCGCAATTAGAAAAGGACATAAGACTATAGCTATTATCGGTAGTGGGATTGATCGTTGTTATCCAACTGATAACGAAGATCTATATCATGAACTTAAAAGAAATCATTTAATCATGAGTGAGTACTTTGGCAAAGTCACCCCGGATTCCGAACACTTTCCTTTGAGAAATAGAATTATTGCTGGCTTATCAAAAGCAACTCTTATTGTGGAGGCCCATAATAGGAGTGGTACAAGCATCACTGCAACATATGCATTGGCTTTTAGTAGAACGGTATTAGCGGTCCCTGCAAGAGCTGATAGTGACTCTGCTTGTAATCGCTTGATTAAAGAAGGAGCGGTGCTTGTTGAATCAGCTCAAGATGTCATTGATGAATTATCTGAAACTTTATTTGTAGGAAAAGAAATTCAGGAAAATTCTTAAATAAATACTTCTTTTATTTAATATAGATATAAGGAAAAATTCCCTTTGACTTTTCTTATGTGTAGGGCTAGACTTTAAATCCGGAATTATGAAGTTAGTAATCGTTGAATCACCTGCAAAATGTAAAACAATCGAGAAATACCTCGGTAAAGAATATTCAGTTGTTGCCTCATTAGGACATATTCGTGACCTTGCTACAACAGGCAAAGGTGGTTTAGGCGTAGACGTTGATAATGGCTTTGCTCCGTCCTATATTATTAATAAGGATAAAAGGAAAGTTGTTAGTGATTTAATTAAACAAAAGAACAAATCTTCTGAAGTTATTCTTGCAACCGACCCTGATAGAGAAGGAGAAGCTATCGCATGGCATTTAGCCCAAGTTTTAAACTTGGACATTGCTACAACAAAGCGTCTTGAATTCCATGAAATTACTAGAGATTCAATCTCTGCTGCTATGGAATCTCCAAGAACTATCGACACTAACTTAGTTTCATCTCAAGAAACCAGAAGAATCTTAGATAGAATTATTGGTTTTAAATTATCTAACTTATTATTCAAAAAGATTCACTCTAGAAGTGCGGGTCGTGTACAAAGTGCTACTTTAAAATTAATCTACGATCACGAACAAGAAATTAAAAAATTCGTTAGTGAAGAATATTGGAAAGTTAAAGTAACCGCCAATATTTTAGATAATGAATTTAATGTCAAAATCTTAGATAGAGATAATAAAGAGTTCGATATTCATAACAAACAAGAATGCGATGATGTTTTAAATAGAATCGGTAAAGAGATTGAAGTTGTATCTTTAGATACAAGTAATAGAGTAAAAGATAGTAAAGAACCTTTTACTACTTCAACAATGCAACAAGAAGCATTCTCTAAATTAAAGTTCAAAACTAAGAAAACTCAATCAGTCGCACAATCACTTTATGAAGGTGTTGTTGTTAATGGTGAACAAGTTGGTTTGATTACTTACATGAGAACCGACTCCCCTAGATTAGCTCCATCATTTGTTGAAAGAGCATCTGCTTTTATCACTGAAAAATATGGTGCTGAATACTTAGGCCAAATCAAAAAAGGTAAGAAGTCTGTTTTGAGTCAAGACGCTCACGAAGGTATTAGACCTACAAGTTGTCATAGAACTCCAGAAAGTATCAGACAATTCTTAACTCCTGACCAATATAACTTATATAAGTTAATTTACAATAGAGCCCTTGGTTCATTAATGGCTCCAAAAGTTGAAAAAGTCTTATCAATTAAATTCACAGATAATAGTTTCAATTATTCAATGGAACTTGCTCATACATCATTTCGTGGCTTTGATGTCATCTACAAAGATGATGAAGCTGATGATTATAAAGGTAGTTTTCCTAACATTAACGTTGGAGATAAATTTGAAATCGTTTCAAAAGAAGGCGAACAAAAGTTCACTGAAGCTCCTGCACATTATTCCGAAGCTAAGATTGTTAAACTCATGGAAGAAGTCGGCATTGGTCGTCCAAGTACATACGCAACAACAATTGATACTTTAAGAGAAAGAAAATATGTTAATAACACCGGTTGTATCCTTACTTTAACTGAACAAGGTGAAAAGACTGCACATGTTTTAGAGAAGTATTTCCCTGCAATTGTTAATGTTAAATATACTGCTAACATGGAAACTAAACTTGATAACGTTCAAGATGGTAGTGAATCCAGACTTAAAATGTTATCAGACTTCTATAATCCATTTGTTAAGCAAGTTGAAGAAGCTAACACAATCATGTACAAAGATGCTCCTGAAGAAACAGGTGAACTTTGTCCAAAGTGTGGTGCTCCATTAATTTACAAAGAAAGTAAAAACGGTAGATTTATTGGATGTAGTAACTATCCAAAATGTAAATACGTTAAGAAGGAAAAGAAAGAACTTGTTATATCCGAAGAGCTTTGCCCAATTTGTGGTAAACACTTAGTCGAAAGACAAGATAGAAGAGGAAAAACATTCCTTGCATGTAGTGGTTTCCCTGCATGTAAATATATCAAACCTGAAGTAGCAAAAACTGAAGATCAAAAGAGTGATAAACTCTGTCCAAAGTGTGGTGCTCCTTTGCTCAAGAAAAAAGGAAAATATGGTTACTTCTATGGTTGTAGTAACTATCCAAAATGTAATTACATGGAAAGAATTTCAAAGAAAAAGCACAATTAGAATGTGCTTTTTTGTTAGAATTATTTCATGAACGATTATCTTTTCGAATACCTAGAAATTCTTAAAAATGAAAAAAGATACTCCTTAAAAACAGTAGATTCTTACAAAAGAGATATCGAAAAATTTATGGAGTTTATGGATAAAGAAGGCGCTTCTTTTAAAGAAGTAGATATCATAATAATTCGTAATTTTTTGAGCGAAGAATTACGTAATGGAATTACTAAAAGATCATGCAAAAGAAGAATTTCTGCATGCAAAGGATTTTGGAAATTTTTAGTCAAAAGAGGGGTTACTGATAAGAACGAATTTATCATGTTGAATCCTTTAAAAATGGAGAAAAAATATCCCCATGCTCTTTATAAAGAGCAAATAGAGAAGATTTTTGAAGAAAACAAGAATAGAACCGATCCGATGATGCTTCGTGATGAAGCAATCGTCGAGACGCTTTATTACACCGGAATAAGAGCGTCTGAACTAGTAAATTTAAAGTTAGAAGATGTCTTCTTGAAAGATAGAATTTTAAGAGTAATCGGAAAAGGAAATAAAGAAAGAATTGTACCATTCACCGAACGTTGTAGAGACACTCTTACTGAGTATGTTTCTAAGTTTAGAGATAGTCTTCTAGCAAAAGCAAAAATTCCTATAGACTACTTGTTTTTGAATAAGAATGGTGTTCAACTAACTACTAGAGGTCTCGAACTTATTCTGAGCGAGCTCGAAAAGAAACTTGGACTCAACTATGGTCTACACCCACATGTTTTTAGGCACTCATTCGCTACTCACTTATTAGAAGCAGGCATGGACTTACGCTTGATTCAAGAGTTATTAGGTCACGACAGTATCAATGCAACACAGGTTTATACCCATGTTACAGATAAGTCTATGCAAGAGATTTATAAAAAATCTCATCCAAGAGCGAAAAAATGTTAAATAACTATTGTTAGTTATTATATAGTTTGATAAAATCATACACGCTGTGAAAATATCACAGACTACACACGCTGCGGATTGAACTGCCGTTGTGCTCCTAAAGATTGGAGTGGTCGAGTTCTTAGAAACAGCGGAGGCTGAACAAAAGGAGGTCTTCACAATGGTTGAAGAAGAAAAGAAAGTAGCAGAAGCAGCAACAGCTGTTGATGCAAAAGATGCAGCAACTATGGCTGCAGTTATGCATGACGAAAATGCTCCAGTTATAACAATGAAGAAATTGTTAGAAGCTGGTTCACACTTCGGTCATCAAACACGTAGATGGAACCCAAAGATGAAAAAGTACATCTACTGCGCAAGAAATGGTGTTTACATCATTGACTTAGCACAAACAGTTGCTTTAGTTTGCGACGCATACAAAGCAATGAAAGAAATCGTCGATAACGGCGGTAAAGTATTATTTGTTGGTACAAAACAACAAATTGCTGAAGTTGTTACTCAAGAAGCATTAAGAAGTGGCAGCTTCTACATCACTAACAGATGGTTAGGTGGTACATTAACAAACTTCAAAACAATCCAAGGTAGAATTAGATACCTCAAAGATTTAGAGAGAAGAGAAGAGGAAGGCGAATTCGAATTATTACCAAAAGTCGAAGCTGCTCAACTCCGTAAAGAAAAAGAAAAATTATCAAAGAACTTAGATGGTATTAAGGAAATGAGAAAGATTCCTAATGCACTCTTCGTTGTTGATCCAAACGCAGAACACAATGCTGTTGCTGAAGCAAAGAGATTAGGTATCCCAGTCTTCGGTATCGTTGATACAAACAGCAATCCTGATTTATGTGACTATGTCATCCCAGCAAACGATGATGCAGTCAGAAGTGTTTCCTTAATCTTAGCTGTCATCGCTGACGCTATCGTTGAATCTAAGGGTGGTGCACCAGTTGTTGCTTACACTAAAGATGAAGGCGATGAAGTTACTATGAAGGAAGTCATCAAACAAACTGAAAAAGAAAACGCTGAAAAATTAGCAAAGATTCGTGCAGAAAGAGCTGCTCGTCAAGAAGCTTTCGAAAAAGAACAAGCTGAAAGAGCTGCAAAGAGAGCTGCAATGTTAGCTGCTGATGGTAACGGCGAAAAGAAACCTGCTAAAGCACCTGCAAAGAAAGCTGCTGCTAAAAAAGAAGCTGCTCCAAAAGCAGAAGAAGCAAAAGCAGAACCAGCAAAAGAAGGAGAATCCAAATAATGGCTGATAGTTTAATTGACTTAATCAAAGTATTAAGAGATAGAACTGGTGCAGGCTTAATGGACTGCAAAGGCGCTTTATTAGCAAACGATTGCGATTTAGATAAAGCAGGCGACTACCTCCGTGAAAAGGGCTTAGCAAAAGCTGCTAAAAAAGCAGACAGAATCGCTGCTGAAGGTTTAGTAGTTGTTAAAACTTGTGAAGGCTGTGGCAAAACAGTTATCGTTGAAGTTAACTGTGAAACAGACTTCGTTTCTAAAGGCGATGCTTTCAAAGAATTAGTTGAAAACGTTGCTACTGTTATCTTAAAGAACAATCCAGCTGATGTTGATGCTGCAAAAGAATTAACAAAAGATTTATTCACTGACGCTACAGTCAAAATGGGTGAAAAATTCGATTTACGTAGATTCCAAGTTATCGAAAAAGGCGACAATGCTGTTTACACATACATCCACATGGGTGGTAAAATCGGTGTCGTTGCAGTTTTAGATAAAGAAGATGCTGAAACAGGTAAAGGTTTAGCAATGCACATTGCTGCTAACAACCCAACATATGCTTCAAAAGCAGATATCGGTGCTGATGCAATCGCACACGAAACTGAAGTTCAAACAAGAGCTGCTAAAGAAGATCCAAAATTTGCTGGTAAGCCAGAAGCTATGATTCAAAAAATCATTGGCGGTAAAGTTGATAAATACTTCTCAGAAATGGTTCTTACTGAACAAGCTTACTTATTAGATGATTCTAAGAAAGTCGGCGCTGTCTTAGCAGAAAAGAAATTAAATGTAGTTAAATACGTTCGTTACCAAGTTGGTGAAGGTATTGAAAAACGTCAAGATGATTTCGCTAGCGAAGTCATGGCACAAACTAAGTAATTTTTGAAATTCAAAAGGGACATCTTTGATGTTCCTTTTTTTAAGGGGTAAATATATGTACAAAAGAGTATTATTAAAATTTTCAGGTGAAGCTTTAAAAGGCAATTCAAACGCTATTGTTGACTCCGACATGATGAAGGGTTTAGCAAGTATGATTGCTGAAATGAGAAAAGAAGGTACACAAGTTTGTATTGTTATTGGTGCAGGCAACATCTGGAGAGGAAAAATTGCATCTGATAATGGTTTAGATAGAGTTCCTGCAGATTATATGGGTATGCTTGGAACAGTTATCAACGCAGTAACAATGTCTTCTGTATTAAAAAATATTAATGTTCATTCATTGGTAACTTCTGCAGTACCTGCAATTGAAGGAGTTACAGTTACTTATTCCCCTGAAGTTGCTGACAAAGCAATGAATGAAGGAAAAGTAGTATTCTTATCTGGTGGAACAGGCAAACCATACTTCACAACAGATACAGCAGCTACAATGAGAGCAATCGAATTAAACTGTGATGCTATTTTAATTGGTAAGAATGGTGTAGATGGAATCTATGATGATAATCCTGCAACAAATCCTAATGCAAAATTCATCTCTGAAATAACTTTTAATGAAATTATAAAAAGAAATCTTCAAGTTATGGATATTTCTGCGATAGAATTAATTAAAGACAAAGATATTGATGTGAGAGTTTTCTCAATGGAAGATCCAAACAACTTTATTCGTGTCGCGAAGGGTGAGTCTTTAGGAACCACTTGTAAAAAAGGAGAATAAATTCATGGATGAATTAATTATGATGGCTGAAGAACAGATGAAAAAATCTGCTGAAGTTTTAAGAGGAACATTATCTTCATTAAGAACAGGTAAAGCTAGCCCAGCTATGCTTAACGGAATTAATGTTGATTACTATGGTTCTCCAACTCCATTAAATCAAATTTCTTCAGTTTCTGTTCCAGAACCAAGACAATTATTAATCAAACCATACGACAAGAACGATATTAAAAATATCTGCGCTGCTATCAATGCTAGTGACTTAGGTATCAATCCAATTAATGAAGGTAACCAAGTAAGATTAATGATTCCTGCATTAACTGAAGAAAGAAGAAAAGATATCGTTAAACAAGCTCGTAAATATGGTGAAGAAGCAAAAGTTGCAGTTAGAAATGTAAGAAGAGAATATGTTGATATGATTAAAGACGATGATTCTTACACAGAAGATATGCAAAAACGTTTGCTTGATGATTTACAAAAAGTTCACGATGAAGCAATCAAAGGAATTGATAACGTTATCGCTGAAAAAGAAAAAGAATTAATGGCAATCTAATGAATTGAGGCTTATGCCTCTTTTCTTTTTCTTTGCTTATAAGACATGAGATGGTATTTTATTTAAAATACTCATCTTTTTGTGTATACTATAACAAATGGAAAAAGAACTTAAACACATTGCATTTATTATGGATGGAAATGGCCGCTGGGCTAAAAAGCGTGGCTTGCCAAGACATCTAGGACATAAAAGAGGCTGTGAAGTCTGCACAGATATTTACGAGGGATGTTTAGAAAATCACATCCAAGTAATGTCTTTGTATGCTTTCTCAACAGAAAACTGGAATCGTCCAAAAGACGAAATTGATCATCTTTTCAATTACCTCGAAATTTTCTTCAAGAAAGAAATTAAGAGATTTATGAGAGATGGTAGTAGAGTTATGGTGAGTGGTGACCTATCTAGAATTCCAGAAAAAACAAGAAACGTTATCTATGATTCAATGGAAAGAACAAAAGATAATAAGAACTTTGCATTTAATATTTGCTTAAACTATGGTGGCAAATCAGAAATCGTAAGAGCTACCAAGTTGATTGCAGAAGATATTAAAAATGGTGTCATTTCTATTGATGACGTAAATGAAAAATCTTTTGAAAACTATTTATATACAAAAGACTTGCCGCCAGTTGATTTATTGATTAGAACTTCTGGTGAAATGAGAACAAGCAATTTCTTATTATGGCAATTAGCTTATGCAGAATTTATTTTTACAAAAACTTGTTGGCCAGATTTTAATAAAAAAGAATTGAACGAATGCATTAATGAGTTCAAAACTAGAGATAGAAGATATGGAGGGATAGAAGATGGAAATAAATGAGAAGAATTTATCATTAACCAGTAACGAAGATAGCACTTCTTCTATCAGCATGACGAAAATTAAAGCCGCCATGGAAACTCCTGATCCAGTAGAAGAAGCTGAAAAGAAAAAAAGAAACTCAATCATGACCAGAGTAATCACTGCAATCGTTTTGATTGTTTTTGCATTACCTGTTGTTTTATTGGGTGACTGGTTCATCTTCGTTTTTATTGTTGCTACTTTAATGGGCGCGATTTGGGAAATTATTAAATGTGGTAGAATCAGATATTCTCCATTCATGTATATCGTTACATTTGTTTCTTCGATATTCTTGATGATTATGCCTCTATTAAGAGGATTGATGTCTGTACGTAGCGGATTTAGAATTTCTGAATTCTTTATCGATATTAACTTCTCGCCATTAATTGTCTTTATCGTTATTTTGTTCTTATTCTTAACAGTTATTATTGATAAGAACTTTACAGTTCGTGAAGCTTGCTTTATCTTCACAATGATTTTCATTATTGTTTTCGGCCTTCAAAGTGCACTCTATATCAGATATATTCCTAGCTTAGTCCTTCACGAAGCTACTGCTGATACATTGCCTTATTTCAATATTGACGATAACTTCTATTCGGCCTTCTTACTTTTATGGGTATGTATGTCTGGTGTCTTAAGTGATACTGGTGGTTATATTTTTGGTATGTTATTTGGTAAAACAAAGATGAATGAAAGAATCTCTCCTAAGAAGACTTGGGAAGGCTTCTTCGGCGGTATCGTCTTCTCGTTCTCTTTATGTACTTTATTTGGTTTATTACTCCCTGCTATGACTGGCGGAAAAGTTTCGTTATTACCTGGCGTTCTTGATTTAGAACACTGGTATAACATTTTAATCTTGGCTTTAATCTTACCTCCAACATCCGTTATTGGTGATTTCGTCTTCTCATCTATTAAACGTTTCAACGGCATTAAAGACTATGGAAACATTTTCCCAGGACACGGTGGTATCTTAGATAGAATTGACTCATTAATTTTCTCTTGTATGGCAGCTGCTACATACATTTATATTTGGAGAAGCTTCGAAGTTTTCTTTGGAAAGTAATATGAAAAGAATTTGTTTACTCGGAGCATCAGGATCTATAGGTGGACAAACGCTGGATGTGATTAGAAAGCATCCAGTTGATTTTTCCTTAGTGGGTTTTTCTGTTGGTAAACAAGTAGATAAAATTCCTGAGATAATTAACGAATTCAATCCTAAATTTGTGTGTGTTAAAGAAGACACCAAAGACATAACAAAACAATTTCATAATGTTAAGTTCTTCTATGGTGATGAAGGATTAAACAAATTGATTAAAGCGTGTGATTGTGACATGGTTGTCAATGCTCTTGTAGGGTTTGTTGGATTGAAACCAAGTCTTACAGCATTAGAAAATGATAAGATTTTGTCCCTCGCAAATAAGGAGACTTTAGTTACTGGTGGAGAGTTAATCAATAAACTTCTTAGAGAAGGAAAAGGAAAGTTGATTCCTATTGATAGCGAACATGTTGCTTTATCTAAATGCTTAGCAGTGGATAATACAAACGTAGATAAAATTGTTATTACGGCATCTGGTGGTGCGTTTAGAAAATTAAGTAGAGACCAACTTGAAAATGTTACTCCTGAAGACGCACTGAAGCATCCAACTTGGTCAATGGGGCAAAAAATAACCATCGACAGTGCGACAATGGTTAACAAGACATTCGAAATTATCGAAGCTTATTACCTATTCGGTTATAAGTATGAAGATATCGAATTAATGTTTAATTATGAAAGTTTTGTTCATTCACTAGTTAGATATAAAAATGGCTCATATAGATTAGATGAAGGTAAGCCAGATATGAGAGTGCCGATTAAATATGCATTATATGAAGGCTCTTGTGAATATGATCTAGTCTATGTTGATAAACTTGAAGACTATAAAGCATCGAATCTTTACCCGTTTGAATATGATAGATTCCCAATAGTCAATCTTGCAAAAAAGGTTATTGATGAAAAGGGATTATACGGTGCTACATTCAACGCAGCAAATGAAGAAGCGGTATATGCTTTCTTAAATAAGAAAATAAAATTTACAGATATTGAAAATATCATTGATTACTGTGTAAACAATGTTAATAATATACAAAATCCTTCTTACGAGGATATTAGAAAATGCGACCTCTCTACTAGAGAATTAGTCGCAAAAATAGTGAAAGGAGAAATTAAGTAATGGGCTTTTTAATGACAGTACTATATATTCTTCTTTTCTTAGTTTGTTTATCAGTTTTAATTATCGTTCACGAATTAGGACACTTAACTGCAGCAAAGATTTTTAAAGTATATTGTTTAGAATTCTCATGTGGTATGGGTCCATTGCTATGGAAACATAAAAAGAAAAATGGAGAAACACAATTCTCTTTAAGAGCTATTCCTTTTGGCGGATATGTTTCTATGTATGGAGAAGGTGTAGAACTTCCTGAAGGGGTTCAAGTTGATTCTTCTAGAAGCTTACACGGAATAAAGAAATGGAAGCAAGCAATCATTCTTTTAGCAGGCGTTACTATGAACGCTGTTCTTGCTTTATTTGTTTTCTTTATTGGAAACATTGCTTGTGAACAACATTCATTTGTTTATATCAACCAAATCGATGTTGTAGATGATTCTATTTGTTCTTCAGCAGGCTTAAAAAGACACGATATTTTGTCACTTGTTGATAAAGAAATCTGGGATGATGTTGATGAAATAAATGGTGGAGTTAGATCTTGCATGTTAAGCGAGACTGCTACCGTAACTTTGAATGATGATTCAACTCATACTACTAGAGTAGTTTTAATTCCTGCAACATCATACAAGAACCCATATTATTCTTTTAAATTCTATGAATATGATGAAGAAACAAAAGGTGCTATTCAAACAGTTTCTTATGTCGAAAATATCAAAAGTATCGATATGAATTTAAAAACTAAAGTTGATGAAAACACTTCTGTTGATCATCCTATAACAATTGTTTTCGAAGATGGCAAAATGCCTGACTTTGGTCTAAGAATTAATGTTGAAACATATAGATATTCTTTCGGAGAAGCAATAGGACAAACGTTTAAAGATTTTGGTAGAAGTGCTACTGCAGTCTTTGATGGTTTAGGAGCAATGATTACTGGAAAAGTTGGCGTTGACCAAATGTCTGGTATTGTAGGAATTGGTTTTGAAGCAAAGACTATTTTAGATGAATTAGATGTTGCAACATTTATCTTCTTATGGGGCCTAATTAGTGTTAACTTAGCAATCTTCAATTTATTACCATTCCCAGGATTAGATGGGTGGCAATTACTTGTTTTAATTGTCGAAGGTATTACACATAAAAAGATTCCAGATAAAGTTAAGAATATTGTTTCCTTTATTGGATTAGTAATATTGTTACTCTTTATGGCATTTATCTTATTTAAGGATGTTTGGAAGTACATCATTCAAGGATTATTTATTGGTTTATTATGATAACTAAGGAAAAAATGATTTCATTTTTAAAATCTCTTCACATCGATAATGTCGATGATTTTGATATGGAATTCCAAGCATTAGGAAGAAATAGATTTAAACATGAACAAATCGACATGGTTATCGTTAAACAAACACCATGGCAATATGAATTCTTACATCAATTACAAGAAGGTTTAAATGGAGTATCTTATCCATACTTCCTTAGATTTTCATACATTAAAAAGCCTACTAGTAAAGATGTAGAAGCATTGTTAAAAGATTGGTATCAAAGTATTTATCACATTCCATTCCCATACGATGTTGAAACAGGAAAAACATCTATCACTGTATTATTTGATGATGAAATGGAAAAAGATTTGTGCTCTAATACAATCTTTGATTTTAAAGATTTCTTAGCTTTTATTAACTATGATTTCATGGTTGAAGAAGTTGTTAAAAAGCACGCTCCAGTAGTTGAAGAAAAAGTCTCAGAAAAACCAGCTGAGGAAGAAATAGTCTTAGAAGAAAAAAACGAACTTCAAGTAGTGGAAGAACCTGAGATCGAAGAAACAATTGCTGAAGTCGAATCTACTTCAGAAGATGAAGAAGAAAACGAAGAAGCAAAAGAAATCAAAGAAAAAGATGAAGCAACTGCTTTAATTGAAAGAGAAAAAGAAGCAATGCAAGAAGTCACTGAAGATTTCTATCTTGAAAAGATGAAAGAAAATCTCAGAGAGCTTCAAAACGAAAAAGAACGTCAACGTTTAAATAAACGTGGTAACTATAAGATGATTGAAAAAATCGACGATATCACTTTAGAAAGTGACCATGTCGATTTTGTTGGCAAATTCTTCTCGAAAGAGGAAAAAGAATTTGGCGGTAAAAAGAAAGTAATTATTGGTGTCTTTGACACTGCTGGTGGAGCAATCTATGTTTCACAGTTTATTAACGCTTCTTTTACTGAAGAAATTTGTAAGAAACTTGCATGGGGTGACAACATTAGAGTTAGAGGTGTCACTCAATTAGATAATTTTACTAAGCAATTAACTATTAAAGGCCATTATATCGACCCTCTTCCACCAGATGAAATCGAACACGAAGAAGGCGAAACTAGAGTTGAATTACACTTGCACTCTAATATGTCTGCGATGGATGGCATCTCCAATATGGATGTTTACTGTAACCAAGCAAAATTAATGGGCCATAAAGCAATCGCTATTACTGACCACGGAGTTGTTCAAGGATATCCTGATGCACAAGCTGCTGCTCGTAAGTATGGATTGAAGATTTTGTATGGTATTGAGTTCTACATGATTGAAGACAAACTCAAATACATCATGAACCCATCTGATCAAATCCTTAATAAAGCTAGCTATGTTGTATTCGATACTGAAACTAGTGGTTTAAGTGCGAAATATAATAGAGTTATTGAATTTGGTGCAGTTAAAGTTGAACACGGTTCTGTTGTAAGTAGATTTGATATTTTAATCAACCCAGGAAGTCCATTGCCTAGAAAGATTGTTGAATTAACTGGCATCAGTGATGATGACTTAGTAGGCCAACCAATTATGGAAGAAGCTCTTCCTAAGATTATGGAATATATTGGTGATTCTATCTTAGTTACTCATAACGCTGAATTCGATATTTCCATGATGAATGCAGAATTAAAGAGACATGGCTATGAGACAATCAAAAACCCGGTCATTGATACTTTAATGTTATCTAGATATTTATTTCCTGAATCAAAAGCACATAGATTAGGTGCTTTATGTAGAAACATGGAAGTTGAATATAATGAAGATGAAGCCCATAGAGCAGATTACGATGCTAAAGTCTTAAATGATGTTTGGCAACCAATCTTAGCTAAATTAACAAAAGACAATTATGAAATGCGTCATAAAGATTTAGCTAATCTTCAAATTACAAATGAACATTATAAACACATGAGACCATCTCATGTTGTTGCTATAGCAAAAGATAAAGTAGGACTTAAAGATTTATTTAAGTTAGTTTCATATTCTCATATTGATTATTTCGCTGAAGTTCCAAAGATTCCAAGAAGTAAGATTCAAGAGCATAGATCTCACTTATTAATTGGTTCAGCTTGTTTTAACGGCGAAGTATTTAATGCAGGAAGATATTACGAAAAAGAAAGACTTTTAGAAGTCATGAAGTTCTATGACTACATCGAAGTACAACCGCTCGAGAACTATTCTTGGTTAGTCAACATGCGTGAGAATACTGAAGAAGAAATTAAAAATATTGTCAATGATATCGTTAGTGGCGCAGATGAATTAGGAATTCCAGTATGTGCTACTGGTGACGTTCACTACGCTGATAGAACTAGAAAAGTCTTCAGAGATGTTTATATCTTCGCAAAACTTTTAGGCGGTGTTAACCACGCACTCAACCCATACTCAAGAGCTAGAGAAAAAGAGTTCGCAAACCCAGATCAACATTATCGTTCAACCAAAGAAATGCTTGAATGCATGTCTTTCTTGGGTGAAGAAAAAGCATACGAAATCGTTGTTAAAAATACAAACATGATTGCTAATCAAGTGGAATTCTTAGAACCTACTCCAAACACTCACTTATATACTCCAACTATTGAAAACTGTGACAATATGTTGAGAGATATGTGTTTTAAAAAAGCACATGAATTATATGGTGATAACTTACCTGAATATATTGAAAAACGTTTAAATAGAGAGCTTGATGGTATTATCAATAACGGCTATGCTGTTATTTACTACATTGCCCATAAGATTATTAAGAAAGCTAATGAAGACGGATTCATTGTTGGATCCCGTGGATCTGTTGGTTCTTCTTTTGTTGCTACAATGGCAAACATCACCGAAGTTAACCCTCTTCCTCCACATTATAGATGTTCAAAATGTAAACACTTAGAGTGGACTAGTGAAACTATGCCAGAATATAAATCTGGCTATGATTTACCTGAAAAGAAGTGCCCAATTTGTGGCGAACCAATGGTACACGATGGACAAAATATTCCTTTTGAAACATTCCTAGGATTTAACGCTGATAAAGTTCCTGATATTGACTTAAACTTCCCTAATGATTATCAAGGTAAAGCTCACGACTATACTAAGGTATTACTTGGTGAAACTAACGTCTTTAGAGCAGGTACTATTGAAACTGTCGCAGAAAAGACAGCGTTTGGTTATGCGAAAGGTTATATTGAAAGACTTTTAATCTCCAAAGGCATTGATAAATTAGATGCAAAGAACATGGCAGATAACTATCCAAGAGCTAAGATTGGTTTCTTAGCTA
This sequence comes from Bacilli bacterium, assembly GCA_017651565.1. GTDB lineage: Bacteria > Bacillota_I > Bacilli_A > RFN20 > CAG-826 > RGIG9670. The sequence goes on along the minus strand of JAGCCQ010000062.1, from coordinate 13,306 downwards.
GTGGATGTGTTGATGTCAAACGTACAACCGGTCAGCACCCTGGTGGTATTGTCGTCGTTCCTAAAGAGAATGATGTTTATGACTTTACTCCAGTTCAATACCCAGCTGATGACTTAGAATCTAGATGGCAAACAACTCACTTCGATTTCCATTCTATTCACGATACTATTCTTAAACTTGACTTATTAGGTCACGTTGACCCTCTTGCTTTAAGACTTATGTGTGAGTTAGCAGGAGTGGACATGAAATCTATTCCACTTAATGATCCTAAAGTTCTTTCGTTATTCTCTTCTCCAGAAGCTCTTGGCATGTCCACTGATTTTGATCATAATGAAACCGGTGCGTTAGGTATTCCTGAATTTGGTACTGGATTCGTTAGAGGAATCTTAGAAGAAACCAGACCTAAAACATTCTCTGATTTAGTTATTATTTCAGGTATTTCACATGGTACTAATGTTTGGCAAGGTAACGCTGAAGATATTATCAAACAAGGAAAAGCAACTTTAAGAGAAGTTATTGGATGTCGTGATGATATTATGGGCTATCTTATCTCTAAAGGTCTACCTCCAGGAACATCATTTAAAATCATGGAAGATGTTCGTAAAGGTAAAGGACTTAAAGAAGAATATTTTGACATGATGAAAGCTAATAATGTTCCTGATTTCTATATTGATTCATGTCAAAAGATTAAATACTTATTCCCTAAAGGACACGCTGTTGCGTATGTTACTATGGCGGTTCGTGTCGGTTACTTTAAAGTATATTATCCTCTCGAATTCTACTGTGTCTTCTTCTCTGTTAGAAGTAAGCAATATGATATTCAAACAATGATTGATGGAAAAGATGCAATCATTAAGAAGATTGTTGAATTAGATACAAAAGTTAAGAATAAAGAAAAGCTTTCTACTAAAGAAGGTGAACAACTTAAGACACTACATATCGCTCTTGAGATGTATCAAAGAGGTTATAAAATCTCTAACATTAACTTATATAAATCTGATTCAGTTAACTTCGTTGTCGATAAAGAAAATAAATGTTTAATCCCTCCATTCTCAACTGTTGATCAATTAGGTGAAAACAACGCCCAAACAGTAGTTGAAGCAAGAAAAGAAGGACCATTTACTTCCAAGAAAGATTTATTAAGAAGAACTAAATTATCACAAACTAACGTCGAAGCATTATCTAAGATGGGAGTTTTAAATAATTTAGATGAAGATGATCAATTGACCCTCTTCTAATAAATGTCGGGAAGTAGCACAGCTTGATAGTGCGCTCGTTTCGGGTGCGAGAGGTCGCGAGTTTGAATCTCGTCTTCCCGACCAAAAATACAAAAAAATATGCCGTTTTAGGCATTTTTTTGCTTATTTTTGCATATTTATCTTTATTTAACGCGCATTATCATGTATTGTAAAAAAGTATTTTTGGGGGACTTATATGAAACCACGTATAAAAATTAGCCTAGCATTAGCTACGATGTTTTTAGCATTTACTTCTATAGTTGGCATTAATAATGCAACTAATAAAGCTAATAACGGTGCTAGTGCAGCAACTTATCAAGGATTTACTACTAATTTTTCTGACGACGAAGGCAATTCTTATTGTCGTACGTGGAATAATGCTCCTAGGTATAATTATTCAGATAGCGATCCAGCTTCCGGTTTATTTTTAAGCAATAGTATTTCTATCGATTTTGAGAATAATGGAATGATTTCTGTTACTCAAGATGCGAATGGTTATTTTAATTTTGCGTTTTCGTCTATTTATCAATATAAAGCGTTTTATATTCCTTTTTATTTAGAAAAAACAGTTCCTGCTAATAGTAATATTTATCAATCTGGTCAATTTAGAGTTGAATCAAGTAGTACCCAGGCCGCTAAGACAACTTTAGAGTTTTTCTATTTTGACGATGCTGATACATCTACTAAAACACCTGCAGCTATTCCAGAAAGATTCCATTATTTAAGCTATTATGAAGAAGGGAACAAAACAACTGGATTTCCTTATAGTTTAGATAAATATACTACTTCCCTTCAAAGTTGTAGTAGAGCTTGTGCACCTACAAACATTTCTGTTATTAATGATTCAAATGTTGACAAGACATATTACTTCCATTTCGGCTTATTAATGGCTTTTCAAAATAATCAGAACTCTCCTTTTAACTTTAATGTAAAATTCCTTTTTGAACAATTTGATTTAGACACTGCTATTGAGCCTAATAACTTATTTGTTGATGGTAGTAGATTTACAAATTTAAACGATGCAGTACAAGAGTACAATTCAAAAGCTGATTCTACATTAGACATATACCAATCAGTTACTGCTTCTAGCAATATCACATTAGATTCAGATAATGGTGTTGTTAATTTTAGAAACAGCGCTTTAAACTTATCTAACAAACAATTATTTATTGAAAAAAGCACAAGACTAGTTTCCAATAGTTCTTCTGTAGAATCTTTAATTTGTGGTGGAAATAGGGAATGTATTGTTATTAATGAAAGTGATATTGATGTCACTTTTGAAAATATGCTGATAAAGTTTTCATATGAAAACTCGAATATATTAGATGGTATAAAATTAACAACTAATTGCGATAATTCGACTCTAGATCTTACTACAAGTGTTATTTATAGCGGACCTAACCAAGGTAATCTTATCGGGTTATATGCTGGCACATTATTTTTCCCAGCAAACTTTGTTGGCAATTCGGTTGATAATGCTGTTATTGTCTATAATAATGACTATTCAAAAGAAATGCATTTAACCGGCACTTCAAACAATGCTTTATATTTCTATATTAAAGACCCTTTAAATTGTTCAATATATGATGAAGGAGCAACATTCACAAAAAATGTTTGTTTTAGATATGATAGTAGTAATTTACCTGCTGGTAACTCAGTAGTAATTTACAATGCTAGCGACGAATTAATTTCTCACTGTCGTGTTGAAGGATATACAAACGTCAATCCACTTGCTAAATCCGGAAATGACATGATTATTAACAAGCTTGAGCTTTCGGTTACATTTATATTGGGCAATGGATTACAAACAGATGGCGCAGCATACACATCATATGGAACTGACTATGTTTGCCATTTTTCTGTACCTAACCAAGTTCTCTATAGACTTCCTCAAAGTAAGGACAAAGTAAACATAACCATTGATGGTAATCCATTACCTACAAGATATTATGACTATGATAAATCTACTGGTACGCTTATTATCTACTATATTGAAGTTGTCGGTGATATTGTGATTACCGCAAATGCTGATGTCAGAGTTAGAGTTAATTATAGTTGGTGTAATGGTTTAGGCATTGCGTTAGATATTGAATACCATTTCTCTGGTGAGAAAATTATATTGCCTGAACTTCCTGAAAGTTATACTCCGTTTATTACTTTTTTGGGATGGGGTTTAAACGATTCAGACGCTACTGATCTTATGCAACCTGGAACAGAATATACACTTCCACCAACAACCAATGTTACGATTTATGGACATTATATAGAAACAGAGGAAAATCTTCTCAATTTATTTGTGGCATATCAATTACATTTTTATGGAAATGATATGGTAGATACTTCTAACAACGAAGATACAGGTGCATGTAGAGGTCCTAACGGTTATTACAAAGAAGCAAAATCTTCTTATAACGCTCTTTCTGACTATCAAAAAGAATTGTTTAATACAGATGCTAAGTATGCAGCTGCAAGAGCTAGATTTATTGCATGGGCTAATGCTAATAACGAAACAATTGACTTTGTATCATACCAATTGGTCCCTATGACTCATAACCCTGTTGAAACTATTGTTGGTGAAGATTCATCTATTACTAAGATTTTAGTTTTAGTATCAATTTTATCTATGGGCTTAGCAGGCTTATATCTATTTAAAAAGAAAGCATTTAATAAATAATAATTTTTTTAAAAATAACCTATAAATACGTATTTTTGTAGTTTTTACATTCTAGCGGTAATGAGTAAGAATATATTCAAAAAATGCAAGTGTTCAAAAAATGCATTTTGTTATTCCTTGATTATAGATTTATGAAGAAATAGAATCAAATTATAAAGAAGGGATTATGCTATTAAGAAAACAATTTTTGTTAATTTGCATATTTTTTGTAATTTTTTGTTCGTGCGCTAAAGAAAAAGTTTTTTCTAAAGAATTCTTTTTAAGTTCGTCACGGTTTGATGCTACAGCAAACTTCCTTTCCTCCTATATTGAAAATAGTGATTTTAGCCCTAATAAAGATTTTTATGCCGAATTTTCTAGTGTCATATATACAAATAGCACGAAAAGCGATATCGAACAAAGCGAACATAATAAAAATAAGCTATCAATTGAGTGTAGATTTTATCTAAAATTTACATTTAAAAGCAACGATAAAGAAAATGATTTTCTTATTCACTTATTTAGTTCAAATAAAGAGAGCGTGTTTTTTATTTTTGACGATAGAGAAAAATATGTTTATGAATATGAAGATGTTGATGATTATTACTATAATGAATTCTCTATTCTTCATAATATGTCTAAGATATATTGTTAACTTTTTGCTCACAATAGTTTAAAAAAATATATAAAACTGAATTTTCAAAAATTTAATACGTGTTTTGCTTTTCTTATTTGCGCAAAACATATGTTTTATAGTAAGTTATAGGTAACATATGTTATTTTACCTATCCACGATAATCGTGATTGCGTTATTAATGGGGGCGATGTTGGTTCACGTTTTAAGATATTCGGGATTCAACAGGGAACAAAAGGGGTGGTTCACTGCGACATTTGTGGCAGTAGCTTTTTGTGCCCTCGCAGAGTTTGCAGTCCATAGTGGTTACTACAATCCAAAATTTAAAGTTTTCTTAACTATTTTAACTGTAATTCAATTTGGAACATCGCCTACTTTGGCGATGCTTTTTTCTGGCGCTTTAGGTTTAAAATACCAACGCAAAATCGGTATTGGTTATTACATAGCTAGTTTATTAGTACAAATTATTTGTGCTCCTTTTGGCGCGGTGTTCTATTTCACAGATGAAGGCTATGTTAGAGGAGATTATTTCTTCGTTTATGAAATTTTCTTCATTATATCCTTATTATATTTAATGGTTTGTTTATTCATTGTTGGTAAGAGATTTAAGAATCGTGACTTAGCTACTATTGTTATGATTTTTGTAGTTTTACTTTCTGGTATCATCCCAATGGCGTTCTTCAATATTCATGTTTCTTACTACGCAATTAGTATTAGTGCATGTTTATGCTACATCTACTATAACGATTTGATACAAGAAGATACGAAACAAGCACTGGTAGAAAATCAAGCAAAGATGACCAGTATGCAAAATCATATTGTTACTGGATTAGCTAGTTTAATTGAAAGTAGAGATACTGATACTGGTGAACATGTTATAAGAACTAGCTATTACTGTAAGACACTTGCAGAGAATTGTAGAAAAGATGGTGTATATCTTGATGAACTGACAGATGAGTTTATTGAATTGCTATATCAATTAGCTCCTTTACATGACGTTGGAAAAATAGTAGTCTCTGATCGGATTTTAACTAAACCAGGAAAACTGACGCCTGAAGAATTTGAAGAAATGAAAAAACACGCAGAAATGGGTGGAGTAGTTATTAGAAAAATTCTTGATGGAATCACAGATGAAAAGTTATTAGAATTTGCTAGTGATATTGCTACATATCATCATGAAAGATGGGATGGAACTGGATACTGTAAAGGCCTTAAAGGAAATAAGATTCCTCTAGCAGCTAGAATTATGGCTATTGCAGACGTATATGATGCATTAACTTCTGTTAGGTGTTATAAAGATAAAATGCCTCCTGAAGAAGCTTTTAAGATTATTAAAGAAGAAGTAGGAACACATTTTGATCCTAAACTTGTAAAAGTCTTACTTAAACATAAAGAACAATATTTAGAGTTCTTAAAAGACGATAATAAATAGTAATTAAAAATAACTAATATAAAATTTCTAATGTGATAAAATATTACATGCTTTTGTTAACAAAAGAATTGCGGCCATGGCGGAATTGGTAGACGCGTCGGCCTCAGAAACCGATGAGCAATCATGGAAGTTCAAGTCTTCTTGGCCGCACCAATTTTAGAATAATATTATAGAAGCGATATATGTGCTTGTAGCTCAGTCGATAGAGCGTGGCCCTCCGGAGGCTAAGGTCGCATGTTCAATTCATGCCAAGCACTCCAATTATTTATTAATTTCTTTAGTTGATTACAACTACTGTAGAATTTATAATATATTACGCTGCCCGAGTGGTGAAATTGGTAGACGCACTGGACTCAAAATCCAGCAGTAGTGATACTGTGCCGGTTCAACTCCGGCCTCGGGCACCATTTGAAACCAAAAACCGGCACATTTTATATAAATTAATATAATTATTCCCTCTATACTGAGGGATTTTTTATAAAAACAAAACGATAGATAGGAAATGTGTTAAGATATCTCTATTAGTTATGGAAACAAAAAGATTAATTATTGATGAATTAAGAAAAGAAGATAAAGAAGATTATTTCTTTAACATTTCTCACGATAAGAAAGTGTTAGAAACTTTTATATGCTCGTATCAAGAAAGTTTAGATAGTTTTGACTTTGCTCCATATTTAGGTAGAAAAGGAATATTAGCAATAAGACTTAAAGAAAGTGGGAAATTAATAGGAATTTTAACCGAATTTTTAACAGAAGGTAAATCGGTTGAAATTGGCTATGGCATTGGTTCAAATTATTGGAACAAAGGATACGTAACAGAAGCAGTAGAAGCCTTTATTCCCTATTTATTTAATGTAAGAGGATTTGAAACGGTATTAGCATCTTGCTTTATTGAAAATCCTGCATCAAAAAGAGTTATGGAAAAGGTTGGGATGACTTACTCTCATATTAATTATGGTGAGCTAGAGTATTTAGGAAAAAGTAGAGATCTGATTTACTACAAGATTGATAGAAAAATATAAAAGAGGAATGTTAGAAAAAAACATTTCTTTTTTTGTTGACACAATCGAAATTTTAAATATATATTAAAGATAGATAATATATCACAATGATAGGAGGACTATCAAAATATGGGATTCAAAGATGCAAAAATCGGTTTTGTTTTAGGTGTCGCTGAGAATTTGTTTATGACACGTAACATTTCTGACGTCACAATTAAGGATATTGCTGACGAAGCTGGTGTAGGGGAGGCTACTGTTTATCGTTATTTCAAAACGAAAAACAACATCGTAATTCAATGTGCGATGAATTTAGGAAAGGGAGTATTTGAAGAATACTTCGAACTATCCAAAGGAAAGACAGGTATTGAGAAATTAGATATCTTTTACAATGCTTACTTAAAGATTTTTAAAAAGAGCCCTGGCCATTTCTATTTTATTAAAGAGTTTGACGCGTTCATGTGCTCACGCGGAGAAGTGTCTTTATTAGAATATGAAACAAGTTTAGTTAGCCAATTCAAAGATATTTTCATGGAAGCTTATGAACTCGGCTTAAAAGATGGAACTGTAAAAGAAATTAAAAATATTGATGTGTTTTATTTTTCAACAACACATTCATTACTTGAACTTTGTAAAAAGTTATCAATGAAGAAGGGGATTTTAGAGCAAGATAAAGCTTTAAAGAAAACGGGGGAAATTAAATGCTTGATTAGCATCATCTTAAATTCATTAAAAAAGTAAGGAGATTGCTAGTATGAAGAAAAGACTCACAAAAAAGCAAATGATTATCTTTGCGATAGGCCAATTAGGATGGTCCTTACTTAGCGGAATTATTTCTGCTTGGTTAGTTACGTTCTATTTACCATCAAGTAATGATATTGATGCTGGCGCTATCCAATACATAAAACCAGGTCTCATTATTGGCGGTTTTATGACTCTTCTTGGTCTTATTACTGCACTTAGTCGTATTTTCGATGCAGTAACGGATCCTTTAATTGCTTCATTATCAGATAGAAGTAAAAACCCAAAAGGAAGAAGAATTCCATTTATGAGAATTGCTGCTATTCCATTATCAGTTGTTACGGTTTTATTATTCTGGGCACCTGTTGAAGGAATTAGTGGTGGTAACGTTGCATGGATTGGAGTCTTTATTGTTCTTTTCTACTTATTTATGACAATGTATTGTACTCCTTACAATGCGTTAATTTCCGAATTTGGTAAAACTCAAGAAGATAGAATGTTTATCTCAACAGCTATCTCACTAACATTCTTCGCAGGTACATTGATTGCGTACACTCCATTCGTATTTGCTGGATTAATTAGAGACGCAGTAGGATTTGCAATGAGTTATAGAATTTGCTTCATTGTATTAGCAGTTATTGCATGTGCATGTATGTTAATTCCAACACTCTTATTAAATGAAAAAGAATTTGTTGAGTCTGAACCATCAAACGAAAACGTAATTAAATCATTAGTATCAACATTTAAAAATAAAGATTTTAGAACATTCTCAATCTCAGACATTATGTACTGGGTTGGTTTAACAATGTTCCAAACAGGTTTACCATTTTTTGTTAAAGTCTCCATGGCTTTTGATGAAAGTATGGTCATGGTATTTATGGGTGGTATGACAGTGTTAAGTGCTGCATTCTATCCGTTCGTAACTAAACTCGTTAAGAAATTCGGTAAGAAGAAATTGGTTATTGCTGGCTTTATTGGTTTGGCAATTTGTTATGTAATTACTGCAATTGCTTCTATTCCAGGAGTATTACCAGAAGCAAGTGAAGGATCAAACGCACTTAGCTGGGTATTTGGTGCAATCATTATGATTATTTCATCATTACCAATGGCTCTTCTTGGAATTATTCCTCAATCAATTGTTGCAGACGTTGCTGAAGCTGAAAGTAAAATAACTGGTCAAAATAGAGAAGGCATGTTCTTTGCTGCACGTACTTTCGCGATGAAGTTTGGACAATCATTAGCAATGATTTTATTCACATCATTAGCTATTTTAGGTACTGCACAATCTGAAAATAGTAACGATATCGTCGCTAGCAAACCAGGTTTATTAGTAGTTGCTATTGTTGCAGCAGTATTCTGCGCATTAGGTGCAGTAATCCTTCTCTTCTATAGAGAAAAGAAAATTATGAAAGAAATCGCCAAGGAAGGCGATGAGGCGTTCTTGCAAGCTATCGAAAACGAAAAAGAATAGTTATGGAAATTATTTATAGAAAGAATGGCAAGAAATATAAAATCAAAGAATCTAATGACGATTTATTTATTGATGTTCATATTGTGAACAATAGAACAATCGTTAAGTTAATCGCTAATGAAGATGTTGAACTAATTAAAGCAAAAGATTCTATTCCTTTTAACATTACCTTAAAAGATAGGTATTTCTTAAATGGCTATCAATCTTGGACAGACACTAATGAATATAGTGTTTTAAAAAGATTAAGAAATATCAATAAATCGCCACATATTATCGTTCATAAATATGCGATGAAAGCATATGGTGATTCATTGTTCTATAAGTATTCAATTAGAAAACTACATGGTTATGATGTCTTTTATTCAAAAGGACAAAACGAATCTTTCATATTTAATCTAAATTATAAAAACGCATATCTTTTAGTGGAAATAATAAAGGGTAAAAATCAATTGTTCTTAACTAGTGATGTTAATGGAATTAGTCTTGATAAAGGTGAATCAATTGTTGTTTTTGATTACTATTTCTCAAATAACTATCATAGTGGTTTAGAAGCATTTAATTCATATTTCCCTAAAAAAGAATTACCAAAAATTTTTGGATATACAAGTTGGTATAATCATTATCAAAACATCAATGAAGATATACTTTCTAACGATTTAGAAGCTTTAGATGATAGATTTGATTTATTCCAAATTGATGATGGATATCAAACATTTGTTGGAGATTGGTTGGATGTTGATAAAAATAAATTTCCTAATGGACTAGAACCAATCGTACAACAAATCCACCAAAAAGGACTTAAAGCAGGTATCTGGTTAGCTCCTTTTGTGGTTGAGAAAAATTCCTATGTTTTTAACAATCATCAAGACTGGATTAAAAAAGATTATAAAGGCAAATTGGTTAGAGCTGGTGGCAACTGGTCTGGTCAATATGCATTAGATTTGGATAATAAAGAAGTCAAAGAATATATCAAAGATTGCTTATTGAATTATGTAGAGATGGGCTTTGATTTCTTTAAGTTAGACTTTTTATATGCTGCAGGAATCGTACCTAGCGAAGGCAAGAGCCGCGCACAAACTCAAAGGGAAGTTTATGAATTTTTAAGAGAAGTATTAAAAGGCAAGATTATTCTTGGATGTGGAGCTAATATTGTTAACTCAATTGATAATTTTGACTACTTAAGAATTGGACCAGATGTTTCTTTGTATTTTGATGACGTATTCTTTATGAGACTCTTCCATAGGGAAAGAATCTCAACTAAGGTCACGATACAAAATACCATTTATCGTTCTTTATTTAACCAAAGGTTCTTTGGTAATGATCCTGATGTTTTCCTCTTAAGAGACGATAACATCAGTCTAAATAAAGAACAAAAACTAGCATTAGCGACAGTAAATGCACTCTTTGGAAATATTCTTATGACTAGTGATAATATCGCTTCTTATGACGAAGAAAAGAAACAAATTTTAGATAATACATTACGTTTATTCAAGCAGTCTATGGTCACTTGCTTTTATAAAAATAGGGACATCATTCATGTAGATTACGAAGTGGATGGTGTAGGGGATCAATTTAATTACAACACAAGAAAAGGAGCTTTTGAGTATGATAGATAGATCCTCAGTGATTTTCGGAAATCCTCAATCAAAAAAAGTTATTAAAGGGGCAAACAAATCGAAGAAAAAATATCTCAAGAAATATGGAGATGACTCTTCAAAAGACTATAAGGTATCGTTTGAAGATATACCATCATTAGATTTTATAGATACATCAAATATTGTATTTGGAGATGAGAATAAGTCTTTTGATAAAAAGGCATTAATTGTTGGTAATATTCGTATGGGTTTTGGTCATTACAGAATCTCAATTGCAATGGTTAGTGCAGCCAAAGCGTTAGGTTATAAGCCTTATTGGCTAGATTTAGCTAGTTTTGACGCTACAGGAAGCAAAATGATAAGAGAACAGAACAATATGTATTCTCTTGCTTCTCGTATCTCTCAGAAGTCTAAATTGTTTAATAAGTTAGTTTGGGAACCACTTAACTCAGAAGGATTTAAGAAAATTTCCTATAATGCTAAAGATCAAAAGAATAGTGAACTATTAGTTCCTATCTTCAAAAATATTGATAAAGATATTCCATATATTGCCACTCATGTTTGGCCAAGTCAAGCAGCAGTACATGCTGGAATGAAACACGTTGTTAACGCTATACCAGATAACTGGCCTATGGGTTTACATTTATCTGAGGGTGCCGTACATACAGTTCAAACTCCTTTCGCCTACTTTGGTTATAAATCACTTTATGGTTTTGATAAGAAACCATTGTGCGGCATCCCTGAAAAAGATTTAAAAATGGTTGGCTGTTATGTTGACCATGAATTACTTGTTGATTTAGAAAAAGATAATGAAGCCAGAAGAGAAAGAATCGCAAATGATAAGCCACTTAGAATCTTAATGACTGTAGGTGGTGCAGGTGCAGGATTGGATATGTTCTTAGCTATGGTTCGACACTTAGTCCCATATGTAAAGAAAAACAAAGTCTCATTATTTATTAACTTCGGTGATCATTTAGATGTATATGAAAAGTTAATTAAGAAAGTAAAAGATATTAAAACGATTAATGTTTTTAATGAATATGACAAACTCAAAGAATTAGCTAACGATTTAAGAAAAGGCGATGCTAATGGCATCTACTGCATCTACAATAAGAATATTTTTGAGGCAGTATATTCAACTAATTTGTTAATGCCAGTTTGTGATTTATTAGTTACTAAACCAAGTGAATTAGCATATTACCCAATCCCTAAATTATTCATGAAACATATTGGTGGTCATGAGATTTATGGTGCAATTAACGGAAGAGAATATGGTGATTCCTTACCAGAATGTCCTAAAAAGAAAGAAATAATAGAGATGTTAGATAGAGTTATTTTGGACAAAGAAATAATCCCACATCTTTGTGATAGAATTGACGAGCTTAAAAAAGCTGGTCATTATAACGGTGCCTACGAGTGTGTAAAATTAGCCGTCGGAAAGAATTAAAAATTTATTGTTTTAAAATCACTCTTTATATAAACTAAAAAACGGGGTGAAAGATATGGACAATAAAGAATACGAAAATAGATATAATGGAACAGCAAAAAAATTAAGAATTATTGGCTTTTTATTACTAATTATTGGATTAGGATGCGTAATTACAGGAATGACTGACTTTTTTATGAGCACAATCGGTCACGGAAGCATGCCAACTTTATTCTTTTTGTGTTTTGTTGGATTTCCGTTTTGCGCTGGTGGTGGAATTTGCTTAGCATTAGGATCTCAAAAAAAGATGAATGCCTACATTGCATCTCAAAATGCTGAAGCAGCAAAAGATTTTAGAAACTATATGAATGTCGAAACAGCAGACACAACTGCTGAAATGGCAGGAAAAGTTGCTAGCAATGTCGTACAAGCTGCTGGGGTAGAAGGTGTCACCATGAATACTTGTTCAAAATGTGGACATCAAAATCCTGCTGGTGCTAAATTCTGCGCAAAATGTGGTGCAATTATTGTCAAAAAATGTCCTTATTGTGGCGCTGAAAATGATGATAGTGCAAAATTCTGCAATAATTGTGGCAAGAGCTTAATGTAATAAATAATTTAAATTTGAACAGTTTCTGAGCGATATAATCATCTTATAGATAGGGAGAGACAATAATTAGGAAAAATATCAAACTATCAATATTACTCGGAGCTGTTTTTTCTATGTGCGCTTGTAATTCTAAAGTTAATTCTTTAAAAGGCGCTACTTTATTACTAATTTGTTAATAGAGAATTTGGTTTTATTTTAACTTATCAAGATACTTTTTTATTCTTTGGCATAGTTCTATATTAAAAAATAAATTCGACCAGTGGTGCTGTTTATAGAATAAAAATCGGATTTTTATAAATAAATAGTTGCAAGTTACTACAAGTTTTACTATTATTATTGAGCGACTACAGTTGCCGGCTTAGCTCAATCTGGCAGAGCAGCTGAATCGTAATCAGAAGGTTGTTGGTTCAATTCCGATAGTCGGCACCATTTGGGTATTTAGCTCAGCTGGGAGAGCATCTGTTTGACGTACAGAAGGTCGGCGGTTCGATCCCGTCAGTACCCACCA
>JAGCCQ010000061.1 GCA_017651565.1 Bacilli bacterium | reverse complement strand
TTTAAAAATCATTCGTTTCCCAGTTCATGAAATTGCGATGACTTTATCAATTGCGTTAAGATTCATTCCAACTTTGTTGGATGAAACAAATAGAATTATGAGGGCTCAAGAGTCTCGTGGAGCGGATTTTAAACATGGTTCTTTATTTAAGAGATTTGGCGCAATTATTTCGTTAATTATTCCTCTATTTGTTTCCGCAATTGATCGTAGTGAACAACTCGCTAATGCGATGGAAGCAAGAGGCTATGACCCAAGAGCAAAACGTACTAGATATAAGAAACTAAAAGCTAACTGGAGAGACATTGTAGCGCTCATTTTAGGTTTAGCCGCTTTTGGTGGTATAATTTTCTTAATCGTTTACGATCACAACTATAATCAAATTTTATTCTTCTAGGTTAGTCATATGAGAGTATTAGGCATAGTGTCTTATAAAGGAACTAGATTTCAAGGTTGGCAAAAGCAACCAACAGTTACTGTTCAGGGCGAGATTGAGAAAGCTCTTAGTCAAGTCTTAAACTCAGAAGTAACTATTTTTGGTAGTGGACGTACTGATGCAGGAGTGCATGCAATTGGTCAAACCTTCACTTTTAATATGTCTAAAGACCTAGACTTAGATAAGCTATGCTTTTCAATAAATCGAATGATTGATAAGGACATAAAAATCCTCTCCTTTAGCAAAGTTGATGATGATTTTCACGCTAGATTTTCTGCAAAAAGTAAGACTTATTTGTACAAGATTAGACTAGGTGTTAAAGACCCTTTTGAGAATGAATTTCAATATATTTATCCATTCGAATTTGATTTCGATTTATTCTCAAAAGCTTTGAAACAATTTGAAGGTAAACACTGTTTTAGAGATTTCACAAGCAAAGAAGAAGATGAAGATGGCTATGTTAGAGAGATATACCAAATTGTTTCAAAGAAACAGGACAATGATATAACTGTAGAATTTACTGGAAATGGTTTCATGAGATATCAAATCAGAAATATGGTTGGAGCAGCCCTTGCGGTGGCTTCAAAAAATGAAGATTTGAACTTTATTCCTAATCATTTAAAAGAAGAAAAGATAAGAGAAATTTGTCAATATAAAGCCCCACCTCAAGGGCTATATTTGGTGAAGGTCGAATATTAAAAATATTTTATTTTTTATATGAGTATGGTATTATTTTTCGCGGAAATAAGGAGAAATTTATGGGAAGAGCACATGAAGTAAGAGCGAAAGCAATGGCTGCAACAGCAGCAAAAAGAAGTGCTTTATTTATGAGAGCTAGTAAAGAAATTTACATGGCTGCAAAGTCTGGTGAACCTAATCCAGATATGAACTTAGCACTTAGAAGTGCAATTGAAAAATGGAAAGGTCAAAACGTCACTAAAGACGTTATTGATAGAGCAATCCAAAAAGCAAAAGGCGGCGATGCAGAAAGTTATACAGAAGGCAGATACGAAGCTTTCGGCCCTGGCGGTTCCTTATTCATCATTGATACATTATCTGATAACTCCAACCGTGCATTTATTGAAGTTAGAAGTGCAGTCACTAAAAAAGGTGGCCATTTAGGTTCTACAATTTTCAATTTCACACAAACTGGTGTTTTCTCTTTCAAAGGCGACAATAGAGACGCTGTTGAAGAAAACTTAATCTTAGGTGATGTCGATGTTAGAGAAGTTACAGCTGAAGACGGCTATATCGAAGTCTTAGTTGAACCAACAGCATTTGCTGAAGCAAGAAAAGTTTTAGGTGATATGGGTATTTCTGAATTCGACACTGCTGAAATCACATTCTTAGCAAACGATCCAGTTACTATCGACGATCCTGAAGAAAAACGTAAATATGATGAATTATGTGACATGCTTGATGAATTACAAGATGTCCAAAACGTCTACACTAACGTTGACTAATTAAGAACTAACAAAGCAGGCACATTGAGGCCTGCTTTTTTCATACTTTCTACAATATTATTCATTTATATGAAATAAATGTTTGACATTGATACATATTTAACATATGATTTTACTCGGCACAAAAGCAAATTAGCGAAGTCCCCGGTAAGGAAAAAGTTAGTTTGATAAGGAGGATTTACAGTTATGCAACGTCAAACAACAATTGCAAAAGCACAAGAAATCCAAAGAAAATGGTATGTCATTGATGCAACAGACAAGCCATTAGGAAGATTAGTTTCATATGTTGCCCAAGTTTTAATTGGTAAGAACAAACCAACTTGGACACCAAATGTTGACTGTGGTGATTACGTCATCATCGTTAACGCAGCTAAAGTCGGTCTCTCAGGAGACAAACTCCACAACAAGAAATACTACAATGTTTCTGGTTACGACGGAGGTTTAAGAACTCGTACAGCAAAAGAAATGATCGAAAAATTCCCATGCGAAATGGTTGAAAGATCAGTTCACGGTATGGTTCCAAAGGGTCGTTTAGGTCGCCAAATCGAAAAGAAATTATTCGTTTACGCTGGTCCTGAACACAAACACGAAGCTCAAAAGCCAGAAGCTTTAGAGCTCAAATTCTAAGGAGGATTAAATGATGGCAAAGAAATCTGATATCCAATATTATGGAACAGGTAGAAGAAAAACTTCTACAGCTAGAGTTTATGTCACTTCTGGTAAAGGAAAAATTACTGTTAACGGAAAAGATGTTAATGAATACATGCCTTTCCCAACATTAGTTATGGACTTAAAACAACCATTAGTATTAACAGGCACAGAAGAAAAGTATGATGTCAATGTTGATGTTAAGGGTGGTGGATTCACTGGTCAAGCTGGTGCTATCCGCTTAGGTATCGCTAGAGCATTATTAGAAGCTGGCTGTGATCGTTCAACTTTAAAAGTCGCTGGTTTATTAGCTAGAGACTCAAGAAAGAAAGAACGTAAGAAATACGGTCTCAAAGCTGCTCGTAGAGCTCCACAATTCTCCAAACGTTAATCGTTTTTGGAAATTAAAATTGAAATTAAGGAAGGTTGTCAAAATCTTCCTTTTTTCTTTGAAAATAATCTATTGATTTTTATATATTATAATAGTATATTATTTACGCTGTCTAAAAAGACGGGCCCATAGCTCAGTTGGTTAGAGCGCACCCCTGATAAGGGTGAGGTCGATAGTTCAAGTCTATTTGGGCCCACCAGCAAGATTATATCCTCGAACAGAGGTTATATTTATATAAAGGCACTAGAACTGGACACTTAGTTCAGTGGGAGAACGCTTCCTTCACACGGAAGAGGTCATTGGTTCAATCCCAATAGTGTCCACCAAAAGAAGCCGTCTTAGCTCAATTGGCAGAGCAACTGATTTGTAATCAGTAGGTTGTTGGTTCGATTCCGATAGACGGCACCAAACGCATACAACAGCTAAGACTGAAGTATAAAAAAAGCAACTAGTTAATTTGAGGTTTAAAGACCCCTGAAGGTGTAGCTCGATCTACCAAACTAGTTGCTTTTTTATTTCTTCCTTCTTTTGATGAACACTATTTTGATGTTATAAGGTAACTTCTTTGAAAAGTTTTGTTTTATATCTTTTTGCTCTTGATGAACTATATACATAGGTGTTTTTCTTGTAGGATCCGGATTAGGTTCAATTTTCCAATTAGCGTGATGACCACACTTTGGAGCAGAAGTTACTCGGTGAAAATAGTAGTAGTTGCCTTCTTGATCAATGATATATGCAGGGTGTCCACTCTTAAGGTAAATTCTAAAGTGCTTCTTAAATTTTGACATAAAAGTCCTCCTACTATATAAGGAAATACTAAGTATTTCCTAGAGGGCTTTTTCAAAAAATTGCAAAAATTAATTTATTTTTATGATTTTAACTTTCTTTTAACCTTTGTGTCGTAAATTAATACTCGGAAAAAGGAGAACTGCTTTTATGGAGTATGTTATTGAAACAAAGAATTTATCCAAAAAATTCAAAACTAAATTAGCTGCAAACAACGTAAACATGCATATAGAAAAAGGTTCTATTTATGGTTTCATTGGTAAAAATGGTGCAGGTAAAACAACAGTAATGAAATTAATTCTAGGCTTATTAAGACCTAGTGCTGGTGAAGTTACTATTAATGGTTCAGATGAACTAAATAAAGAAAGGGCTAAAATTGGTTCCTTGATTGAAGATCCAGGCATTTATAAAAACTGTACAGCGTTTGAAAATATGAAGCGTTATGCAATTTTGTTTAATACTAGCGACGAAGAAATTAGAGAGCTCTTAAAACTTGTTGAACTTGATAAGACTGGTAAAAAAGTTGCAGGTCAATTCTCGTTAGGTATGAAACAAAGATTAGGTATCGCTATTTCAATGCTTGGTCACCCAGAGATTTTAATTCTTGATGAACCTATTAATGGGCTTGATCCTGCTGGTATCAAACAAGTTAGAGATACGATTATTAAATTAAACAAAGAAAAAGGAATCACGTTCTTAATTTCTTCTCACTTATTAGATGAGTTAGCAAAGATTACAACTCATTACGGAATCATTAGAGATGGTGTTTTATTAGAAGAAATCAGTGCTAAAGAGCTTATGGATAGATGCACAACTAATGTGAAAGTTGTAGTAGATAATCCAACTGAAGCAAGCAAGATGTTATTAAGGAATAACTTAATTAATAAACACGAAGTTAAGGATAAAGCTATCTACTTATACGATTGCATGGATCATCCAGAGGTAATTATTGAAGCTTTGGTAAAAGCAAACTACAAGGTTTATGAAGTAAGTAAAAATGAATCCGCATTTGAAAATTACTTCATTGAAAGGATTGGTAGATAGTTATGGGAAAATTATTAAGATTCGAATTTGCAAAATTAATTAAAGCAAAATCATTCTATATTTGTTTAGGTGTATGCTGCGCAATGTTCATTCTATTTGGTCTTGTTGCAGATTCTGATACACCTGGTGCAACCTCACTTAATTTTTTTAAATCATTTACAGAATTTTCAATGATTACAACTATCATTGCTATTCCTGTATCACTCTTTGTTTGCGAAGACGCACAATGTGGCGCAGAAAAAACAGTCTTAGGAAGAGGTGTTTCTAGAACTAAATTCTTCTTTGCAAAATATATTTCTTCCTTAGTTGCATTTATGACTTTCGTTCTTGCAACTATGGGCATCTGTTATGTATTTAGCGTTATTAAATTTGAATACGCTATGGATGATACATTTGTTCCATTTATCTTATTAGTATTAGTGGGATTATTTATGTTCCATGGTTTGTTCTTCTCGATAGCTACAATTTCAGGAAAAAACGGAATTTCAATCGCGGTTGCATTCTTGCTCCCAAGTGTCCTTCAATTATTAATGATGTTATTAGACTATGTACTTCCTCTTGAGGGTTTCTCGTTCGATGTATTCTCATTCAACGATATTTTAAGTAAATTAGTTAGATACACGACTTGGAATAAAGATATAACATGGGCATTTGTATTATCACTTGCTTATCCGTGTACATTAGTTGGAGTTGCTCACGAAGTATACGTTAGAAAAGAAAACTAAGGAAGCTGCTACTGCGAAGTAGCGTTTTCTTTCTTTGAAAGATATAATCTATCTAGAGATTATTATGATAAATATTTTAATTGCAGAAGATGAAGAAAACCTTCTTAACTTATACAAAATTAGATTAGATAAAAAGGGTTATAACGTCATATTAGCTAATAATGGCAAGCAAGCAATCGATTTGATCTACAAAGGTGGAATTGATTTAGCTATCTTAGATGTTATGCTTCCTATTTATTCTGGTTTTGAAGTGTTAGAAACAATTAGAAGACTTGAGCTAGATATACCTGTTATCATGGCCACTTCAATGGGTCAACTTAATGATAAAAAAGAAGGATTCTCATTAGGCGCAGACGATTACTTAGTCAAACCATTTGATTTCGATGAATTATTAATGAGAATTGAGGCTATTGTTCGTAGATATAAAATTAACACTGAAAGTAAGATTGTTATAGGAGATACTACATTAGACGCCGAAACTTTAGAAGTATATAACAAAACTGAAAAAGTCACTCTATCTAAGAAAGAGTTTCAAATACTATTTAAACTTCTTTCTTATCCAGAAAAGACATTTACAAAAGAACAAATCTTTGATGAGTTCTTTGGTATTGATTCAAACGCAGACTATGACTCTGTCAAAGTCTATATTTCTAAGATTAGAAAGCAAATAGCGGTATTCGAGAATATCGATATTGATAACATTAGAGGCATTGGCTATAGAGGAATAAGAAATGGGTAAAAAGTATTGGTTAAAGAAGATACTTAAATACTTAGGAATTGTTGCAGGCTCGTTCGTAGCTGTTCTCTTGGTCATGGTTTCTTTTTTGGTAATCTATGTCGAGGTTAGAGGTGGGGACATTAATGAATCTGAAGAAACAGACGTTGTTGCAACTGGTGTATTTATCGCAGCTTTCGTTGTCGTTGCTTTAGCAGCGTTCCTTATAACTTATTTCGTTGAAACTAGAAGACAAAAGAAGTTTGATGTGTTCTTAAATGAAATAGGAAAAGGAAACTTTGACGCTGAATTCAAAATTAGTAAGAAAAAGAATCAGCCAGAGAATGTAGTGGCTATCAATAAGCTTGTTAAAGAACTTAAGAATAACCAAATGTTAAAGTCTGACTTCATCTATGGTTACTCTCATGAAATGAAAACACCTTTAGCCTCTATTAAAGGTTATGTTGATTTGCTTCTTGAGGATAAAGATTTAAGTGAAGAAGAAAGAGAACAATATCTAACAATCATTAAAAACGAGACAATTAGATTAGCAGACTTATCTAACGAAACAATGCTTATCTCTAAACTTAATGATGCTGAATATAAAATGGAGAAACAACCATTCTATTTTGATTCAATGGTAGAAGAGTGTGTTATCTTAATGGATAAGGAATTAAAAAAAGTTGATGGAAAAGTTGAACTAAATTTAGAACACTCTAACTTCAACGGTAATAAATCCTTATTAAAAGAGGTAATTATTAATTTAATATCTAACTCAATAAAATACAGAAGCGAAAGAGACCTTCAAATAAAAATATCTTCTAATGAAACACCTTTCCAATTAGCGTTCACTTTTGAAGATAACGGAAGAGGAATTGCAGAAGAAAACCTCAAATATATCTTTAATAAGTTCTATCAAGTAGATAAAACAAAACATACAAAAGGTATAGGCTTAGGCCTATCTATCGTACAAAGAATTGTCGAAATTCATGGCGGCAAAATTGAAGTTAGCTCTAAAATCGGTGAAGGAACAACTTTTGAAATTTATTTGCCGAAGAGTGTATTGGAATAAGAATATGAAAAAAGTAAAAATCACAGTTATACGCATAGCTTGTTATAAGGATTTAATAAAAAAATATGAAAACCTAATTGAGCATGCTTGCAATATGAAAGAAGGACAAGTGTTCATCGCAAACGGTACTCAAAAACCAGAAAACTTTTGCGATAGTGCTTGGGAAAGTATCTATCCATTTTTAGAAGTATTAGCTAATGGTGGTGGTAACTTCTATGATGGTTGGATGAAAAATGAACATAGTGCGATGATATCCTGTAACGATGGGTTTCGTCCGGTAAGTTTCTTACTAGAAACAATGGATGAAGAGGCGGAATTTTAAGAGGCGATTTTGAAATAATCGCTTTTTTATTATAAAATATAAAAAATAAGTGTCTTAAGGGGGAGGCTTATGGCTTTAAAAAGATGTCCTAAATGTCAAAGCATTATAGATAGTGAAGATGTAAGTTGCCACTATTGTGGTTTTCAATTGAAAAAAGTTGCTAAAGAAGTAGCACTTCCTAATAAAGATAGTTTAGGTATTGATTCAGAGAAATTTGAATCTATTACCGGTGATAAAACTCTTAATGAAAAACATGTAGCAGTATCTACTAACGATGATTCCAAAACCGGAATATACAAAAAAGTATCCGCTTATTCCAATCGAAGAGTTAGAGACTTAAGATTGAGTTATTTCCTTGTATTAATTGTTTCTTTTTGCATTTTAACCATTGGGATTGTTTTGCTAATTTTAGGTATTAAAAAGATGACTGACTTTGATATGCCTGAGCAATCTATCTTTGGTAGTGCATTTATAATTCTAGGTCTCCCATTGTTCATTTATTGCTTATTTAGATTTATTCAATCATTTAAAAATCCTATTTTAGTCTGTGAAACTGCAGATCAAATAAAAGAAAGCACTGCAGCAGATATAACTGAAGTTGCAGTTGGGGCTGCAATAGAGGTTATATGCGATATTATTGATTAGGTTAGTTTTTAGGTGATAACTATCATGCGAACAATAAAATGCCCTATGTGTAAGGCAACATGCGGTAGTGATGATGAAGGTTGCCAATATTGTCGAAGATATTTTAGAAAATATTGTTGATTAAATCTCAAAATAGCCCAAATATTTTTTAAAGCCATTAATATCCGATTTATAGAAATCGTTCTTTTCTTTATAATATATAGGAATAATAGAGGTAGTTTATGGCAGATATTATCATTGTTGAAGATAACGTAGAGATAGGTAACCTTCTATGTGATTTTCTTCGTAAGGAAAAATATTCTGTTTGTTTAGCTACTACAGGAGAAAAAGCTTTAGAGTTATTTGAAAAATATGGCGCTAAAGTTTTTGTTTTGGACATTATGCTTCCAGGAATTGATGGCTTAGCGGTATGTTCTAAGATTAGAGAAACATCAAATGCATATATCATTATTGCTAGTGCCAAATCAGAAAAAGAAGATAAACTTACTGGTCTAAATTTAGGCGCAGATGATTATGTTGAAAAACCATACGATATTGATATTTTACTCGCTAAGATTAAGGGTGTATTTAAAAGAAAGTACGCAATTGCTGAAATTCACGAAGGAAACTTAGTCTTAAATACAGTAAATAGTATTCTTACAGTAGGTGGCAAACAAGTTACTGTAACTGATAAAGAATTCGAATTATTAAAACTGTTAATTGAAAACAAGCATACTACTTTAAAGAAAGAGTATTTGTTTAACACTATATGGGGCTCTGATAGTGAATCTGAACCTCAAACTCTAACTGTTCATATCAAATGGTTAAGAGAGAAAATAGAAGAAGATCCTAAAAATCCTAAACACATAATAACTGTTTGGGGTAGTGGTTATAGATATGAGTAAGTTTAGACGTAACTCAATAATTATTATTGCTATAGAAACTATCTTAATCGCTGTTTTTAACGTGATTGTTTTTGCTTCTTTAAATGATAAAAACGATAGAGCGTACCGTGTTGATATTAAACGTGTTGAAAATGAATTAAAAACAGGTGAAATTGTTAATCCTGATGATTATGAGTATGTAACCGCTGTAGCTGAATTTACTGAAGATTATAAAACCAATAACGATTATGTTGTAATAAACGCTAACGGGAAACAATATTCAATTGAATACACAAATGATTCAAATAATAACGCTGCTATATTTATGAATATTGGCATGGGCGTAACTTTGTTATTAACAACATGCGTTCTTGTTTATATAGATAATAAAGTACTTAAACCATTTAACAAGATTAGTAATTATAGTACTGAACTTGCTAAAGGCAATTTGTCTAACCCAATGAAAGAAGAAAAAAGCAAACACTTCGGACAATTTGTTTGGGGAATGGATATGCTTAGAGAGACTTTAGAAGAAAATAAGAAACACGAATTAAAACTTCAAAAAGATAAAAAGACACTCATTCTTTCTATTTCTCACGATATTAAAACCCCTTTATCAGCGATTAAGTTATATACAAAAGCACTTAAAGAAGATATCTACGTCACTCCAGAAAAGAAACTTGAAGCACTCAATGGAATTGAAAAGAATGTTGGAGAAATCGAACACCATGTTTCTGAAATTGTTACTGCGTCTAAAGAAGATTTCCTTAATTTAAGTGTTAAACAAGGTGAAGCTTATCTAGCGGATGTTTTAAAGAAAATCGAAATATTGTATAAAGAGAAGTTTTCTACTCTTCATACTGATTTTTCTATCTCCTCTTTTGAAAATGTTTTGGTTAAATGTGACGAAGATAGATTAGAAGAAGTACTTCAAAACATTTTAGAAAATGCGATTAAATATGGCGATGGTCGCTATGTAAGAATCGATATTGGAGAAGAAGAAAATTATAAACTCATCGCAATTACTAATTCAGGATGTTCTATTAAAGATGATGAACTACCTCATTTATTTGATTCTTTCTATAGAGGAAGCAATGTAAATAACAAAGAAGGTAGTGGATTAGGATTATATATTGCAAAAACACTCATGCACATGATGAATGGAGATATTTTTGCAAAGATTAATAAAGATGAATTCACTATAGTTACTGTAGTAAAGAAGTGTTAAATAAAAATATTTTTTTGCATTTAATGATTATTTAATAATTTGAATTTTATAATACATCCGTTCTTATCAAAAGGAGGATGTTATTTATTATGTTTCTAAGGATATTAAAAAAAGACTTAGCTAGAAAAAAGACAATGAATATCATCATTGTTATATTTGTTATACTTGCATCCATGTTTGTAGCAAGTGGCCTTAATAACGTTATTACAGTAATTAAAGGAACTGACTATTTCTTTGATCAAGCAGGTATTGGAGATTATGTCGCAGTTAGAAAAGACGATGGTGTCTCAACTGAAACATTCGAAGATATTATTCCTAATATTAAAGAAATTAAGTCTTACAGAATTGAACCAACATTATACACGACTAAAGAAACTCTTTACAAAGAGGATAATAGTGAATTAGTCCTTGATAATACAATCATGGTTCAGCCATTATCAGAAACCAAATTAGTTTTCTTTGACAAAGATAATAACCCAGTTAAAACCGTTGAAGAAGGTCATGCTTATGTTTCGAGAAAAATGTTTGATGAAAATGATTTTAAAGTCGGCGATAAATTCGTCATGGAAGTAGGAGATGTAAAAAGAACATTTATTGTTGATGGTGGAATTAAAGATGCATTGTTTGGATCGGATATGATTAGCAATATTAGAATTCTTATTCATAAAACTGATTACGATGCATACAAGAATTCTACTCATAAGAACGCCTTAAAGGGTGGCGAATTCTGTTATATTGATACAGATGACGTAAACGCAGTTGATAGACAACTAGCAAATACTCCTGGCATGTTATTAGCTAGAGAAAGAGGAACATTTAAAACCGCATATATCATGAATATGATTGTTGCATTTATTACATTGATTCTTAGTGTTTGTTTAATAATTGTTGCTTTCGTTGTATTGAAATTTACTATTACACTAACAATCACCGAAGAATATAGAGAAATCGGTGTTATGAAAGCAATAGGTATTAAAAACGGAAAGATTAGAAGCTTATATTTAACAAAATATCTATTTATCGCAATCATTGGTTCGCTAATAGGATTTGGATTAAGTTTTCCATTCGGAGCGTTATTATTAAACTCTGTTTCTAAAGCAATGGTGTTAGGAAACGGTCTTGGAATCTTACCTAATGTTATTGGTGTTGCGGTTGTTATTCTTACTACTTTAGGGTTTGCATGGTTATCAACAGGTAAAGTTAAAAAAGCTACTCCAGTTGACGCAATTAGAAATGGTCAAACTGGTGAAAGATTTAAGAAGAAATCAAAACTTAAACTTTCTAAAGGCAGAACTGACTCAACAGTCTTCATGGCATGTAATGATGTCTTGAGTAGTCCTAAGAAATACATTACTGTCGCATCCGTATTTGCATTATGCGCAGCCTTCGTTCTTGTTATGACTAATACAGTAACAACGATGAAAGGGGATGGACTTATTGATTCATTCTCCGCAAGAAGTGAGATTTACTTCTCTGATCAAGAAAAGCAAATGTCTATGATGCATGAAGGTGGAGATGAAGAATTAAAAGAATATTTAACTAAAGTTGAAACTGATTTAGGCAACTTAGGTATGCCATGTCACGCATTCGTAGATGCTCAATATATCTTCCCTGTTACTTCAAAAGGTCAAGAATATAACATCTCATGTCAGCAAGGTAAAAATATTACAACAGATAAATATGTTTATTTAGAAGGTAGCTATCCTAGAAACGCTAACGAAGTAGCAATTACTCCAATTATCTCAGAAAAGATTGATGCTCATATTGGCGACACAATCACAATCAATTATGGCACTGGTCCAATGGATTGTACTGTAACAGCATACTTCCAATCAATGAACTTAGTCGGTGAAGTTATTAGAATTCATGAAGACGCACCAACTAGTTTAAAAGATTGTTCTTCTTGGATGGCGTTCCAACTTAACTTCACTGATAATCCTGGCCAAAAAGAAATTGAAGCTAGAAAAGATAGAATCAAAGAATATCTTGGAAATGGTAGAGATGTACAACTTGCATGGGAATTCCAAGTAGATTGCTTGTCTGTTGTTCCTACAATGGAACTTGTTCAAAAGTTATTACTAGGAATTACCTTGGTTGTTGTAGTGCTTGTAGTTGTCTTAATGGAACGTTCGTTTATATCTAATGAGAAAAGCGAAATTGCAATCCTTAAAGCTATTGGATTTAAGGATAGAAGAATTATCTTCTACCACATGCTTAGATTTGCGATTGTAACAATAGTGGCAACTATAGTGGCAGCAGCTATCTCAATCCCACTTACACACTTAACAATCGCACCTATCTTCCAAGGTATGGGTATGGCAAAGATGTCATTCAATATTGATCCACTCCAAATCTTCTTGCTCTACCCAGCAATTATTCTTGGAGTGTCATTATTAACAGCGTTTGTAACTTCATTAGTTACTAAATCAATTAAGAGTTCAGATACAGCAAGTATTGAATAGTTAGAAAGGAAAAAAGATTATGGCTATTATTGAAGCAAGAAATTTATGTAAAACATACATTGTCGATAAAAGACAAAATAACGTATTAAAGAATGTATCATTCCAAGTAGAAAAAGGCGAAATGGTCGCAATCATGGGCCCTTCTGGATCTGGTAAATCTACTCTTCTTTATTCAGTATCTGGTATGGATAGAGCTACTTCTGGTGAAGTTATGTTTGATGGAAAAGACATCACTAAACTTAACGAAAACCAATTAGCAGAACTTAGACTTAATAAGATGGGTTTCATCTTCCAACAAATGTTCATGATGAAAAATTTATCAATCTTAGATAACGTACTTCTTCCTGCTATTGAAAGTAAAAAGGACTTATCTCCACGTAAGGAGAAAGTTGTGAAAGCAGAAGCTCTTATGAGAAAGCTTGGAATTATCGAAGTCGCAGATAACGATATTAACGAAGTATCTGGCGGCCAACTTCAAAGAGCATGCATCGCAAGAAGTATGATGAATAACCCAGATATCTTATTCGCTGATGAACCTACAGGTGCACTTAATAGACAATCATCTATCGAAGTAATGGATGAATTAACTAAATTAAATAAAGACGGCACAACTATTATGATGGTCACTCACGATAGTAAAGTAGCCGCTAGATGTAGTAGAGTTCTTTATATTATTGATGGACAAATTGCTGGTGAATTTAACGCTAACAAAGACATCGTTGATCAAAAAGAAAAAGAAAGAGCGCTTAAGAACTGGCTCATGGAAATGGGTTGGTAATCTTATAAATAACTCCTTAGAAGACAGCACTCATTGCTGTTTTCTTTTTCTTTTTGAACAAATATGCACACGTTGGAACACATATGCACTTTATGAAGAGAAATACCCATTTATACTGAAAATGTAAAAGGAAAGTATATGACATTTGTATATCTTCTAATCGTATTATTGATAGTACTCATAGCAAATACTCTTACTAATATTTACGTTATATTGTATTTGATATTGGGTATTATTTGGTTTATTGCCGCACGTATTATTAAGGAAAAACTAAAGGATTCAGATAGTACCACGTATGCTCTTATTAGGATAGTTATTTCATTAGCTTATTTGGTAGGGCTAGTAATAGTGGTTCTTATAGTTAATTTTACGAAGGCACCAATTGGTTTCATGTAAAGGAGATAAATATGGTGGAATTCATGGGGGAATTCATAACAATTTTCATTATATTTTTATTCACTCCATTTTTCTGGTTTAGTGTGCTTGCTTTAGTTGCTTGGGTTTTACTAATACGCTATTTAAAAAAGAAAGTGAGTGAGAAAGCACGACGTTTCTTAACTCTAATAGGCACTATTATAGGAGCGCTAATCATTATAGCGTTTCCATTAACTTTTGTTATGATATTTAGATTTGTTCAACCAATTGGTTTTATGTAAAGGGGGACACATATGGGTGACTTTGGTGATTTTACAACTTATTTCTTTTTCTTTTTGCTCGGTCCATATTTCTGGGTGATGATAATAGTTTTGGCCTTTTGGATTTTATTTATTTCCTATCTAAAGAAAAAGCATGGAGAGAACTCAAAACTACTTTTAAATTTACTAGGAGCAATAGTAGGGATACTAATCATAATAGCGTATCCTCTAGGATGCACCATATTTAGTGGTCCAGTTAGATTAATGTAGGAGTGTAATTATGGATAAGAAATTTAAAACAACAGTAATTGGGATAAGCGTTGTCGGAATTTTATCTCTTATTGCTTTATTTATTGTAACAATTTATTGGTTCAATTACGCATCTATTATTGAAGTAATGTCGAGGTTAGGATAATGAAAACGAAACATAAAGTATTGACTATAGTAGGGCTTATCTCTTTCTTTATAATTTTTGATCTTAGTTTCTTCTTCTCGTTCACATATATTGTTTTACCAAATAAGAGTGAAGCAATGAGAGCTAAGTCTATTGAAATAGGGGAATATTTACCTTTCGAAGAAGAAACTAAGATTATTAAAAAGAAAGATAGTTTAGAGTTTGAAGGTGAAAAGCCTGTTATTGATTGTGCGACCGCACTTTATCCAGTAGCGTCCGCTTTTGCTTACTCATTATATGAACCAAGTGATATACATTTTGAAGATAATAACTTTGCTGAAGACTCTAAACTTCAACTAAATAACACAAGTGGTGCATATAAAAGAATAGTGGATGGTACTAGCGATATAGGCTTATTAGCTAAACCATCAGATAAACAAAAAGAATATGCAGCAAGTAAAGGAGTAGAGTTTGTACTTACTCCTATTGGATATGAATCTTTTGTATTCTTACTTAGTAAGAAGAATCCAGTGGATTCATTAACTATAGACGAAGTAAAAGGTATATATTCTGGTAAGTATTCTAACTGGAAAGAATTAGGTGGAAAGAATAAGCAAATCATACCTATTCAAAGAGCTGAAAATAGTGGAAGTCAAACGGCTTTTTTATCTTTTATGAATGGAGAAGACACTATTAGAAGACCTCTTAATATATTTGGCAGTGCAATTGGTTATTCTTTTAGATATTACGTAGATAATGTAGTACAAAATAGCGATGTTAAAATGGTTTCTTTAAATGGAGTATATCCAAGTAAAGAAAACGTACAAAATAAAACATATCCAATAGTGTCTAACTTCTACGCAGTTACTAGTAGTAAGAACACTAATCCTAATGTTCAAAAGGTATTAGATTGGATAAAAGGAGAGACTGCTCAACAAATTATTGATGAGACTGGATATGTAAGATTGTAAGAAATTATACGTATTTATTGGAAACGCCCTCATTTAAACTTTAATAATAGCGTCAATTATTATATATAATTAAAAATAGGGGGTATAATAATGTCTCATATAATTTGTCCTAATTGCCACAAGGAAATAGAAGATAATCAAGAAGCATGTCCTTTTTGTGGTGTAGTTGTTAGTAGTGCACAGCAACTTTCTGAACCTAAACGTAATTTATATAAAGAAGAAATTGAACACAAAAGTAAGAAGTACAAAGCTAATTTTACTTTCGGTCTTATTTTTTCCATCGTTATACTTGCTGTTGGAATAGGAGCATTACTTGCCGGAATTATCACCGGTAATATTTCACTTTGCATTACTGCGGGTATAGTTTCAATCGTGTTATTAATGTTCTTTGTATATGCTTTAGTGATGTATTTAAGAATTAAACACGCACCTATTGAAGTTACTGTAGAAATAGAAAAGGAAAAGAAACAAGCTAATGCTAATCCTGCTGAAGCTGTTGTTACCGGTGCTATTGAAATAGTAGCTGATATATTAGACCTCTTATAAAGAATAAGAAATTCAGCAATAATTAGGAACTGGATTATTAATCTAGTTCCTTTTTTGTTGAGGATTATATTTATTTTTTAGATAAACTAAATAATAAATGCTTTAAAATAAATGCTTTATTCTTTAGAATATTTACAGATGCGGCTATGGCGGAACTGGCAGACGCGCTAGACTTAGGATCTAGTGGGGTGACCCGTACAGGTTCGATTCCTGCTAGCCGCACCAATTTGTATAACTTTTTATAACAATCAAAGAATTAAATATTAAGATTGTTTAGAACAATAAATGGAAGACAAAATGGACGAAATTGCAATCAAAGAGGCCGGAAGAAAATCTGTTAAGTGGTCTTTTTTTGCTGAAGTTCTATCAAAATTATCCCTGCCTATTTCAACAATGTTTTTGGCAAGGATTCTCAATCCTGAGATATATGGAATTGCTACTGCAGTAACTATTATTGTTTCTTTTTGTGAAATAGTTCTCGAAAGTGGCTTCGCAAAATATTTGATTGAGCACGATTTTGCGGATGAAGACGATTACAAAAAGCAGTTTTCTCTATTATTGTTTTTATGCATCATAAATTCTTTAATTGTTTCAGGATTGATTATTATTTTTAGGTATCCTTTGTCATCGTTAATTGGTAATTCGGGATACGAAATCGTTTTAGCTGCTTCAACGATACAGATTGTTTTTGCATCATTAAATGCGTTATATTCTGCAGACTTAAAACGCAACTTTAAATTCAATAAGCTTTTTATTGTCAAAATTGTATATTGTTTTATTCCATTTTTAGTCACAATTCCTTTAGCTTTGTTGGGGTTAAACTACTGGTCTCTTATTATTGGTGCTATTGCTGCACAAGCAGTTCAGCTTCCTATCTTAGCTTTATTGTCAAAAAGAAGTATAACTGCGAAATTCAATATTAAAAATATAGGCATTATTATCAGAGATTCTGCGCCGATGATTCTTGACTCTGTAGTCGTATGGATTTGTAGTTGGCTGATGACTCTTCTTGCTACTCAATTTTTCGATACAAAAATTGTTGGATTAATTAAAGTGGCAAATTCCACGGTTAGCAGCATTTTTACACTCTTTTCTGCTACTTTTATTTCGGTATTATTTCCTACCTTATCTAGATTGAAATCCAACAATAAAGAGTTTGAAGATTTTTTCGTAAAGACGCAAAAAGCGGCGATTTGTATTCTTCCTCCAATCGGTGTTGGTTGTTTCTTTTTTTCGGGTACTATTACAGCGTTAATGCTTGGAAGCAAGTGGTCAGAGGCTAGTTTTATGATAGGGGTATTTGGATTAACGAAACCACTTTTAATCTGTTATACCTATTTTTTAAGTGAAGCATTTAGGTCAAAAGGTTACTTTTATCGTTCAGTTTTTTATCAAATTTTCGTTTTGATAATTGATTTATCACTTCGTTTGACAATAGGAAGAATTTCGCTTGAGCATTATATTTGGATAAGTATCGTTTCTGATTTGTTAGCGATTGCAGGGGCAATTGCTATTTTAAGAATTACGTTTAAAATGTCAGCGTTGAAACAAATCACATCTCTTGTGCCTTCTTTTGTTTGCTGTGTAATTTTTCTACCATTTGTTTACGTGGCTCAAACATACAGCCTAGATTTATTCAGAACTATGGCTCAAATTTTCTTCTGCGCCTTAGTTTATTTTTTGGCATACTACATAATATTTAAAAAACTTTTTTTCAATGCTTTGTCATATTTTAAATTTGGGAGAAATACATAGTGGAATTAGAAACATCAAAAAGAATATATAACTTTTGTGTCCCAACAAAAAAAGAATCGATTTACATGGCGATTATTTCTTTTTGCTTTTTAATGATTTTTATTTGCGGTTCGTTCAATGTTAATACCACAGTCGAACAAATTGCTTATGATATTGCTCTTGAGGTTGAGAAAGAAAATAATGTAGCAATAATGTGCAAATCTGAAAATAGCTCAATTATATCAGGTGAAAGTTTTTCAAAATATGTAAATGACCAATTTTATGATACAAATCCTTTTAAAAGTGTCATTGGTTACAACTTAGATAAGTCGGTTTCTTGTTCAATAGAAAATCTAGGCGAACACGGGACAAATTTGTCTTTTTTGGCCTCAAGTTATTTTTCTAATCATATTGATAGTGATGGTAATATTATTTTCGATAGATATTATCTTAAATTGCTTTTTAAAGAAACAAATACCTATAGAGGTAATGATGTTAGTAATTTTTTATACATTACTAAGACACAAGCCGATTATTTGATTAGAACCGATTTAGATTGTAATTCTTATGAAGATGTTATTAACAAAAGAATAACACTAACAGTAAAAGACTCTGCTTCAACTGTATGGAAAATTGCAAACATAATAGATGATGAAAGTTTGTTTTGCACACTTTCCAAAAAATATTTAAATAATTATGTTGTTTGCTTTACATTGGTTCCTGAATCTCTTAAAAAAACAGAATCAATGCTTGCAGTAATGAGTTCTTCTAGATACTCAAATATCAATTTTATTTCTCTTTTGAAAGATAATTTTCCTTCTAATGAATATACATTTTCATCAATAAATAATGATTCATCTAAATCGATTGTGAGCTTGAAGGATTATCTAAACGATACAGAAGGTAAAGGTTATTTAAATGTTCTTAGCGTATTGGCTATTATGTTTTTTTCGATGCCTTTTATTTTTCTTGGTTATGTATGTCTAGTTAAAAAGATAAAGTTTAAAAACATCCTGCAGTTTGTTTTTTCTTCGATTACTATCTGGCTGATTTTTTACATAATTTATCATATTTTTGATAGCGTACTATTTTTCTCTTTTACATCGCTTTCAGTTTTTCTTGTGTTATTTTTGTGCTTATTGTTATACATGGTAGTAGTTTGGTTAATTAAAAATTATGGAAAGCAAGATCAAAGTATTTAGAGACAACCTTAAAAATAGCCAAAAATTTAGAAAAGTAATTTCTTTTGTCATCGCTTTTTTTCTTGCTATTTATATATTTGTTTTTTGCGCTTTTGGAAGTAGACCAAAACTTTTCATACTCACATATCCTTCACTTGCTTTGCTTTTTGTTGCCTTGTTTGTTTACTTGTTTGTGTTTTTTGAAGAAATTAAGGTTAGATTAAATTTTAGAATGTTAATCCCGGTTTTGTTTCCTGCTCTCGTTTTACTTACAACGTTGATTGGAACTAGAAATTTCTCTTATCTAAAAACGACCTTCCTTTTAACGCTGACATGCTATGCATCGATTATTGCATTCTTTTGCATAAATGATGTGAAGATTATTTTATATTTAATTGCTATCCCAATTTTTTCTTTTTGTATCTATTTCCTTATACATTATGGGTCTACATTGGTTCATTATTCTGGACAAAGACTTGGATCGTTTTTTGGAAATGAAAATGATGTGGGCATTAACTTGTATTTTGGATTTGTTTTTGCAATTATTTTAGGAATCTCTTTTAAACATTATTGGATGCTTGGTCCTGCGTGTTTGATGCTTCTTACAAGTATAACTACCGGTTCCAAAAAGGTGATTATTCTTTCTTTCTTATTCTTGTTATTTTTTACGTTTATTTCTTTGAGAAAAAAGAAATTAACATTCTTAATCGTCGTAGTAACTGTTATAACGATTTTTGTTGTATTAATGTTTATGCCTTTTTTTTCGGATATCAGAAAAAGATTTTTATCGGGAATACCTTTGCTGAGCGGCGGTGATGTTGATGCATCTACTATCAATAGACTTCTATTTTTCAAGACATCTTTTTATCTAGGTACAAAATCTATAATTTTCGGATATGGAGGCAGTGCTTTCTCTACACTATCTGGATATGGAACTTATGCACATAATAATTTGGGTGAAATTTTATGTGATTTTGGACTTGTTGGTGTAATTTCATTTTATGCTTTATATCCTTTAGTAGCTTTCTTTGTTAATAAAAAGAATCCAAAACATACTTTGATAGTATTTACATTTTTAGGAACGTTCATATTTTGCTCATTTACATTGGTTTTTTTCGATTCAAAAATTTATTACATTCTTTTGGCGCTTTCATTATTTATTGCTGAGAAAGATAACGACAAAATTTTAAAAAAGCAGGAATCACTTGGATTTTATTGCGAAGTAAATATTTAATTATTAATATTGTTGAGAGGACTATAATGAACAAGATTTTAGATTTTTTAAAACATCCTGTTAAAAAATTAAGAAATAGAAGTAATGGACGTTTTATAAAAACACACACTAGTTTAGACGATGAACAATTTTTGAAAGCATATTTTAAAAGAATTTTTCATCGCGAATTAAATCTTGATAATCCTCAAACTTTTGATGAAAAACTCCAATGGCTCAAACTTTATGATCGAAATCCAAAATATGTGATTCAATCTGATAAGTATCTTGTGCGAAACTTTGTAAAAGAAACAGTTGGAGAAAAATATTTAATACCGCTTCTTGGGGTTTGGGATAATCCAGAAGAGATAGATTTTAATTTGTTGCCAAACGAATTTGTTTTGAAATGCAATCATAATTCTGGAAAAGGAATGTATATCTGCAAAAATAAACAAATTTTAAATAATTCTGACATACAAACCATAAAAAGCAATCTTCAAAAAGGATTAGATGAGGATTATTTTTTGCAAGGAAGAGAATGGCCATATAAAAACATACCAAGAAAAATTGTTGCTGAGGAATATCTTGGCAATGGTGATGGAACAGGGATAATTGATTATAAGTTTTTTTGCTTTAATGGAAGCCCAAAATGTTTGCTGATTGCCACAAATAGGGCTTTTGATGTTAGATTCGACTATTTTGACATTGATTTAAATCCTCTTCCTTTTGAACAAGGCGGGAAAAGAGGATTTTATAAGCCAGGAATAATAAAGAATTATGACGAAATGATTTCTGTTGCGAAAACTTTGTCTAAAGGAATTCCCCACGTCAGAATCGACCTTTATAATGTAGATGGTAAAATTTATTTTGGCGAAATGACTTTTTTTGATAGTTCTGGATTCGCTTTATTTAAACCAGAAAAGTGGGATTATGTTTTTGGAGAATGGCTTACTCTTCCTAACCGTTAAAAATTGTTAAGGCGTTCAAATTAGAAAATATTTTTTACAAAGCGAAATAGATATTAAGTATGATTACGTTTATTGGAAATAATGCAAACGAAAAAACTGTCACCGATGGTGGCCGTTTAAAAATGCGTTTGTTTATCGATATTTTAAAAAGAGAAGGTTACGATGTTGGTATTGTAGAACTTGATTCTTGGAAAAAACGTTTCCTTTCAATAATTTTAAATATCAAGAAGGCAATAAAATGCAGTGATACTATTGTTATAATGGCCGGTCCTAAGGGATGTCGCTTTATAATCCCTATAGTAAAAATTTTTAACAAAAAGAAAAAAACAAGAGTAGTTTTTTGTCCTGTAGGAGTTGGAACTTTTGATAAACTAATAAAATCTCTAAAGCCAGAACAAGTCCAGGAGTTTGTAAATTGCAAAAATTTTTATGGCATCAAAGATGAAAAAATGAGAAAAACATTAGAATCTTTCGATTATGTTTGCCCTGAAAATGATATTCAAATTAATCTATATAGAACTTTTTATGGGCTCAATAACTTATGTATTATCGAGAACTTTAGAGACATAGATATTAAGAAGAAATCATATTTTAAAGAGAATGAAATTTTTAAAATCGTTTATGCTTCTAGAGTTAAAGAATATAAAGGCATTCTTGATTTAATGGAAGTTATTAACGATATTAATGATTTACGTGGATTCAATGTTCAACTAGATATTTTTGGTGATAATCAATTAAACGATGATAACAAGAAAAGGTTTGATGAGTTGATAAATAAAAATATTAATTATTATGGCGCAATTTCAACAGACGAAATTAATGAGAAAATACGCTCATATGATTTATTTTGTTTGCCAACAAAATATTACGGAGAAGGAACTTCTGGGGCATTGGTTGAATCAATGATAGCAGGAACCCCAGCATTAGTTTCTTCTTATAGCCAAGCAAAAACAATAATTTCTGATAATGTAAATGGCTTTATTTTTGAAATGGGTTCTAAAGAGGATTTGCGTAAGCGTTTAATTGAAATTATTGAGAAAAAAGACGAACTAGAAAAGATTGGAATTGCTGCACAGGCATCTGCTCAAAAATATACATATCAATATAATCGAAAGATTTTTCTTAAGATAATGACCGGAGACGAAAAATGAAAATATTGATTGTTATGTCTGGCGGTTTTGACACATATGGTCCATCTCGACATCTATACCATGCTTTAATTAGTGATTTTTTAAGTCATGGTGATATTGTTCACTTGATTGAAAGCCACTCAACAGGTATCGATCCAGATGTTCCAGATGATTTTTTAGCATTTCCAACTTTTAGTTTTGAAACAATAAATATTAATAGTGTTCCAAAAAGAGCTTTTGCAAAAAGATATTTGACCGGGTTGAAATATACACGCAAATGCAAAAAACCTCTTAAAAACGCAAAAGGAAAATACGATATCGTTTTAGTTCAATCCTGTGTTTGGGCTCCTTTTATGGTACCTCTTGTGAAAAAACAAACAAAATCAATAGTTGTGTGGAACATACAGGACATGTTTCCAGGAGCTTCTATAGCTAATGGTGTTTTGAAAAATGGTCTTCTTAAAAAAATCTTTTTCAAATTACACAAACGTGCATATAAAGCAGCTGATCACATTACCGTAATTTCTGATGATATGAAAATAAAAGTTATCGAACAGGGATATAATGCAAATAATATAACTGTTATTTCAGATTGGTATGATGATAAAACTATAAAAAATATTCCTTGGAAAGATAATGAATTTGTAAAAAAATATGATTTAAGAAGTGATAAGTTTTATGTTCAGTATGCTGGAACAATGGGCTTTAACTTTGATTATATGGCAGTGATTATGATTGCCGAATTATTAAAAAAAGAAAACGATATTGAGTTTCAAATGATTGGATTTGGAAGTCAGCTGGATGCTTTTAAAGAAGAAGTTAAAAAAAGAAATTTAGATAATATTTCTTTCTATCCCTTACAAGAAGAACAGCTTGTTTCTCATGTATATAGTGCGTGTTCAGTTACTATTATTCCTTTGCCATATGGTGTTATTGGAAATTCTGTTCCTAGCAAAATTGGATTACTAATGGCCTGCAAAAAGCCTATTATTACTACTTCTGATGAAAATTCGATGTATGTAAAAATGATTAATGATAATGGCTTTGGATTTGCTTATGGCCATAATGAATATCAAAAAGCTGCCGAAGGAATTCTTGCTTTAAAGAATGATTGCAATTTATGCCTTAGTATGGGCAAAAAAGGATATGATTTTGGGCACGTTATTTTTTCAAGAAGTTATAATACAAAAAAGTACATTGACTTATTTGAGTCCTTAATCAAAAGGGAAAAGTAGAATGAAAATTTGTTTCACATTGTCAAGTTTATCAGCTGGTGGTGCTGAAAGAGTTGCTTCTTCTCTAGCTAATCAGTTTGTAAGTATGGGACACGATGTTTCTATAATTTTAGTCTCGATTGATTACAATAATACTTTTTACGATATCAATGAAAAAATAAAGGTGATTCCATTACTCAAATCAAAGAAGGATAAAAGAAGTATTCGTCGTATTAAACTTCTTCGCAAGTGTGTTTTAAACATTAAACCAGATATAGTTATTGCGTTCTTGCCACATATTTGTATATATTCTTTTTTTGCTTTAAGGAATACTAAGATTCCATTAATATGTTCGGAAAGAAATGATCCAAATCAATATAATTTCATATATAAAAAACTACTTAAATATACTTTCAGGAGATGTGATGGCTGTGTTTTTCAAACGTCTCAAGCAAAGAATTTTTATAATAAAGTTAGCGAAAATAAAGCAACAATAATTTTTAATCCAGTTTCTCTTTGCTTAACAGGGAAAACCGTGAGAAATAAAGAGAAGGATAAGTTATTTATCTCTGTAGGAAGATTAACACCTCAAAAGAATTTTTCTCTGTTAATAAACGCGTTTTATGATTTTTACAACAATCATAGAGATTATAAACTTATTATTTTTGGAGAAGGTCCGTTAAGAAGCGAATTAGAAAAGCAAATCTCATTATTAGGATTGAGTGAATCGGTTTTGCTTCCTGGTACAAATCAAAACTGGCACGATGTTGCGTATAATGCATCTGGTTTCATTTCTTCTAGTAATTATGAAGGTATGCCTAATTCGCTTGAAGAAGCGTTGTGTTTGGGCTGCCCGTCGATAGCAACAAATTGTCCGGTTGGTGGATCGAGAGAATTGATTTCTTTATTAAGTTTTGGAAAATTAATTGAACCAAATAATAAAGAACAAATGGTTGCAGAAATGAATAGACTTATTATGGAAAACAATAATGAACAAAATGTCGATTATAGTGCTTTAATGATAGATTCAATATCAAAACAATGGATTTGTTTTATTGAAAAGATTTTAGCTAATTAAAAGTTATCGATTTTTATAAATTGATATTAAGTTTAGGCAAATTAAAAGAAATATAGTTCAATTAAAAACTGTAACGAAATTATCTAATATAATTCAATAGTTTTGCGGACCAGTTTTTTGCTCTTTGTAGTCCTCCAGTAATTGACAAATGAATACTATCATTTAATCTAAATAATTCGCCTTTATAAATGTTATCTTGAATTGTATCAAAGAATTGAAATGGTAAGCATGATTTAGCAAAATTCTGATATTCTTCAAAGTAATCTAAACTAGTTACTGAATTCTTATTATAAGAACTCCAAGTAGGAAGAACATGATTTCTTGGAATGCCATACTTATCTGTTAGTTCTAAAATATAGCTAAAATTCTTTTCTTCTTGGTAGGGTTTGAAATAAAAGTAGGTTGAAGAATCTTTATTGTTGGGATCATCAGTTTCTGGACCCCAATAGTGCATGCCCGTTTCATCGTATGCTCCAAACTTATCATTAAGATAGATTTTGTCTGATTGATTTTCTAAATAATCTGAAACGTATAAAGGAAAAATAGTAAATATATTTTCTATGTATTCGCTAATATTAATTTTTTGAAGAATGTCGAAATCATAGTTAAAGAATGTTAACGTCTCAGTCCCACCTGCATCTAGTTTCAGGCTTCTTTCATATAACTGGGGTAATATGTAATCGTTCTCATTAAGGGTTGATAAAACTATTTCTAATGCTAATTTATAGTTACATGATCCAGTCATTCCTGCTAAGTAAGTAAATTTGGTTGGAAAATTTTCTTTGAATGGTGAAATTGGTTGGTTGTATCTAGTGGTGGAAGGACCAAATAGTATTATTTTGTTTTTATCCTCATTTTCTAGTGTCTGAATTTGACCTATTATATCCCCGTTTCGATGAGTCATATCATAGTTATATAAAGTATTGTTTATTTTTAACGTTTTGAAATTTGGGCAATTAAGAATAAAACTAGGTGTCATCGATGTTACGCTTGTAAAAAATAGAATTTCTTCGAGTTTCAAACAGTTAATAAATGCACTATCTGCAATTTCATTTAAATGTAAATTCAAAATGATTGATTTACAATTTATCGAGTCAAATGCTTCTTTGTTTATTTTTGTGACCATCATTCCATCAATATAGTCAGGAAGAACAATCTCATCTTCATTTCCTAGATATTTTTTTATCGAACAAGTACCATCCTCATTTCGATTTAATTCGAACAAATTATCATCTGACCATTTTTTCCAGTTTGCATATAAAACAATCTCGTTATTTCTAAAGAGGTTTATGTTAACAGAAGAACCGATTCCAACTCTAATTCCAGTACCATCTTTGTTGGTATTATAGGATTCTAGAGTAAATCCATCTCTCTTCATAAATTTTGTTCCTAGAAGTGTAGTGGGACTTTTAAATTGTTCAGGAATATCGTAATCAAGGACAAATTGTTCGTCATTACCAACAAGTGGCTCCCCTCCGTTCATATTATATGTGATTTTAGGTGCTGAATTTTCGAAATAATTAACGTAGATAGTCATATCGCTTTCAATTGCAAATTCAAATTTGCTATTAAAGGAAATCGGTAATCCAGAAGGCATGGTTGTATCAACACATCTATAAGGGTAAGATTTTGTATAACACAAAAACGGAATATCTGTTTTTTGTTTAGTTTCAATAGTTACCATCTCACCCACATCATATTTTTCCTTATTTGGAGTTACAGTTACTTCTCCTCGAGACCAAAATGTATTTTTAATTGTAAGTGTACAATTTCCAGCTACTTTTGTTTTGAATACAACGTTTTGGGACATTTGGATATTCTCGACAATATATTGGCCGTTTTCAGGATTAAATTTCCCTATTGAAGAATCATCAAAAGAAACTCCTTCGTTAAGTTTTACATAAAAAATAGCATCATCCCCTCTTTTAATGCTTAGCGGATTTTCAGATTGAATAACAAAGTTATCACTCTCGTGAAGAGCAACGATTAATGATTCGTCTTCGTTAGTAAATAAGATGGTTTTTTCACACGCTGCTAATAAAAAAGATAAAACAATGAAACAAATATGCTTAATTTTATTCATAGAAATCGTACCCCTTTAAATATCTTGAGTAAGGTCCCCAATAGTAATCATTTTTATAATCTGATAGTGATTCCTTTGGAACGTAAATAGCAATTTCGGGATTTGCCCCTCTTATTAATCCTCCGTCCCAAGAAATGTTTGTTTCCTCAGGTTTTTTAGATTGCATGTATATTGATTTTATGTTTGAATTAGCAAATGCTTCATCTTGAATATAAACAATTGATGAAGGAATATGAATAGTGCTAAATAAACTATTGCTAAATGCATTACTGCCAATTCCAGCAACTCGTTTATGATTAGCAACTATAGGAATAGTAATGTCTTCAAAATTGTTTTCATTAGTATTTGTTCCTACTATTTCAAGAAGTCCTTCATGTTCTTCATAAATAAAACATTTTGCTGTATCGGAATCAATTGATGTATCAATATCTTTGGTTTCGTAGTCTGGGTAAATCGGATAATCATCTGCGTACGAACAATAGCGTAATTCTATATCCCTTTTATAATTTTCTATAAATCGCATCGTTCTCATTAAAGCTCCGCTGTCATTTAAGTGGAAATTTGAATCATAAAAATAATGACTGTTAAAAACGTATTCTTCTGGATTGCCAATGACTTTGCACGCTAGTTTATTTCTAATATTCCAATATAAATCTGCAATCGAATCTTTGTTTTTATCTTCAATAGAAAATTCATTAACAGGACACCACGAATAGTAACAAAAAGCCCCTTTATTTGTCACATCGTTTGAAAAGGTATTTATATAATTAATGAAGTCTTCGTTTATATCTAAATTGAAAGAAACAGGCATTGAAGGATCGTAGTGAAGAGGCAAAATATTGCTTTTTCTTTTTGAAATTGTTTCGTCGTTTTGCTTCGCTTTATAGGATATGTCACCATACTTATTAAATGAATCACGGCGATAAATTCCGTTTGGTTCAATAGCTTCATGATATTTCATTTTTTCAGTGGCAAATTGAAAATAATCGTATGCCAATTGTTTTTTGTCATTTGCATCAAATTTTGAAATAAGACTCTTTCTTGTTTCTATTGCTTTCCATGTATCTTTTCCTGAGAAATATAACGACATCGATTGTGTACTTATTTCTGGAATAATAATTGCAATATCGTTTTGCCCGATATAAGGCTTTGCTAAATCAATCATTATTTTAGTTCCTAGCGCTGCATACAATCCAAAATTTACTACTTTATATCCTTCAAATTCTTTTTCTAAATATTCTGAATCAAAGCCAAAAGCGACATTTGATCCACCTATAAGAATTATTTTCTTTTCGTCTTTTATTGATTCAAGGTAGTCGTGTTTATCAATCAATGCTGCGTAATATGTTTTACTATAAATTTCAGAATAATTGTTCTCTACAAGCGTAAAAATAACGAATGGAGAAATAACCAATCCGGCGCTTATTAAAAATAAACTAATCTTTTTGAAACATTTTTTCATATTTAAAAGTCAAAATAGATAAATGACGATTGCCCCCCTCCGATTGATGAAAGATATAAAAATGAGAAAATTGAAATTGAAAAAAAGACTATAGTTATAGAATATATACAAATAGTGCTTATTAGCTTCGGGTTTTTGAATTTTGCAAATAAATCATCCTTGGATTTAATAAAAATTTTCGATAAAGCCAGTATTAATGTAAGGGTGATTGAGATAATTAATAGCCAATGCGTTTTTACTTCCAATGGGTTAAAAAACATTGCGTAATTAGTTGGCTTCCATACCTCTAACATTCGCTTGAAAAACCTCGCGGCAATAACAATGTTTTCTGACCTAAAAAGTATCCACCCAAAATTTACTAAGAAAAAAGTAAGTAGTGTACTTAAAACGATGTGCATTCTTGTTTCTTTTTTTGGATTTTCTTTTTCGTTCTTGCTGATTCTTGCTTTTAATCCAAAAACAATAAGCAATATTCCGTGATATATCCCCCAAATAACAAAAGTCCAATTAGCACCATGCCACAGGCCAGAAATGATCCAAACAATCATTATATTAATGACCCATTTCCATGTAGGAACTCTACTGCCTCCAAGTGGAATATAAATATATTTTTTTAACCATGCTCCTAAAGTGACATGCCAGCGTCTCCAAAAGTCATGTATAGAAGATGACAAATATGGTGTTTTGAAATTTTCTTCAAGTTTTATTCCAAACAAGCCGCTTATCCCAATTGTTATATCCATAAATCCAGAAAAATCACAATAAAGTTGTATCGAGTAAAAAATGCTTGTGATTAGCAAAACTAAACCATGCATTTCTAGCAAATTTTGATATGCGCCATCAACATATAAACCGAATATATTTGCAATAATAATTTTCTTAACAAGACCAATGGATATTCTGAAAAAGCATGGTAAATAATTATTATTTGCAAATGAGTGATTATTGAATAAACCATCCTCTTTTAACTTGTCGTAAGATGAAATTGGTCCCTGAAGAACTTTCGGAAAATAAGAAACGAACAGCAAAAATTTAAAAGGGTTTTTCTCGGCGATTGTTATTTTTTTGTAACAATCCACATTATATGAGATTAACGAAAATGTATAAAAAGATATACCTAACGGAATTATAAATTTGTAAGTAATAAAACTAGTTTTAAATAAGCTATTAGTGCTTGTTACAAAGAAGTTATAGTACTTTAGTACTGATAAAATACCAACAATAACAACTATTACAAATATGGTTAGTGCCTTCTCATATTTCCTTCTTTTATTAGTGTCAACTGCTACATCCTTTTTGAATATGCGATGTTGACACAATAGCGCTACAACATAACTTAATAATGAGGAGGAAATCAAGTAAATCAGAAAAACATAATTTGTAAAGCCATAAAAAACTATTGATGCAATTAACAAAACGGACCATTGAGGAATAATGATTCGCTTACATTGTTTGTTAATAAAATTTATCAAATAGTATAGAAAAAAAGTCGATATTAACAATATTAAGTATTCGAGTGATAAAACATCCATAAAACAATTATCATATAATTATTTGTTAAATGCATAAAAAAATGATTGTTTTGACGAATTTAACTATCTTTTTAGAACAAAATTAGCTTAAATAGTAGAAATTTTTTTATAAAAGGACTTATCAATTTTGTGAATTATTGAAATTTTATTCTTTAATCATTTGTTTTCACAAATGTTATGAATTATAATTTGTTAACGTAAAAACTAGTTGTTTTTGTATGAATAAAATTGAATATTTAATCAAACATAATAGAGTAATTCAATTTCTTTATAAGATTATTTTTTCTACATTGTTTTCGTTTTTTTCTATTCTTACACCAATTAAGAAAAATCTAATTTTATTTTCTTCTTATTCAGGAAAGAAGTTTAATGACAGTCCGAGAGTCATATATGAAAGAATGAAAAAAATTGGACTTTTAGACTCTTTTGAGGTTGTATGGGCATTTGATGATCCTAAAAAATTTGAAATAGAAAATGTCCAAAGTGTGAAAATTAATTCGTTTAAGTATTTCAGAATTGCATTTAGAGCAAAATATTGGATTACTAATGTAAATATTGAAAGAGGACTCAATT
The DNA here is from genome assembly GCA_017651565.1 of Bacilli bacterium. Taxonomy (GTDB): domain Bacteria; phylum Bacillota_I; class Bacilli_A; order RFN20; family CAG-826; genus RGIG9670. Next base: position 23,532 of record JAGCCQ010000061.1, on the reverse strand, counting down.
TTAAAAAGAAGAAACAAATATACTTAAATACTTGGCATGGTACAGGCCCTAAAACTATCGGAAATGCAGCTACTGGTAGAAAAGATTATAATTTTAAAAAGGTAAATTATTTATGTGCTGATGGAGAGTATTTAAAAAATATTTTTGTTAGAGACTTAAAGGCCAATCCTTCTAATATTGTTTTATGCGGAAGACCAAGAGAAGATGTTTTATATACAAGTGACACAAAATTAAAAGAAGAAATGATGTTAAAATATGGCATTAAAGAGGACGATTTTGTTATTCTCTATGCTCCTACATGGAGAGAACCGGCAAAAAGTGGTGGTGTTTCTTCTTTTGATTTCAATTTAGATATCGACAAAATTTTGAAAACATTTCCAAATGCAAAAATTTTATTTAGAGCTCACTCTATTACATCGTGCATAAATGGAATGAATGAGTTTAATGATCGATTTATTTCTGCAACCGAAGAACGTGATATTGAAAATTTATTTTTTATCAGCAATGTTTTGATTACTGATTATTCCTCTTCTGTTTTGGACATTACTACTTTAAACAAACCATTTATTTGTTTTGCTCCGGATTATGACGAATATGTAAAAAACAGATCATTATATTTCGATTTAACAAAAGAGTATCCATTTGGTGTTCAAAAAAATACTGACGATGTTGTTTCCGTTATCCGAGATATTTTGGCTGGTAAAGATAAAGTCGAAGAATTTAAAAAACTAAAAGAAAAATATAGTCCATATGGTGGAAATGCAACGAACGTATGTCTAGATTTGCTTTTTAAAGATAACTTAAACATTGGACAAGGAAAGGAGTAAACCTCAAAGTACATTAACTATTTTTGTATTTTGTGGCAGTAAAATTATTATGAAAATTTCAGTTGCGGGAACGGGATATGTTGGCTTATCAAACGCAATAATTCTTGCACAACAAAATTCCGTATATGCTGTTGATGTTATTTCTTCTAAGGTTGATTTAATTAATTCAAAAAAATCTCCAATAGTTGACAAAGAAATTGAAGAGTATTTAGCTACAAAAAAGTTAAATTTAGTAGCAACATTAGATGGTGATTATGCTTTTAAAAACTCTGAGATTGTCGTGATTGCTACTCCAACAAATTATGATTCAGTAACTAACAAATTCGATACATCTTCTGTTGAATCGGTTATTCAACAAGTAAAAAAAGTTAATCCGAATGCTTGGGTTATTGTTAAATCCACCGTTGGTGTTGGCTTTACAAAATATGTTAGAGAAAAATATAAATTCGATAAAGTGCTTTTTTCTCCTGAATTTTTAAGAGAAGGAAAGGCGTTATACGATAACTTATACCCTTCTAGAATAGTTGTTGGTGTTCCTGAGAAAAAAGAGCCTTATATATCCAAGGCTAAAGAGTTTGCTGATTTGTTAAAGCAAGGTGCGATAAAAGAAAACATAGAAACGCATATCATTGGATGTACGGAAGCCGAGGCTGTAAAGTTATTTGCGAATACTTATTTAGCACTTCGCGTGGCCTATTTTAATGAGCTTGATAGCTTTGCTCAAACCAAGGATTTAGATACATTGGATATTATTAAAGGTGTTTGTGGCGATCCTCGTATTGGTGATTTTTATAATAATCCATCGTTTGGTTATGGCGGATACTGTTTGCCAAAAGATACTAAAGAATTAAGAGCGAACTTTAAAGACGTTCCAGAAAATCTTATTTCTGCGATTGTTGAATCTAACAAAACAAGAAAACAATTTATCTGTGATCAAGTTCTTAAGATGGCTGGGTACAAGAATGATGGGAAGGATGATTTAACCATTGGCATCTATAGATTGACTATGAAATCAGGCAGTGACAATTTTAGACAATCTTCAATTCAAGGTGTTATGAAAAGATTACAAGCCAAAGGAGTTAAAATTGTTATTTTTGAACCAACTTTAAATGACAATTCATTCTTCAATTGTGATGTGATTAAAGATTTCAGTAAGTTTAAAGAAATTTCTAAAGTAATTATTGCAAATAGATACGACTCATCACTTGACGATGTTAAAGAGAAAATTTATACGAGAGATTTGTTGAGAAGAGATTAATATGATTCAAAAATCAAAGTGTGATTTCATTGAAGCACCCTTGTTTGAAGGATCAACTTGTGAAGGAACTAATTTAGCATATAGTGTAGTTAAACAAAATAGTGCAAACCGATTGAAAGGTACTTTTTGTGATTATAAAGAACATGTTAAGGTTAATGGGCTTAAAAGTGATCACAAAATAAAGAATATCGATATTGTTGTTACTAAATGTGAAAATATTAGACTATCTACTATTAAAACTTTTCAAAATGGAAGGTTTCCAATAGTTATTGGTGGTGATCATTCAACGGCAATTGGTTCGATTGCTGCTGTTTCGGAAATGTATGGTATAGAAAATTTCGCTGTTACTTACATTGATGCGCATGCTGATATCAATACTGAAGCAACCTCTACTTCACATAATATTCATGGTATGCCATTGGCTGCTTGCCTTGGAATTTGTTCTAAAAATTTAAATGTTGGCTCATCTAATAAGAAAATATTCGGGGATAATTTGTTTATAATAGGTGCAAGAAGTATCGATAAACCAGAATACAAGATAATCAAAGAGAACGGAGTGCATTTGTATAAAAGCGAAGCGTTGTCTGATAGAAAAATAGAAAATGTTTATTCTTCGTTAGTTGAGAATATTGGCAATAAAAAAGTTCATGTCAGTTTTGATGTTGATGTTCTTGATCCGTCATATTTTAAGTCGACAGGTTACAACGTAAAAGATGGCATTTCTGTTGAAAAGATTAAAAATATTTTCGATTTTATTTTTGATAATTTTGATGTTGCCTCTATAGATGTAGTTGAGTACAATCCTTTACTTGACCATGAAAGAACCGACCTAAAGACATTGGTTTCATTGATTGAATATATTGAAAATCTTGTTTGCCAAAAGCAATTAAAAGCATAATGTTTAGTCAGTAGAGGAAAGAGAGTTAGTATCTCTCTTTTTTATTATATGTTATAATTGTCACATGCAAATTTTAGTTACTGGTGCAGCTGGGTTTATAGGAGCATTTCTTTGTAAACGTCTTTTAGAAAATTCTGATGACATCATTGTTGGTTTAGATAATTTAAACGATTATTATGATGTTTCATTAAAGAAAGCTCGCTTAGATATGTTGGATTCTTACAAAAATTTTACTTTTATTAAGGGTGACATATCTGACAAAACATTTATTGATAATCTTTTTGAAAAAGAGCATTTTGATATTGTTGTTAATTTAGCTGCTCAAGCGGGAGTTAGATATTCTATTGACAATCCAGATATTTATATAAAAAGCAATATAATAGGTTTCTACAATATTTTGGAGGCTTGTAGACATTATCCTGTTAAGCATTTGGTTTTTGCTTCTTCTTCATCTGTATATGGTGGGAATGTAAAAACACCATTCTCCACAGATGATAAAGTTGACAACCCAGTGAGTTTGTATGCTGCTACTAAAAAATCTGATGAATTATTAGCACATGCTTATAGCAAACTTTATAACATACCTGCTACAGGCTTGAGATTTTTTACCGTATATGGACCAATGGGAAGACCGGATATGGCTTATTTTTCATTTGCAAACAAATTAATTAAAGGACAAAATATTGAGATTTTTAACTTTGGTAAGTGCGAAAGAGACTTTACTTATATTGATGATATTGTTGAAGGCATTATAAGAGTTATTTTAAAAGCTCCAACGAAGAAAGATGGAGAAGATGGTTTGCCTATACCACCATATAAGATTTATAACATTGGGAACAATCACCCAGAGAGTCTTTTAGATTTTGTACGTATATTATCAAAAGAGCTTATTAGAGTGGGTGCTTTAAAAAATGATTTTAATGTTGAATCTTATATGAAACTGGTTCCTATGCAAAAAGGTGATGTACCAGTTACTTTTGCAGATACAAGTGATTTTGAAAAAGACTTTGGTTTTAAACCTGCCACCTCTTTAGAGGAAGGTTTAAGAAAATTTGCTGAATGGTTCTATTCATTTATTAAGTAAAAACAAATTAAAGATATGAAAATTCTTATTGTTTCACAGGGATATTGGCCAGAAAATTTCCGCATATCATCTATTGCGGAATATTTGGCTTTGTTAGGACATAAAGTAACTGTTTTAACAGGATTGCCTAATTATCCTAAAGGGAAAATCTATGACGGATATAAATCTCATGAAAATTGGACTCAAAACAAGAACAGAGTTCAAATAATTAGAGCAAAAACTATAGCTAGAAGACATGGACCTTTTTTTCGAATATTGAATTATTGGTCTTTTCCACATTATGCATCTAAATTAATTAAAAAGTTGGATAACGATTTTGATGTTGTTTTAATCAATGAATTATCACCTATAATGTCTGCTATCCCGGGATTAAAATATGCGAAGAAATACAACAAAAAAGTATTGATGTATGAAATGGATTTATGGCCTGAGTCTTTATTGGCTGGCGGTATTTCTAATAAATCCCTCGTATATAAGCATTACAAGAAAGTAGCTTCTAAGATATATTCAAGTTGCGATAAGATTCTGGTTTCTACAAAAGAACATATTCAGTACATTAAAAATTTACCAAATTGCGAAGAATTAAGTATTGATTATTTGCCACAATGTGCAGATCCTGTTTTTGAAGAGAATGATTTTAGAACAGAAGAGAATGATTTTTTAGATTTAGTATTTGCAGGAAATGTAGGTGTATCGCAATCTCTAGAAACAATTATTAAAGCCGCAGATATAGTAAAACATGACAAAAGAATCAAATTTCATATTGTAGGTAGTGGTTCTGCTTTAAAGAATGTTATTGAATTAGCGAATGAACTAAAACTTGACAATGTTGTTTTCTATAATAATCTAGAAATTCAAGACATGGTCAATTTATATAAACTTGCTGATGGTATGCTTGTCACATTAGAAAATAAGTCTTATGCAAATATGACTATTCCAGGTAAAGTCCAATCATATATGGCTGCAGGAAAGCCAATCATTGGTGCTATAAGTGGAAGTTGCAACTCATTTATTAAAGACAATGAAATTGGACGCGTTTGCGAAGCAGAAGACTATCAGAGTTTTGCTGATATTATATTAAATTTAAAAAAAGACGAACTAGTGAAATACGGCCAAAATTCTAAAAAAATGTATTTTGAAAAATTTAATATGAAAAACTTTATTAATACATTAGTTGAGTCATTAAAAGACATAATTAGGTAATTATGTAAAAACGATTGCTACATTGTTTTTATAGATTATATTAACAATATCAAATAAAATAGAATTCAATGGAAAACCAAAGCCTTATTCTCTCTTTTTCAGATACTAATGAATCATTTGAATTTCAAAATGGTTTTTCTTTTATAAAAAGCGAAAAACTTTTTAATGTTTTAAGAAATGAGAATTTTAAAAACGAAGACTATCCGTTAGTCATTAAGTCTTTGAACGATAATAAAATTAATGAAGTATTCCAGATAAAAATTAATATAAAACATGTAGGCTATTTTCTTGTAAATTTTGCTTATGAAGAAAACGGAAAAGAAAAGTATTCACCTTTGATTGATAGAATAAAGCAATTGAAGGATGATGATATTGATAATAAAGAAGAACAACTACTTAAGATTGAGAAAGTTATTCTAATACTTAATGAATTCGAACCAATATATTCTATTTTTATTGGTAGGGATGATACTTTTTCTTATTTAAAAGAGTGCAATAAAGTTAAACCATCTTTTCCTTTGCTATTTCCTCAAATTGACGAAGACATTAGTGCAGAAGTAGTAGAAAGAAAAATAAAAGAAAAAAAGAAAATCTCTTTTGATTTTAGGAAAATTAAAGATTTATTTGATATTGAGAAGCCTTTCTTTAAGATTGACTATCTTTTCGATTTGCTATTTTCTTTGTTTATAGCGTTCTCTTTCTATACAGCTGTTGCCTTCTTTTATAAAGATGATTTAAAAGGACTAATCTTTGTAGCGCAAATATTATTTTATGGATTTTGTTTAGGATACAGTTTATATCTTTTTAAGTACAAAGATAAAAGAGAAGCACATAAAGGTGAAGACATAATTATTTCAACATATATATTGGTGGGAACTGCTTTAGGAAATTTTGTTAGTTATATTGTTACAACTTACTTGCTTAAGATGGCAGATGTTCCCTTGTTAGTTTTGCCGTTAGTATTTTCGTTTATACTGTGTTTAAGTATATTGCCACTGATGAAGTTGGTTTATAACTTAATTAAGAAAAAGAAATAAAAATAATATCTCTAATTTTATATACAATGTATTGTATTCCTTTTTTAAATTGTTTTGTTTTGTTCATTTATAGTGTTATACTTATGTTCATGTGAACAGAAAAGGATGTTTAAAATGAACAAGAAATTAAAATTAATCCCATTAGCATTATTGGGGGTATCTGCTATGACAGGATGTAATGCTAACGATACAATTTATATCTATACAGCACATGAAGATAATCGTATCGCACAATTTAATAAAGAATTAAAAGAAAAATTCCCTGAATACAATATTGAAATCGTATCAAAAACAACTGGTCAATTAATGGCTGAATTAGAATCTAGTGGTACATCCACAGATTGCGATATCTTCGTTGGTATTGAAATTACTAATGCAGAAATCTTATTAAAGAAGAACGCAGATTTATTCGCTGACTTATCTGACTATGATACATCACACTATGTTGATGAAGTTTTAGAATATCAAAAAGATATTACTTTAGCAGATGGCTCAGTTAGAAAAGGACACAAGAAATACCATATTCAAGATAAAGAAGCTGGTTGTATTGTATATAGTAAATCATTATGTGGTGACAACGTTCCTACATCTTACAATGATTTATTAGACGCTAAATACCAAGGCAAGATTATTATGCCTAATCCAAAAACTAGTGGTACTGGTTACTATTTCTATAATGGTTTAGCTAGCTTAAATGGCAAAGATGCTGCATTAAATTACTTCAATAGTTTAAATGCAAATATCAAAGAATGGTCTGCTTCAGGTAGTGGCCCAGTTAAAGGCGTTGATAAAAAAGAAATCGCTGTTGGTTTAGGTATGCACTTCCAAGCAGTTGAATACGCTAACAAGAACGACGATATCGGTATCACATATTTCACTGAAGGTTCTCCATATACTCTCTACACAATGGGAATGATTAATGGAAAAGAAAAGAATGCTAAAGTTAAAGAAGTATATGATTATTTCTTCAATTACGTTAACTATTTAGATAACTGCAACATTGTTCCAGAGACAATTTATAAAAAAGAATTTGCAAAAGCTGTTACAGTTGAAAACTGGAAATCCCCATCTGACTATGGTGTTGATTACACAGCAATGAAGAACTTATTAGATCCAGATTATAAGAACGAATTATTAGACGCATGGAAACTCTAAACAATAGCAAAATCAGTGTTGTTAATATTAATAAAAGATTTAATGGCCAAATTGTTTTAGAAGACATCTCCTTCGATATCAAAGAAGGAGAATTTGTCTCTATGCTCGGTGCTTCCGGGTGTGGCAAAACAACTCTTTTAAAAATACTCATTGGTATTGAAACACCAGACAGTGGCGCTGTTTTGAAAGATGGCGTAGACATTACATGCAACTTACCTAGCAAAAGAGGCATGGGTTTAGTTTTCCAGAACTATGCATTGTTCCCAAATATGACTGTTTGGGAAAATGTAGCATACGCTCTAAAAGGTAGAAAAGATAGTTTGCCTTTAATTGACGCAACTGGTCACGTAGTTGATGAAAACACATTAGTTGTTAGAAACTATACCAAAGAAGAAATTAAAACTATTGTTGATAATGTTATTTCTATCGTTGGTTTAACTGACTATGTAAATAAAAAGCCAGGTAAGATGAGTGGTGGTCAACAACAAAGAGTCGCTATTGCTCGTACACTTGCTATTAATCCAGATATTATTCTTTTTGATGAGCCTATGGCAGCTTTAGATGCTGACATTCGCATGGCTCTTAGAAAAGAAATTAAGGCTATTCAAAAGAAATATAACAAAACAATGATTTATGTTACTCACGATCAAGAGGAAGCTTTCTCTATGTCAGATAGAATCATTGTTATGAATGATAACCATATCGCTCAATTTGATACACCTAACAATATTTATAAAAACCCTGCAAATGAATTTGTTAAGAAGTTTGTAGTGGATCACTTAGATGAAAAAGTTACTGCTATTCTAAATAGCACTAAATAAAAATGAATAAATCTAGAAAACAACTTGATACAGGAATATTAATATTACAAATATCATTAGTTTTAATATTGGTGTTCTTTTTAATCGCACCTTTAATCGTAATGCTATTTAAGGTTACAGGTGATGATACATCATATGTTTTTAAAGATGAGATTTTCTATCAATCAATTGGTAACTCATTAATATATTCAGGTATTGGGGCTTGTATATCGACTATACTCGCTACTGTATGTGCTTATTTTTTAAGTAGAATTCGCTTTAAAAACAAGAAGTGGTTAGTCATCTTCTTGGTCTTACCAATGTTAATTCCAACTATTTCTATTGGTTTAGGAGTTAGAACATTATTCGGAGTCAATGGATTCTTAGATATTATATTTGGAATCAAATTTGATGGATTAGGATTCTTTGACTTAATCATCGGCTCTGTCGTATTCGCATTCCCTGTAGAATTCTTACTTATCTATGACGCACTTTTATATGAAGATAAGAGCTCATACGACGCCGCTAATACATTAGGTATTTCTAGACTTAAATCATTCTTTGGAATTACTCTTCCATATTTAAGAGCAACATTAATCTCTGCTTTCTTTGCAGGATTTACATTGATATTTGCTGATTATGGTCTACCAATGGAAGTTGCTGGAAGAGTTAAAACTGTTCCAATGTATTTATATGAACAAGTAATCTCTACATTTAAATATGGTAGAGGCGCTATTGTTTCGCTAGTATTGCTTATTCCTGCAGTTGTAGCATTCTTATTTGATATCTTCTTCAAAGATAGCAACGATGGTGTTGCAAGAAGCGAAAAGATTAAACCATCTAAGTTATTTAATGGAATTGGCTTAGGATTAATTATCTTCATTGGCGTGCTTATGGCAATACCAATGTTGGCGTTTATTGTTATCTCATTTGTTAAGAGTTTCCCTAACGATTTAGGGTTTACATTTGATAACTATGTAAGAGCATTCTCACCATATAGTAGTGTTTCTATTGTTAAGTTCTTAACTAACTCGTTAATTATTTCTGTATTAACCGCAATTGTTGGGACAATCATTGCTTATATTTCTGGGTATATTTCCACCCGTACAAAAGGCGTAATGACTAAACCTGTACATTTATTGTCAATTGCAACTTTGGCGGTTCCTGGCCTCGTTTTAGGTGTTGGATATATATTCTTATTCAAATTCACAAAAGGATGGTTTGCTGGAACAATTGCTATCTTAGTAGCTGTTAATACAATTCACTATTTCTCTTCTCCATATTTAATGGCGAAGAATGCATTTGAAAAAATCGATAAGAACTACGAAACTGTTGCTGAAACATTAGGAATTTCTAAGAACTCAATGTTCTTTAAAGTAATGATTCCTAATACAATGGGAACAATATTACAAATGTTCTCGTACTTATTCATTAACAGTATGATTACAATTTCAGCGGTTAGCTTCTTATGTACCGCGAATACTACTCCATTATCAGTAGGTATTACTACTTATGAAAACCAATCTATTTGGGAGATGGAGTCAGTTATCTCAACAATCATTTTGATTATCAACTTATTGATGAAAATAGGTTTTGATATATTAACTAAGTACGTTACTAAAATTGGTAACAGGAAGGTGGAAAAAGATATGGAGTTAAATCGTTTCCAATTCAATTTACTTGCTTACATTGAGGAACATAATAAGCAAACTTTAACACAAAGAAAGATTGCAGATGGTGTTACCTTATCATTAGGCACAACAAACAAGATTATTAATCAATTCATTGAGGATGATTTGATTGTAATTCATAACGATAAGACAGTTGAGATTACTGAAAAAGGTTATAAAGCTCTTGAACCATATAAAGTAAGAAAAGCCATCGTTATTGCAGCGGGCTTTGGTTCTAGAATGGCTCCTGTTACTTTAGATACACCTAAACCATTAGTTAAAGTTAATGGTGTTCGTATCATTGATACTTTATTAGATGCATTGATTGCTAAAGGTATTGATAACATCACTTTAGTTGTTGGTTATAAGAAAGAACAATTCGAACAATTATTAGAAAAATACCCAACACTTAAGTTCATTGAAAACCCAATCTATAACGAAAGTAATAATATTTCTTCTGTATACGCTGCTAAGGATATTATCGATAGATGTTATATTTGTGAAGCTGACTTAGTAGTCGCTAATCCAAAAGTTATTACTAAATATCAATATTGCTCAAACTACTTAGGAGCATACGTTACTGAAACAGATGACTGGTGCTTCTTTAAGAAAGGTAACTATATTAATAAAGTCGCTATCGGTGGTGAAAATTGCTGGCACATGATTGGTATCTCTTATTGGGATGAAAAAGATTCCGCTAAGTTAAGGGAAGATATTGCTAAAGTTTTCCATTCACGTGGTGGTAAAGAAAAATACTGGGACAATGTCCCTCTTACAGTTTGCAAGCATGACTTCAAAGTAGAAGTTAGAGATTGTAAGAAAAAAGACGTTACTGAAATTGATAACTTCTCCGAATTAGTTATTATCGATCCAAGCTACGCAATTTATAAAAAATAATTTATAAATATTTTTGAACAGATGCCCCTCTCTTGATTCGTTGGTTTTAGTGAGGGACGAATTATGAAAGAGAGTATCTTTTAAAAATGGTATCGAGTTGCTTTGAACGCATTATATTTTGCCTTAATTGCATGTGCTATATTTTTGATTTCACCAAAGGAGGGGAGGAAAAATGAAAAATACAATAAAATTAATAGGAAGTGCGGCCTTTATAGCTTTATGCTTATGTTCGTGCAATCCAATAATAATTGAAGATCTTCCAGTTGCTAACGGAAAAAAGGTAGAGGATTATGATACTTCTAACAACATTGATATTCTATCTTTTGGTTCAGTAAAACTTTCTAATTTGGAAATAATAGTTAACCAAGCTCATCAAGTTACTAAGCCTCCAGTAACGACTCTTAAACTTATAACAGATGACAGCAATGTTACTTCTTATGATATAGTTGAAGCTTTTTACGCAAACCCTGATGGTAGTTTTAGAAGTGATTTAATGTCTTCGCCTTTTACACTTAACGTCAACGAAAGAGTCAGTTTACCTGGATTTGATAAAACTACAAGAGATTACCAATACATAAATTACGATAATGCTGTATTTAGATTAATAGCTGAAGATGCAAATATTTCTATATTACTTCATAAACGTGACTATAAAGATGCTAGTGAATACTACAATAATGATTTAAGCAAATCACTATCGGATGAAATAGGCATTGTAGGAGATAACGCAACTTCTTACGAAAATGATTTCTTTAAAATCGGCTATGAAAGAATTGAAAGTGTTTATTTTGATAATCGTTTATTCTTTACATTAGATTTCAATGTATCAGGAAAATCTTTTGAAGGACTTGATATATTAGATATAGTCCTCTCTTTTACTGGAAACGAAGAGAATGTATCTTTAATTGATAAACCTTTAACATTAAAAAATACATCGTATTCTAATTTTAGATTTATGGTAAAAGATACCGATGCAAGTAAGTATATTAACGCAAGCGGCGATGCGTACTTAACAGTTTATACCAATAAAATAAACCTCCAATTTGTTATTCCTAAAAAGTAAAAAATGAGAGCAAAATAATTGAGATGAATAATCATCTCTTTTTTTGTTGAGCGTTTTGCTTGTTTTAATTTTAAATCTAGTGATAGAATCTAATTACCTACTAAAATGGTAGGCAAAAGGAGAAAACATTATGTTATACAAAAATGGATATGATTTAGTTGGGGGAACTCCATTACTAGAACTCACACACATTGAAAAAGAATTAAAGTTAAAAGCAAAATTATTTGCTAAGGTTGAATATTTTAATCCAGCAGGTTCAGTTAAAGATAGAATCGCTTTATCTATGATTAATGATGCTGAAGCAAAAGGTGTACTTAAAGAAGGTACAGTTATTATTGAACCAACAAGCGGTAATACTGGTATTGGTTTAGCATCTATTGCAACAATGAAGGGCTATAGAGTTGTTCTTACAATGCCTGAAAGTATGTCTATTGAAAGACGTAAATTATTAAAAGCATATGGTGCTGAACTTGTTTTAACTGAAGCAGCTAAAGGTATGAAAGGCGCTATTGCTAAAGCAGAAGAATTAAATAAAGAAATTCATAATTCAATTATCTTAGGTCAATTCGTAAACCCAGCTAACCCAAAAATTCACTTTGAAACAACTGGACCAGAAATTTATAAAGATTTAGATGGTAAAGTTGATGCATTTGTTGCTGGTGTTGGTACTGGTGGAACAATCACAGGTGTTGGTAAATATATCAAATCACAAAAAGCAGATGTTAGAGTAGTTGCTGTTGAACCAGCAGCTTCACCTGTTTTAAGCGAAGGTAAAGCAGGACCACATATGATTCAAGGTATTGGTGCTGGTTTCGTTCCTGATACATTAGATACTAGTGTATATGATGAAATCATTAGAATTGAAAATGAAGATGCATTTACATATGGTAGATTAATTGGCAAAAAAGAAGGTATCTTAGTTGGTATCTCTTCTGGTGCTGCTTTATATGCTGCTATTCAAGTTGCTAGTAGAGATGAATTCGCTGGCAAAAACGTTGTAGTATTATTACCAGATAGTGGCGATAGATACTTATCCACAAAGTTATTCGAGGAATAAAGATGAAGATTTCTACAAGAGGCAGATATGCTTTAAGAGTAATGATTGATTTAGTGGACCATTCTAATGGAGAATATGTTCCACTTAAAGAAATAGCTGAACGTCAGAATATTTCTTTAAAGTATGTTGAAGCAATCATGACTAATTTATCTAAGCACAATATGGTTATAGGTAAACATGGTGCGCAGGGGGGATATAAATTAGTCAAGGACCCTTATAGCTATACTGCTCTTGAGATACTTGAAATTACTGAAGGTAGCCTTGCTCCAGTAGGATGTCTTGACTGTAAGACTAACGAATGTGAAATGAATACATATTGCAAAACTCTCCCTATGTGGGAAGGATTGCAGAAGTTAGTTCAAGATTATTTTGCCTCAATCTCTCTCAAAGGTTTAAGTGAGACATCCGAAAGATATATATTTGGAGCAGGTATCTAAGGTACGGTCCGGTCTATCCCCGGACCTTTTATTATTTTTAGCGTTATCCTCGCAAATTTAAGAAAATAATATTATATTTATTATTACCTGAATTCGGAGGATAGAATCATGATAGATAAAAGCAAAATTATTAATTTAGTTAATGATACTATTTGTTGTCTTTTATCTGATTGTGACAATATTAACGATATTCAAAAAACCTTCTTAGAGGTTATTGATAGTAAAGAAGAAGCGGCTAATAAATTTATTGGTACTTTTGCTGATATTAAAAAAGATTTATTAGCGGATTTAGATTTCTTTATGGAAAGTGATCCTGCTATTGATAGCAAAGAAGAAGTCATTATTACTTATCCAGGATTTAGAGCAATTTGTTATTATCGTATTGCCCATGCTTTACGTAACATGGGCTACTTATTAGTTTCTAGAATCATTACTGAAGAAGCACATTCAAAGACTGGAATTGATATCCATCCAGGAAGCAAAATTGCTGCTCCATTCTTTATTGACCATGGAACTGGTATTGTTATTGGTGAAACCGCAATTGTTGGTTCTTACGTCAAACTCTATCAATGTGTTACATTAGGAGCTTTATCATTATCAAAAGGCGCTAAGATGAAGAATATTAAGCGTCATCCAACAATTGGCAATCACGTAACGATTTATGCATGTGCATCGATCTTAGGCGATATTACTGTTGGAGACGATGTAACAATCGGGTCAAACGTATTCTTGATTGAATCAGTTCCACCTCGTATGAGGGTTACAATTGGCAAACCTGAATTGGTAATTAAATCAAAAGAATAGAAGAAAAGGAAGCTCTTAGTTGGCTTCCTTTTTAACTGCTCTTTTAGGCTTGGATTCTTTATTTTCTTTTGCTTGTTCTTCTTTAACTTCTTTTTGCTTTTTAGAAGCTTTAGGAGTTTTAGCATTTGCTGCAGCGAATAAATTCATTTGTTCTACTTGCTTTTCTATAGGCTTACCAGCAGTTGTTTTCTTACTATAGTCTGATGAGAAAGTATAAGATTCTAATTTCTTTGCTTCTTCTTCGCTTCTCTTTTCTCTTTCTTCTCTTTTGTTAATATCAGAGATATAGATAACGATAGATGATGTTAATAATGAAACAATGATAATTCCATAGAATCCAATAATAACTGAAAGGATTCTACCTGTAGTGGTTGTAACAGTGAGATCACCAAATCCAGTAGTGGTAATTAAAGCGAAACAATACCACCATGCATCTCCTGCATCTTTAATTGAATCCTCAACATGAGGAAGAATAAATGAAGTAAGTAAAAGGATGATAAATAAACCAAAGAAGATATCTAAACCATGAACTCTATTAAGTGCTTTACCTAAATCTGTAATAGAGATAAGTTTTTTAACAAACATATTAGAAACTAGGTTAGCTAAACCTTTATATAAAACTAAACATCCTAAGATAACGTTTGTTGCAATATCTGATTCTTGTCCACTGAACATTAAGAAGATAAATAGGACACAGATAATGTTTTCCATTCCGAAGAAGGATTCGGTTCTATTAGATTTTCTATAAATAATTGCTTTTGCGATATTTGCGACAACGTCCGCAACACAAGAAGCGCCAACAACGTAAGCCATCTTGCTAGGGTCTGCGTTGAAGATAATCATTAAGATTATGATGATACCATGCAATGAACCATGAATTATCGTATAGAGCAAGGATGACTCATATGCGAAATACTTAATAACAACTAATCCGACTTTAATTAAGAAGAATACAATCATGACCCACATGATGTAGTCTTGTAAGATTTCAATTTTCAATGTGACGATGAAACCTACGATAACTAGAATGGATGCTAATACAATCTCTAAAATGCCATGCAATTTTTTATTCATGATGATTCTCCTTGAAGTGGGAAAGCTTTTTGAAAAATTGACTATTTTTGTCAACAACTCCCTTATTTTAATTGATTTTTGTATAACAACAATTATTTTTTATAAAATTTTGTCAATTTTTCAAAAAATCACCCCACTTAAATAAGTATAGGTGTCAATTTGTTTAAAGAATTAATTGCTGAGCGTAAATTGCTTCGTAAAAATAAGCTTCAATTGACAGAAAGGTATGAGAGCATGAGTAAAAAGAAAAGACGTTCCACCTATTCTAAAAGAATGAATAAGCCTTTATACCGCGGAAAGTTTTATAAAGTTAATGACGCAAATGGCGGGCATTATTCTAGAATTTATAAAAAGAACACACGGAAAAACAAATATTGGATAGTTAGGTTTACAGATTCGGAAGGAAGGCATAGAAGATTGCTACTTCATCAAATAGATCCCACTTTAGAAAAAATAGGTGCTAGAAGTTTTGTTATAACGCAACCACAAGTCGTTAAATATGAAAATTTTAAACATCCATACCCGTATGAAAACTTAAGAATTCACAAGGATGATAAGAAGATTATTAAAGAGATTCAAAAGAAAAAATGAGCTACACGCGCCTTTTACAGCCCAATGTGCTTGCTCACAAACTCATTTAAACAAAAACTTAAATATTAATCAAGGACCTCTAAAATTTTTTTCAAATTTTTGTCAATTTTTCAAAAAATCACCCCTCTTATAGATAAGTAGGAGGAAAATTATGGAATGCTACGCTCAATTTTATAAATATGCGAAAATATTAGCGTTAAAGTGGAGACACACTAGACAAATGATAATGGATAAGTTGATTACAAAAGGCGCGTCTACTTCATTAGCAGAAAAAGTAGTAACTTCCCTATCTAATAACGGAATCTTAGATGACGCTAAAGTGTTTGAATTAGATATTTTTATGATGGAAGAAAAACGCTATGGTTATAAAAGAGTAAAAGAGTATCTACTTAAGAAAAATTTCAGTAGTGAACTAATAGATACATATGTATTTAACAAAGAAATTGAAAAAGATAATTGTTACTATCACTTTAATAAAGCTAGTAGAAAGTATAAAAACTACAAGTATAGTGACGATGAGAGAGAAAAATTAAGAAATTATCTAAAAAGATGTGGCTTTAATGGTAAAATAATAAACGAAGTTATTAAAGTAGGTATTATATATGAAAATGTTATGTGAATATGTTGATGGTGAACACATCTCTGGACAATTCTTAGTATCAAGTGTTTCAAAAGGAACAAACGCTCAAGGAAGCCAATATTTAAACATTGATTTAAGAGACGCTTCTACAAATATGAATGCTAAGAAGTGGGAAGTATCAAGCAAAGACGAAGAGATAGTGGTTGCAGGAAATGTAATTCACATCGAAGGCGAAGTGCTTAAATATAAAGAAACACTTCAAATTAAAATCTTAAGCGTTAGAGAAGTACCGTTTGACGAAGTTGATCCTACTAAGTTTTTAAAACAACCTCCAATTCCAAAAGAAGAATTAATTAAAAAGTTCTACGGATTTGTTGAAGGTATTAAAGATCAAGACTGTAGAAAGCTATTAGATTACTTTATTGAAAAATATAAAGGCCAAATATTCGATTATCCAGCCGCTAGCAGCATTCATCATGAATATATGAGCGGATTACTCGTTCACTGCACAACAATGGCTGAAATCGCCGAAAAACTATGTTCTATCTACCCTGTTAATAAAGATTTAGTTATCACATCAGTGCTTTTACACGATTTTGGTAAAATCACTGAGTTAGAAGGACCAATTGTTTATAAATATTCAATTAAAGGTAAACTTATTGGTCATATCTCAATTATGGCAGCTGAAATCGAAAATGCCGCAAAGGAATTAGGATTAACTAGTGAGACTCCATTATTGTTACAACATGCGATTTTGTCTCACCATGGACAACTTGAATATGGTTCTCCAGTTCTTCCTGAAACAGCAGAAGCCCTTATGCTTTCATTAGTGGATAACTTAGATTCAAAAATGGTTATCACACTAAAAGCTTTAGAAGAAACTAAAGAGGGCGAATTCACCAACAAGGTTTATCCTCTTGATGGAAGAACATTCTACAAACACAAATAAGAAAAAAACAACTTTCAATCCGCGAAAGTTGTTTTTCTTTATTAAAGGTTGATTTTGATTTGTTCTGCAAGTGCAGGAAGGTTTAATCCGCTTGAGTTATCTTTCATTTCAACCATGAATCCATCTTCTTCTTTATATCTTGGAATAACGTGGACATGGAAGTGCTTAACTGTTTGACCTGCGGCCTCATAACAGTTAGTAAGAATATTAACTCCTCTAGCGCCGAAAATCTTAATTGACACTTGTCCGATTCTTTGAGCAACTGCCATAACTTTGTTCATTAAGCTTTTTGGACATGTTAAGAAGTTGTCGTAGTGTTTCTTAGGAATTACAAGTGTGTGACCTTTTGTGACTTGAGAAATGTCTAAAAATGCTAAAACATCATCATCTTCATAAAGTTTGTAGCATGGTATTTCTCCATCAACAATTCTACAAAAAATATCTTTTTCCATAATATTGCCTCGTACCTATATTATACATAATAAAAGGAAGTCCAGCGTGGACTTCCTTATTTGATAATGACTTATTTCAAATTATTCACCGAATAAATCTGGGAAGTTACTTTCGAAGTAATCATAGACAGATTGATCGTGGAATGAAATTTCGCACTTTTCTAACCAATGTTCTTTAGAAAGAGTTACGTTTGTGTCGTTTGTTGAGAGTAAAGAAGCGACATCAATTCTTAAAGCGTAATCATTCTTTGCTGCATCAGTAGCCATGTAGTTAGCAGAAACTGCTTCTTCAACGTTAATGATGTAGTAAGTGTGAGAACTTGTATCGTTAAAGATAATTGTTTCGTATGCTTCTTGGTTATCTTTTAATTTGTTGTCTCTTAAGAAATAATTGTTGCCGTTTTTAGCGATGTATTTATTTCCGTCAGAAACAGTAATATTGTCTGAAGCATCTTTTTCAATTACTGAAGCAGCGTCTTTAACGTTTTTACCTGTAGCAACTGAAAGGTTGAATAAACGATTCTTATAGCTATCTGGTAATGAAGAAATTTCACTGCTTGATTTGATGAACCAACCATCAGTAACGTGGTCTTCTAAGCCTACTTTTTCAGCTTCTAAATCGAAACCGATTTTAGCAATATATTTATTGCCGCCTGTGTAGTCTCTTGAAGCATTTGATTTTGAAGGGTTTACATCGAGTTTATCGAAATCTTCAACTAAATCACCATAAGTAGAACCTTTGATGTAGTACTTATCAGTTTTTGATTTGAAGACTAAACCTTTATTTTTTGCTTCTTCTTGAAGGTCAGTTACACTTAAATCTGCAGGAGTCTTAACAACTTCTGCATCAGCTAAAAGTTTCCATTCGTCTGTTGCGACGATTTGATCAGCTGTTTTGTCATTCATGAATCCACCGTTCCAAGCGGAAGAGAGGAGGTTGAATGCGCTAACAACATCAGCATTGTCTTTTAATAAGTAATTTTTGACAAAGCCTTTCATTAATTTGCCAGCGTTAATAGATTCATCTAAATCATCATATTTAAGAGAAACATAATTAATCTTACGAGCTGCAGATGAACCTAATGATTTTTCTTGGTTTTCAAAGATGTATTGTTGTACTAAAGCATCTCTGTAGATGTCCGGCATAACAACGTCATCGATGTATGTTCCATAGAATTCTTCGTGTAAGAGATTTTCACCGTCAATAATTTCTGTAAATGCATTTTCTGCTTTAACAGAAGGCTTAACGATAATGTCTCTGTTTGCTTTTGCTTTATCAGCATCGCTCATAGTGTAAGGATTGACAACTTTGCCTTTACCTTCGCCTTCGTAAAGGCTTACTAATAAACGATATTCGTTGAATTTGTTGTTTTCTGTTGCACTGCCGATTTTTGCAAACATCTTCTTTGCAGCAGCATCTTTCATAGCGTTGTATCTTGCTGTTACGAATGCTTTTTGAGCAGGAGCATCACCAACATTGTATGCTGGGTGATCTTTAACAAAGTCAGCTAATTTAGAATCGCTAGCAACGACATCAGCTAAAGTAACAATGTTTGCTGGGTTGATTTCAGCACCATTTAATGTAACTTTCTTTGCGTATGTGCCTGCGATTGTAGCGTCATATGCGCCAACAACATTTATAGCGTATGTGTATAAGACGTTATCTAATGCTTGAGCAGCGATATTGCCGTGATAGCTATCATTGAGTGATTTGTAATTGTTATCAAAAACTTCATTTGTGAAAGCTAATAATGTTTTTTCATCAGTGTTAACAGAAGGTCTTGCTTCGATATCGTCACAAGCGGATAAACCACAAGCTAATAAGCAAGAAACTGCTAAGAATTTACCAATTTTCTTATTTGCCATAGTAGTATAATCCTCCTTCTGCGAATTCTGCTAGTGTTGTTTTGATTTCGTTAACTTGTGATTCTGAGTCGTAATTACATAATTTTACGAATTCGTCAGAAGCAGCTTCCGGAATCAATGCAGTAACAGAACGAGTGTATGATTCTTTGCCACCAACACCATAGTAGAAAGTTTCTGTCCATGTGTCGTCACGTTTGTCATCTTGTAATTTGATTAATCTTAAGTAATTTTCCCAAACAGTCTTTAAACCTTCATCTTGTTTGTAAACTTCACTTGCTTTTAAGTCAGCGATATGGTTATCAATTTTGCTTAAGATTTTCTTTGTAGTCTCATCGCTGTCGTTGATAAGGTTTTTGCTCTTTGCATATGAGACTAAGAAATTATAAAGTCTGTATTCTGAGTTAGAATCGTAACTCTTAATAGCGGATTTAATATCTGAAAGTCTTGTATCATATGTATCTTTAGCATTATCTAAACCGACGATATAGTTAGTGCCAGCTGCTTGTTTTGTAACATCAACATCACCAACTTTTAATGCGATTGGGTAGTATGTCTTCAAATCAGCATCGTATGCAGATTTTTGAATCTTGATGAAGTGGATACCATATTCACTACGTACACCGAAGATAACTTTGCCATCTTCAGCGCAGAGATATTTTTTACCATCGATATCTCTGAAACCAGATTGTGAACCTTCTTTATAAACATCATTTAATGTTGAATCGTATTCATCTGCTCCACATAACTCAGTAACACTAGTTTTGTCAGCTTTCTTATTTACGATAACAAATACGTTATGGTTATTGAGGTATTTGTTCCAAATGACATTTCTTGGATATACCATTGCGTTAACATCTTTGATAGCTTCTTCAGCTGAATCTTTTGGAAGTTCATAGTATTGTCCTAATTCTTCAAAGATTGAATATGGGACTTCGTTAACTTTGATAGTATCCTTAACAACTTTCTTGTCTAAAGTAATGCCGTCAGCTTTGAGGCTTCCATCAATAATTTCAGAATCAAGGCCGATACCTTCAAGAGCAGTTGTGGAATTCTTGTGGTTGACAAGAGCGTCAGCAGTGTAGATACCTAATTGGAATTCACTGACCATCTTTAATGATTTAGTAGTAGCGTTGTTGTTAACGATACCGACGTCACCTAATTTATCTGATGAGTCATCAGTAATTAAGTTGTTGCCTGCTAAATCATCAAATTTTGAGCCGCTTGCTAATAAAGTAACGATTTTAGAAATTTTATAAGCTTCATCTTTACTGATAGTAGCTCTTGTGAAGTTTTCGGAACCGCCTTCAACTTTAACAAGCATGTGCTTAATGTGGTAAGGTTTTGCACTGTTGATCCAACCTTTTTCATTAGCGCCATTGCCGTCTCTTAAGATTTCTAATTGCTTTTCATTATTCATGATAGCTGAATCTAATTGTTCTTTTTCGAGATCTAATAAGAATTTTTCAGTTAATCCTTTTTCATCTTTGACATTGTTGGATTCATAGATAGCATCTAATTCATCTGAATATGAAGTGTCGTTGTTTTTAGCGTTTTTACGTGCTGTTTCTTTTTGTTCTTCAACTTTGTTTTCAGCTTGAGCAACTAAAGTATTGTATTGTGTTTTAACACTTAAACCATTAGTTGCATCAGTAGTAACATCTTTGAATGTAGCACGAACTAAAAGATCACGAACTTTCTCATAATACTTAGTTAAACCAGCAGATGTTTCCAAATCATCGGAATACATATTGTCTGTTGATAAACTAATTGTGGAATCGCCGAACTTGTAATCAACAACGCTCTTGCTGTCAGCAGTAACGTCATTACAAGCTGTTAAAGCCATTCCGCAGATGAAGGAAGTTACTAAACCCAATTTGAGTTTGCTTTTCTTCATTTTATTTACTCTCCTTTTGAAATAATAGCGGGAATATTATAAATATTCTCTAAAATTAATGTCAACACAAATTATTACAATTTACTTAGTAAGGAAGAAAAATCTAAAAAAATTATCGTATTATTTGCCAACTTTTTTGCCGTTATGTATTATATTTTGCGGATTTCGAGGTAACGCTATGTCAACACTAGTTATTAAAGATTTATGCGCCGAAGTTGAAGGCAAACCAATATTAAAAGGAGTCAATCTTACTTTAAGTAAAGGTGAGACTGTTGCATTGTTAGGCCCTAACGGACACGGTAAATCTACTTTATTAAATGTTTTAATGGGACACCCTAAGTATAAAGTAACCAAAGGTGAGGTTTTACTTGATGGAAAAAATATTTTAGAGATGTCTACTGATGAAAGAAGTAAATTAGGCTTGTTCTTGGGAATGCAAAATCCAAGTGAAGTTCCTGGAGTTATTAATTCTGACTTTTTAAGAGCGGCAATTAATGAACATAGTGAAAAGCCTGTTTCTACTTATCAATTTTATAAATTACTAGATAGTGCTACGAAAGAAGTAAAAATGCCATTCGATTTAGCTACTCGTGGGTTAAATGAAGGCTTCTCCG
Organism: Bacilli bacterium; assembly: GCA_017651565.1. Classification (GTDB taxonomy): domain Bacteria; phylum Bacillota_I; class Bacilli_A; order RFN20; family CAG-826; genus RGIG9670. Next base: position 1,322 of record JAGCCQ010000061.1, on the reverse strand, counting down.
GTGGCGAAAAGAAGAGAAATGAAATTCTTCAATTATTATTGTTAAATCCTGAAATCGCTTTTTTAGATGAAATCGATTCTGGTCTTGACGTTGACGCACTTCAAATTGTTGCTGATGTCATTTGCAAATTAGAAGACAAAGGCATGGGATTCTTAGTAATTTCTCACTATGCAAGATTATATGATTTAATCAAACCAACTAGAGCAGTAGTAATGATTAATGGTCGTATTGCTGTTGATGCTGGTCCAGAAGTAGCACAACGTATTGATAAACAAGGCTATGAATGGATCAAAACTGAATTAGGTATTGAAGTTGCTAAAGAAGAAAAAGATATGAACACAGTATCTATCGGTAGCTGTGCTGTAAAGGAAAGCATTAAATAATGAAAGAATTATTATTGGATAACATTTCAGATAATTTTGTTTTTGATAAAAACGAAAACTTTTTCATCAATAATTTCGATGGTGAAAAAGATATCAAAATCACTCTCAATGAAGATGTTGAATCTAGTTTATCAATGCTTTCATTAAGTGGATTTAAAGGTAATATCAATATTAAAATTAATAAGAATAGTAGGTTAGAAATCTATTACGCAGATTTCGCTAAAAACTTATCAAAAACAAATGTAAGTGTTTCTTTAGAAGAAGGTGCTAAAGTAATTTTTCACTTAGCTTCTTTAACTGAAGATAACTCAAATAAATCATTTACTGTTTCTGTAGATCATGACGCTATTAATACTTATTCATTAATAGATAATTATGGTGTTGTTAAAGGAAACGGAAAACTTGTTTTCGATGGTACAAGTTATATCAAAAACGGTAGTGCTAAATCTAAAACAAGACAAAGCGCTAAGATTATGGTTTTCGATGAAAAATCTATTGGAATCGCAAAACCAGTTTTAAAAATTGATGAAAATGATATCGAAGCTAGCCATGGTGCAGTAGTAGGTAAGATTAGTGATGAACACTTATTCTATTTAATGAGCCGTGGACTTTCTGAAGAAAAAGCTAAGACATTAATTACATATGGTTATTTAAAGCCAATCATGAATGGTTTTGATGAAAACGTTCAAAAAACAATCGAGCAATTGATTGAGGGGAGAATGTAAAATGTACGACGTTTACAAAGTAAGAAAAGACTTTCCTATGCTCGATGGCACTAAGAAGATGCAAGGAAAACCTTTGGTTTATCTTGATAATGCATCAACTACATTCAAGCCACAAGTAGTCATTGATAGAATGAACGAATATTATACTACATTAACTGCTAACTCACATCGTGGTGACTATGATCTTTTATATAATATGGATGTAGCGGTTCAA
>JAGCCQ010000060.1 GCA_017651565.1 Bacilli bacterium | reverse complement strand
GGTAAGACTACTACAACTGAAAGAATTCTTTATTTTACAGGTAAGATTCATAAGATCGGCGAAACACACGATGGTTCCGCTACTATGGACTGGATGGTTCAAGAACAAGAAAGAGGTATTACTATTACTTCCGCTGCTACTACAGCAATGTGGAAAGGTAACAGAATTAATATCATCGATACTACTGGGCACGTCGACTTCACTGTTGAAGTTGAACGTTCACTTCGTGTTCTCGATGGTTCTGTTACTGTCCTTGATGGTAAAAACGGTGTTGAACCACAAACAGAAACAGTTTGGAGACAAGGTAGTAAATACGGTGTCCCAAGAATCGTCTTTGTTAACAAATTAGACGCAATCGGTGCTGACTTCGATATGTCAGTCCGTTCACTTCATGAAAGATTAGGCGCAAACGCTGCTGCTGTTCAATTCCCAATCGGTATTGAATCAACATTAAGAGGTTGTGTCGACATCATCGAACAAGTCGCTTATGAATACACAAGTGACGTTCATGAAGAACCAGTCAAAAAAGAAATTCCTGAGGATTTAAAAGCAAAAACTCAAGAATACAGAACAAAATTATTTGAAGCATTATCAAACTTCGATGAAGATATCTTAATGCTCGTTCTCGAAGGTCAAGAACCAACTGTTGAACAAACTAAAGCTGCAATTCGTAAAGCAGTTTTAACTGGTGAATTCCACCCAGTCTTCTGTGGTTCTGCTTACAAGAACAAAAACATCCAAATGTTACTTGATGGTGTTATTGACTACCTTCCAAGCCCATTGGATATCGCACCTGCTAAAGGTACAGATGAAAACGGTAACGAAATTCACTGTAAACCAAGCGATGACGCTCCTCTCGCTTCCTTAGCATTCAAGATTGCTACAGACCCATTCATTGGTAGATTAGCTTATGTTCGTGTCTACAGTGGTGTCTTAAAAGCAGGTAGCTATGTTATGAACTCTACAAAGGGTGTCAAAGAAAGAATTGGACGTTTAGTCTTAATGCACTCTAATCACAGACAAGAAGTTGAAGAACTCCACGCTGGTGATATCGGTGCTGTTGTCGGATTAAAATCTACTATTACTGGTGATACACTTTGTGATGAAAAGAATGAAATCGTCTTAGAGAGAATGGAATTCCCAGATCCAGTTATCGAAGAAGCTGTTGAACCTAAGACAAAAGCTGACCAAGAAAAGATGACAATCGCTTTAGCAAAATTAGCTGAAGAAGATCCAACTTTCCGTGTCAGAACAAATGCTGATACAGGTCAAACATTAATCGCTGGTGTCGGTGAATTACACTTAGACATCATCGTCGACCGTATGAAGAGAGAATTCGGCGTTCAAGTTAACGTTGGTGCTCCTCAAGTCGAATATAAAGAAACTATTAAATCAACTGCAGATTGTGAAGGTAAATACATTAAGCAATCTGGTGGTCGTGGTCAATACGGTCACGTTTGGATCAAGTTTGAACCAAACCCAGGTAAAGGATATGAATTCGTCGACGCAGTTGTCGGTGGTAGTGTTCCAAGAGAATACATCAAACCAACTGATGATGGATTAAGAGATTCCTTAAAGAGAGGTTTAGTTGCTGGTTTCGAAGTAATGGACATCAAAGCTACATTATTTGATGGTTCTTACCACGATGTCGACTCCTCTGAAGCTGCTTACAAAATTGCTGCATCTATGGCATTAAAAGAAGCTGCTAAGAAGTGTTCTCCAGTTATTCTTGAACCAATCATGAAAATTGAAGTTACAGTCCCTGAACAATACTATGGTGACGTCTTAGGTGATATCTCTAGAAGAAGAGGTAACATGACAGGTGAATCACAAAGAGCTAATGCTAAGATCATCGAAGCTGAAGTTCCATTATCTGAAATGTTCGGTTACGTTACAGACTTACGTAGTATGACTCAAGGTAGAGGTAACTATGTCATGCAATTCGATCACTACGGTGAATGCCCAAGATTCGTTGCAGACGAAATTATTAAAAAGAGCGGAATGTCAAACCGCTAAAAAATAATAGGCTTTTTAAAGTCTATTGCACAACTTTCATAAATGCTTTATTATGTGATTGTTGTAAAACGTGATTTTTAAACTGAAAGGAAAAATTTAATTATGGCAAAACAAGCATTTGACAGATCTAAAGAACACGTTAATATTGGTACTATCGGCCACGTTGACCATGGTAAAACAACATTAACTGCTGCTATTACAACTGTCTTAGCAAAACATGGTGGTGCTGAAGTCAAGAGATATGATGAAATCGACGCTGCACCAGAAGAAAAAGCTCGTGGTATTACTATTAACACAGCTCACATCGAATACCAAACAGAAAAAAGACACTACGCACACGTTGACTGCCCAGGGCACGCTGACTATGTTAAAAACATGATCACTGGTGCTGCACAAATGGATGGTGCTATCCTCGTTGTTGCTGGTACTGATGGCGTTATGCCACAAACTCGTGAACACATCTTACTTGCTCGTCAAGTTGGTGTTCCATACATCGTTGTCTTCATCAACAAGACAGACTTAGTTGACGATCCAGAATTATTAGACTTAGTTGAAATGGATGTCCGTGAATTATTAAATAGCTACGGCTTCCCAGGCGACGAAGTTCCAGTCATCCGTGGTTCCGCAAGAAAAGCTCTCGATGGTGATGCAGAAGCACAAAAACAAATCGAAGAATTAATGGCAGCTGTCGATTCTTACATCCCAGCTCCAGCACGTGATACAGATAAACCTTTCTTACTTGCTATCGAAGACGTTATGACTATTTCTGGTCGTGGTACTGTTGTTACAGGCCGTGTCGAAAGAGGTACAGCAAAATTAGGTGACGCTGTTGAAATCGTTGGTGTTAGAGAAACACAAAACTCTGTTATTACAGGTCTTGAATCATTCCGTAAAACTTGTGACTATGTCCAAGCTGGTGATAACGTTGGTGTCCTTTTAAGAGGTATCAACCGTGATCAAGTACAACGTGGTCAAGTCTTAGCAAAACCAGGTTCAGTTACTCCACACTCAAAATTCAAAGGTCAAGTTTACGTCCTTTCTAAAGAAGAAGGTGGCCGTCATACAGCTTTCTTAAGTAACTACCGTCCACAATTCTACTTCAGAACAACTGACGTTACTGGTGTCATCACACTTCCTGCAGGTGTTGAAATGGTTATGCCAGGCGATAACGTTGAATTAACAGTTGAATTAATTCACCCAATCGCTATGGAAAACGGTACTAAATTCTCCATCCGTGAAGGTGGTAGAACAGTCGGCGCTGGTACAGTTGCTGAAATCATTAAGTAATTTAAACTTAACGAAATTAATTAAGCGAATCTCAATGAGGTTCGCTTTTTTAATTTTATTAAAAGAATTATTAAATAGTGTTATTATACATTCATGGACAAAACAGCTAATCCAAATTATCAAATAAATCAAAGACTTAAAGCTTCTATATTTGATGCGGCTTGCCTAGCTGTATTATTTTTCCTTATTAATTTATTAACTTCTTTTTTAATTACTAAAGTTAATTCAAGTTACATCGATGCATATAATACAACCACAACAAATATTGAATATTCTAATCTTTGCAAGATTGATGAAAAGAATGGATACCTACAATATGAGACTAGTGAATTAGTTAAAACTGAAAATGAGAACTTAGTTTTTTGTAATGTCCTTAGTTATTACTATTTAAATTATCTTTCTAATACAAATATCAAAGAAGGAAGCAAAGGTTCAGAAGAAATCATTAATCACGATATTAAGTGGTTTAACGAGACTATTTTAGAAATTGGAACTAAAGACATGTTTAAGTGCAAAAGCGACGCTAGCGATAGTATTTCAACTGAAATAGGTGTATTCAATGATTCATATCTCACTTCACATTCGCAAAATGAGGTTCATGAATTTGTTGGAAAGAAATATGAAGACGCAGTTAAAGATTTCTATGCCTTACCATTTATGAAAAGTGCTGGTACTACGATGGAAATATTTAATGGCTTAGTAATGTTCCTTTCTGCGTTTATTCCGTTAGTAGTGTTCTATGTTATCGTTCCTATGTTTATGCAATATAAACAAACTATAGGTAAGAGAATATTTAAAATCCTTATTATTAGAAACGATAAACCTGTAAGTAATTGGATTATTCTTTTAAGAGCAGTTCCTGCTATTTTAGTAACAGTTTTAATGGGTGTTGTTAATATTGCTTCATGGCAAATTGGAATTCCTGTTGGAGCAGTTATGATTTCTTCAGGTATAATGATATTCACGAAAAAGAATTATGCAGTGCATGATTTTGTTGCGGGTACACGTGTAATAACTTTAGATAAATATATAGAATTAGAAAAAGAAAAAGAAAATGCAGATAAACAAAATAACCAAAATTGAACACGCTAGTGTAGGCAAAAGATTTATGGCGTTCTTCATAGACGCTGTTTTAACTTTGTTTGTTGGACTAGGTTTATTCGTCGGTTTTTCTACTATTTTTTCTAATATTAGTTCTGTAAAAGAAATGAAGGTTAAATTCAACGATATTATTACTGAAAGTAATGTAATGAAGGTCGAAGATAATAAATCTCTTGTTAAAGAATTTAATTCTTATGAAGAATATATAGATAGTTATTACACTTTCTATAATGAGTTTTTACCTAAATATAACAGAGATAAAAAACCTATTAGCAATTATTGGTTTAATGTTTTTGTATTAGGCTTAGATGACGTGAATAACACTTATACTGAAGAAACTCTCTCAAAAAGAAGTGGTGCTATAACTACAGGAAAAGACATCTTTGAATATAGAGTAGTAGAGGGTGAAACTAAGTATGATTTAATAGGAATTCCTAAAGCTTATAATCAAGGCCAAAAACAATATAGCGACTTATCTGATGATGAAAGAGTTAAGGTTATGTCCTACTTTTATAACGGAAAAGATGACAACTCTTCTGCATCATATTTTTGTGTATTAGAAATTTCAAAAATCCCTGAACTGAACGAACTTTATAACGATTACGCTTTATGGGATTCTACAGTGCCAATTTTATTAGCAGTAACTGTTGGATATTTAATTTTCTTCCTTACTATTCCTTTATGTTTGAAGGATGGAAAAACATTAGGAAAACAATTCTTTAAATTATCTATTGTCTCTAAAAATTATTACTCTGTTAAAAAGTCTCAAATTGTTTTACGTTACTTACCACAAGTATTGCTATTTGTGATTGTTATTTTGTTCTTAGGAATTAATGCGATCACTCTTGGTGTAGGTACATTTGCTATATTAGGAAGCTACTGTATGGCTATTTTTAGAACAAATCACGAAAGTGTTCATGATGTTGTTGCAAATACTTGTGTAGTGTCTGACTTAGAATCTTTATGGTTTAAAAATCCTGAAGAGGAAGCATTGGAATTAAAGAAAAAAGAGGAAATAGTAGGTTAAATGTAGTAGGGTTAGTATTATTTTAATAATAATTTTTGTTTTTTAACTTCACGCATATGTGTTAATATATGCATGCTACATTTGTACATAAATGATTGGAGAATTATATGGAAGTAAGACTCGAACACCTTACCAAAGAATTCATTGGTAAAAAGAATGCGAGAACTGTTGCCGTTAATGACATGTCTTTTGTCATTCCTGATGGCAAGTTAGTTGGCCTTTTAGGTCCTTCTGGTTGTGGTAAATCTACAACCTTGTACATGATCGCTGGTTTACATAAGCCAACTGGTGGTCAAATCTTTTTCGGTGACGAAGATGTCACAAACATCCCACCAGAAAATAGAGGTATTGGTTTAGTTTTCCAAAACTATGCCTTATATCCACATTTCAGTGTTAGACAAAATATTGAGTTCCCATTAGATAATGTTAGATTTTCTACACCTATCGATGATAAGAAAGCAGCATTAAGAGAAGCTCAACGTAACTTAAATAAAGCAATCAATGGTCCAGATATGAAAGTTTATGGACCAGCAAAAGCAAGATATGATGAAGCTCGTGACGCTTTAGAATGTGCAAAACTTACATTAAAAGAATTAAAAACAAGCAATCCTGAAAAATATGCTCAAATTAACCAAGAAGAATATCTTGCTCCTAAAAAAGAAGAGTTAGAAACTGCAAAAATCGCTTTAGCAGAAGCAAAGAAGACTCATGATGAATCATTAGTTGTTCCTGCAAAGCAAGAAGTTGCAAAAGCAGAAGAAGATTTAGCGAAGACAGTCGAATTAATGAACGAAATGAAGGAGAAAGATCCTGAAAAGTACGCTGAATTAATGAAGAAAAAAATGTCTAAGGCAGAAAAAGACGCTATTGCTGAAAAAATGGCAAAATTAGTCGATATCTTACCTTACTTAGAGAGAAAGCCAAAAGAGTTATCTGGTGGTCAACAACAACGTGTTGCTATCGCTCGTGCTTTAGCTAAAACTCCAAGAGTCTTATTATTAGACGAACCTTTATCAAACTTAGATGCTCGTTTAAGACTCCAAACTAGAGAAGAAATTCGTAGAATTCAACAAGAAACAGGTATTACTACTATCTTCGTCACACACGACCAAGAAGAAGCAATGTCCATTTCTGATGTTATTGTCGTTATGAACTTTGGCGTTGTTCAACAAATCGATGAACCACAAAAAGTTTATGATGAACCAATTAACTTATTCGTTGCAAAGTTCTTAGGAAACCCTGCAATTAATACATTCGAAGGTGAAATCAAAGATGGTACTTTATACATCTCTGGTCACGAATTCGATACAAATCCTGCATATAAGAAAGGCAGAAACAGAAAAGTCGTTATTGGTATTAGACCAGAATCATTTGCATACAATGATAGTGGTAAAGTTCCAGTAGAAATTTCATCAATCATTAGAATTGGTAGAGATGTTTCTGTTGTTGGTAAGATTGAAGGTCAACCAGAATCAAACTTAAAGATTATTATTCCAAGTGAAAACTATGCTGCATTAGCTGACAAAGACAAAGTATTCTTTGCTGCAAAGAGATTCTATGTCTTTGAAGAATCAGGAGAAAGGATCCTCTAATCTATGGAATCAAACGATATCGCATTAAAAGATAACAATTCGTTTGATAATAGATTGTCCGAACTTGGGATTTCTGCCAAGAAATCTTTTAAAGTTAAGACTTCTGGTTTTATTTTGCCTGAAGCTGCTAAAGGTTGGATTGCATTAATTCCTGCCTTAATTTTCTTAGTAGTCTTCATGCTTTATCCAATTATCAATACATTTGTTATGTCATTCTGTAACAACTTCTATTGGGTTGGTAACTCAAATAGTTCGTTCGTTTTAACTAACTATTTTGCTGCTCAACAAAACACTAGAAGTGGTGTTACATTATCATGGGGTTTTGATAACTATATAAGAGTTTTACAAGATCCTGTTTTCAAAGCTGCTCTTGGAAACACTGCTTTGATTGTTGTAATTTCAGTTCCATTAACTATCATTGTTGGTTTGTTAATCGCTGTTGCATTACATTCGATTAAACCATTGCAAGGTTTCTTCCAAACAGTATTCTTCTTACCATATGTTACTAACGCAATTGCTTTAGGTATGGTATTTAACGCAATGTTCTCCTCATCTGCAGGTAGCTTCATTAATACTTTAACTGGTATTTTCGGAATGTCTCCTCAAGATTGGTTGGGAATTACTGCTAATAAATGGAGTATGTTCTTCGTTATTGTTGTTTACTCTATTTGGAACGGTATTGCGTTTAAGATTTTAGTCTTTATGTCTGGCTTATCAAGTATTGATAGACAATACTATGACGCAGCTAGAATCGATGGTGCTACAAAGGGAACTATTTTCAGAAGAATTACAGTTCCTCTTCTCTCACCACAAATTTTGTATATTACAATCACTTCATTTATTGGTGCTTGTAAATCATATTCACAAATCATTTCCCTCTTCTCCAAAGGTTCAAAGAACTTTGGTGGTGCGGATGGAAATACATGGATCACAGTCGTTGGTTATATCGTTAAGTTAATTGACTCTACTGGTGATTCATCTCAAGGACGTGGTGCTGCAGGATGTGTTATCTTGCTTATCATTGTTCTTATTATTACTGCGGTTCAATTCTTGATTTCCAAGAAGAGAGTCCATTATTAAGGAGGTAAGATATGGCAGAACGTGATGTATATTTCGCTAGCGAATCTGAAGCTAAGAAATACAAAATTAAAAAAGTCTTATCTCATGTAGTTACGTATGGTTTCTTAACTATACTCGGATTATTTATTGTTTTACCTTTCTATTACATGATTATCACTTCCTTCAAGAGCACAGCTGCTTTTGAACAAGAAGAAATCTCAGGTAAATTAGTTTTATTTTTAACTGGTAATAACTTCTCTGTTGAACAATTTGGAAAAGTTATGTCTGGTTCTACTTCGTTTGGTATTTTCTATTTAAATACTATTTATGTTGCAGTTATTTCTACTGCTTTCACATTAACTACTACAGTTTTAGCAGCTTTCGCATTCGCTAGAGTTAACTTCAAAGGAAAAGACGCATTATTTATGGTCTTATTAGCAACAATGATGATTCCTGGCGAAATGATGATGATGACTAACTACCAAACAACAGTTATGTTGAACTGGCAAAACACATTCGCTGCTTTAATCTTTGTCCATGGTGTTAGTGTTTTCTACATTTTCTACTTAAGACAAACATTCCAACAAATTCCAAACGAATTATTCTTAGCTGCAAAAGTTGATGGATATGGGCACTTCCAATACTTATGGAAATGTATGATTCCAATTGCATCCCCAACAATTATTACAATTGCTATTCTTTCTCTTATGGGTGCATGGAACGCTTATATTTGGCCAACTTTAATTGCATCTGGTAACAATACTGTTCTTGCTAATATGGGCATTGATCACAGTATGCATCTCGTTAGTAACGGACTTATGTCTAAATTTACTAGCGAATTCTCTAATGATACTCCTGCTAGGGTCACAGGTAGTTTATTTGCTACTATTCCTTTATTTATATTCTTCCTTATCTTTAGAAAGAGCATTATGAAGGGTGTCTCTAGAAGTGGAATTAAAGGTTAATTAATAAAAGGTGGAGATTTTTATGAATACAACCAAAAAAACAAAATTAGGCAAACTTGCTGCATTACTTATTCTTACTGCAAGTCTTGCTGCATGTGGTAAGGGTACCGGCCAAACAGGTATTGCTGACACAGATGGAGTCGATGTTACAGTCGACACACGCGGGGTAAAGATTACCATGTGGACTGGTTTCGGTAGTGATATGACAGAACAATTAAATGAAGTTCTTGAAGATTTCACTAAATTAACCGGTATCACAGTCGAACACGAAAGTAAGGGTGGTTATGATAACTTATTAAAAGCTATCAACTTATCCGCAACTCAAGGATCATACCCAAACATCGCAAATGGTTATCCAGATCATTTTGCTTCATACATTAAATCAAATATTTTATTAAGACTTGACGGTTTAATGAAAAACGATGCAAACCGTTATAACTTTACAAAGAACAATATTAAGTATGATAAAGACGGTATCATGCTTATGAATTACAAAGATTTCTACACTGACTACACTGTAGAAAACGAAACACTCGAATTCAAAGATGACGGCACTGGTTATATTGATGGTGTTCCATTCAATAAATCAACTGAAGTCATGGTTTATAACTCAACATTCTTTGATTGGGCAGTCAAAAACCAAAATATCGTTAAAGGTTTAACTGGTGGTGTTGAAATTAAAGTTCCTGAAACATGGGCTGAAGTTAAAACTGTTGGTACAGCAATCATCAATCTTTGTAAACCACTTTTCAAAACACCAGACGCTGATGGAAAGATTTTAGGTAGCGATGGTAATGCTTATGATTCAACTGATGCATGTACTCAAGCTGAAGCTGAAGTTATTCTCAACATGTCCGCTGTTACTGAAGAAGATTTCAGACCATTCACATATGATGCTCAAGCAAATATGTTCATTACTTTAGTAAGACAATACGGTGGTCAATTTACCGAAGTTGATAAACAACAAACAGGTAAAGGCTACGCAGTCTTTAACAATCCTCAAGCAATCGAAGCTATGAAGATGGTTCAAGACTTATTCGATAGCAACGTTTTAGGTATCCCAGCAAAATGGAATGAATTATATTGCTCAACTCCATTCAAAGCATATAAATCATTCATGAACATTTCTTCAACAGCTGGTTTAAAGAACGTTGATAACAACAGCTTCAAAGTAAAATGCACACACATTCCTTACAAAGATGCTGATCACAAGTACGTTATTTCACAAGGTACTTCATTAGGCTTATTCGATAAAGGTGGAGACGCTGAGAGAGTTGCTTCTTGGAAATTAATGGTTTACTTATCACAACAAGCAAATGGTAAATTTGCTGCTGCAACTGGTTATTTCCCAACTTGTAGTTATGCTTTCAATTCTGATGAATACTTCAACTATCAAGACTCTTCATTAAAGAGCAGTGTTGATGTCTTAAGACAAGCTTCATCAAAAGTTAACTCTGATGAATACGTTGGAAATAAATGGAATAAATTCGTTGATCCTGGTTTCAGAGGTTCTGCTGATATTCGTGCTGCTGCAGAATTAATTCCTGGATACTTAATGACTAACACATATCAATCAGTCGAAGAAACATTAAGCGAAGTTGAAAAGACTGTTATTGACTATGTTAAGAAATAGGGGACCTAGAATGAAAGGCGCTAAAAAAGCATTATTACCTTGCTTATTTGCTATCGCTGCAGGATTGACTGCATGTGGTGGAAATAAGAAGAATAATTTTGCTTACGATTTAGATTTTAATGTAGATGTTAAAGGACAAAAGATTTCTTTATGGAATCCTTTTGGTTCTGACATCTCAGAAATTTTAGAAGACTTATGTGGTGAATTTACTCGTCTTACTGGCGTTAATGTCGAAGTCGAAGATAAGACTGGTTACGACACATTAAGAGACGCAGTTACTAAGAGTGCTACATCAGGAAAATATTGTAATGTTGTATTCGGTTATCCTGATCACTTCGCTGCATATGTTAAGAGTGATATTATCGTTAGATTAGATTATTACTTTGAAAACGATGTTCACAATTCAACATTTGAACCAGATGGTGTAGATTTCAAAAAGAGTGATTTCTACGGAGACTACATGGTTGAAAATGAAACCATTGAATATGATGAAAATGGCAAAGGTTACACTTTAGGTGTACCATTCAATAAATCAACTGAAGTTTTGATTTATAACCAAACTTTCTTTGATTGGTGCGCTGCTAATGTAGACACAGTTAAAGCTGCAACAAATAATGTTGAGATTAAAATCCCAGAAACTTATGCAGAGCTTGAAACTGTTGGACAAGCAATCTTAGATTTTATTGATGCTAAAGGCATCTATAATAACTGTTTATTCAGTGATGGCAGTGTAGGCGCTGCTAATACTGCTGATGATACTAAATCTCCAGTCTTAGACTTATCCGGCATCTATAAAGCAGGCGGCTCTACTGGTACATCAAAAGAATGGTTTAAACCATTCTCATATGACTCACAATCTAACTTATTCATTACAACAGTTAGACAAATGGGTGGTAAATACACAGAATTTGATAAAGAAACTAAAAAAGGCTATGTTGCTTTTGATAACCAACAAGCAAGAGATGGCATGTCTTCTTTATTAGACTTATACAACAAGAATATCTTCGGTATTCCTGCTGACTGGGGTGAAGCTAAATATGGTAGTAACCCATTTAAAGCATGGAAGACAGTTATGACTGTTGGTTCTTCTGCTGGTGTTGCAAATAGTGCTCCTGCAGGAAATAAATTCAAAATTGCAGCCGCTCCAGTTCTTTATAGAAGTGCTGATAAGAAATTTGTTATTTCTCAAGGTACTAACCTTGCATTATTAGATAGAGGTAGTAGAGAAGAAAGAGTTGCTTCATGGCAATTGATTAAATTCTTAAGTAAGTACGCTAATGGTTATTTCTGTTCACAAACTGGTTATTATCCATCATGTGAATACGCTGAACTTGCAGAAACTGCAGGTAAAGGTATGTGGAAAGGCTATGACGATGATAAATACTTCGACTATGCTACTTGGAGAAGCGAAGCTTCTACAGCAATTTCCACAAGTGATAGAATCAAAGCTCAAACTGCTGATGTAAACATCAACTACTATATTAATAAAGGATTAAGTGATAAATGGGTTAAGTTCGTTGATCCTGCATTTGCTGGTTCATCTGATATCCGTGATGCAGTCGCTGCAATCCCACAATTCATTTTCACAAAACAATATGGTGTTGATGATGCAATTAAAAACGTTTCAGAAACATTAAGAGACTACTGGAGGAACTAAGATGAAGAAAAGTAAGTTATTATTAGCTCTTCTATCTTTAACCATGTTAGTTGGCTGTTCAGGCGACAATGGTGGTCCAAATGTTAAGGAACCTGAAAAAGTCGCTCCTACTAATCCTGACGATTTAATCGTCTCAACTGAAACAGACAAACTAGATTTTGCTCAAAAAGACGAATTAGAAGGCAAAAAATTTGCTGGTTTTGAGGGAAGCTCATATGACCATGTTGGTTATGTTTCTTTAAGATCATGCACTGATGGTGACACTGCTAACTTTGTTCAAGATGGGTATGTTGATGAATTTGGCGCAGCTGTCACAATCAAAACCAGATTCTTAGGTGTTAATACACCTGAATCAACCGCTAAGGTTCAACCTTGGGGTAAGAAAGCTTCTTTGTTTACAAAGAGCGTTTTAGAAGCTGCACAAGCAAAAGCAGATGAAGAATCTGCTGCAGCTGGTAAAAAGATTTACAATATTGCTTTAATCAACTCACCAAAGACTTTCGAAGAAAAAGATTCTTCTGGTGGACGTTGGTTAGCATTCATTTGGTATAGAAAATCTTCAACTGAAAAGTGGAGATTATTAAACCTTGAATTAGTTGAACAAGGTTATTCTACTAACCAATTATTTAAAGATGACGAAGTATGTCCATATTGCCCTGCATTTGAAAGATGTGAAGAAATTAACACAAAGCTCAAATTAAGAGTATATGGTGCAGATGATCCTGATTATGATTATGAAGAAAAATCATATGAATATTCTTTATGGTCAGTTATCAATCACTACGCTGATATCGGTATTACTGATGCAGGTAGTTCTGGCGTTCAATTAGTTGTTACTGCATTAGTTGTTGGCATTCAAGGCGATAACGTTTTCTTAAGAGACGTTTTACTTGATGATGAACAAGTAACTCAAAATGACAATGAATATGCTGGTTTATACGCATACGCTGGCTATAACTCATCATTATGTTCTATCTTACAAAACGGTAGTGAGTTACAAGGTATGGATGGTAAAGGTGTTGGAGTCATTATTAGATTCTACTGCCGTGCTACATACTATAACGGAAACATTCAACTTTCTGACGTTAAGTCATCTACTACTGGCAAAAAGAAAATTGAAATGATTACAGAATCTAACTTCTCTAAATTTGCTAATGAATTCTCATGGAGTAACATCGCACAATCTAGAGCAGTTACTTATGCTGATTTAAATAAAGATGCAACTGCTAAATTTATTGATCCAGCAAACGTTACTAAAGAAGTTTTAGATGCTCATCAATATCAATTCATTTCTACAAACGCTGTTATTCGTAGTGTTTCTCCTGCTGATCGTGATGAAGAAGGCAATGTTATCAGCACAACAAACCCATATTGGTATAAAGGAAACGCTAACGATAATTCTTACACTGTATATGCAAAAGTTGGTGATATAGTCGTCAACTTAAGAGTAGATACTAGTATCTCTCCTTTCATTGAACACGCATTCTTTGGTACAGGAGATGCATATAATGTTTCCGGAGAAGGTTCTCCAGTTGGTAAAACATTCTTTGTTACTGGATACTTAGCAAAATACTACGATAACTATCAATTGTTATTACCTAACAATTATCCAAGTTATAACTACATTCATTTAGCACAATCAAATTAATTGCGGAGGATTGTTTATGAAAAAAATGAAATTTGTTTACTTATTTGCAGTCACAATCCCACTCTTAGCTGGATGTGATGAAAAAGTTAATCCATGTCAAGAAGCATGGGATCACGCTTTATTACTTTTAAACTCAGCTAATGGTAAAGATATGGAAGCTGTTTCAACTGTTAGAGAATCACCAGACTTCCAAGCTTACCTTGCTTTAAATTCATTAAAGTACAAAAACGAAGATTATGAAATTACTTGGGAAGCACTTCCAGCAGGTAAATGGAAAGCTGTTCAACAAACAGGAACTTACGAAGCTTATACAAAATATACTCCAATCTACGCAGATGAAAAATTCGAATGTTCTTTAAAAGCAACTATCAAAAAAGGCGATGATAGTTATTCTGGCGAGTGGAAATTTAATGCTGCAGTCCATAAGAGAGAAGATTTAACCGACTACACATACATGCCAATTTCAGAAATGAATGACAAATTTGTAAATAACAAAACAGACGTAGTTGGTAAGAAGATCTATACATATGGCAAAATCACTGCTACTGTCGAACAATCTTCGGAACATATTTATTCAGGTTTCTGGATTCAAGATGGTGAAAGTGGTTTATACTGCTACCAAGTTTACGAATCAGCATGGTTTGCTCTTGAACCACAAATCGGTGATACAGTTATCGTTGGTGGTAACGTTGCTGATTATAATGGCTTAATGGAAATGTATGTTTATTCATTAGAGGGTCAAAAGAAGACTGGCTTCTTTGATTTCCCTAAAGAAAACGATGAAAAAGCAGCAGCTGTTGCAGCACCAGTTAAGATAAATCTTGATAACTATACATGGGATAAAGATAACGCTGATACTCGTAAGAAAATTTCTGCATTAGTAGAAATGACTGATTTAGTTTATGTTGAAGGCATTGATAAAATGAAAGCTGGTCAAGCAGCTACATTAAAATGTAAAAAAGGTGAAGTAGAAGTTAGCGTTTCTATTAACTATCACATTGGTAAAGCTGCATACAACGAATTAATCGAAGCAACCAAAAATTTCAAAGCAAACGAAACTAAATTTAAATTCTATGGTGTTTTAAGTGCTTACAACGATGTTAACTTAAACCCAATCTTTGGTAAAGATTCTATTATCGTGAATCAATAGTAAATAAAAGGGGCTTTTTATGCCCCTTTTATGTTTAAAAAAAGAATATAATAATATTCCAACTATAGAGTAATATTGGTATATTAATTATATAAATATAATTTTAAGGAGATTATAGAAAATGAAAAATAAGAAATTATTACTTCTTATTCCAGCATTAGCTATGGTTTTAGGCGGTTGTAAAGACACCGAATCAAACCAACCAGGTCCTGGTACTGACACTAATGAAACTGTTCATCCGGAAAGTGTATCATTAGACGAAACAGAACTTCACTTGGATTTAGGAGCTGAAAAAGCTTTAACTGCTACAGTTGCTCCAGTTAATGCATCTGACACATCTGTCACTTGGTCATCAGATCATCCTGAGATTGTTGAAGTTAGTAGTAGAGGCAAATTAACTGCAAAAGCAGAAGGCGTTGCTATTATTACAGTAAAAACAGTTGATGGTGGTAAAACTGCACAATGTGAAGTTACAGTTACAAAACCTATTTGGGGTACTGAAGAGGAACCTCTTACAGTCGCAAAAGCATTAGAAACTGCTAAAGAAAAATTAACTTCAGCAAATGCTGTTTCAAGCGATATTGCTTATGTTACTGGTTATGCAATTAGTTTAACTGAGAAAACTGGTACAAATGGCGCATATATGTCTAACCTTTATATCGCAGATCAAAAAGGTGAAACAGACGCAAGCAAAAAATTACAAGTTTATACTTGCGATTATAATCCAAACAAAGGAATCACTGCTGTTTATCCAGGCGATAAAGTAACAGTTAAAGGTTTAATCACACAATATGCTAGTAATGATGATGCTCCAGCACAAAACTGGATTCTTGAAATGACTAAGCCAAAGAACAATGGTACTGTTTCTCCAATTATTGATTCTATCGTTGTAGGAAGCAGCTCAGTCACATTAGGTAGCCATGAAAATGCTACAGTTACTGATTTACCAACTGCTCCTGTTAAACATGGTAGTGAATTTGAATTTAAAGTAGTTGCTGATCAAGGTTATTCAGTTGCTACAGTCACTTACAATGGTGAAAATGCTACTAAGGTAGAAGGAAAAGATAATACATATAAAGCAAAAGTCACTGGTCCTACTACAATTATTGTTACTACAGCTGCAGAAGGCGTAACAATCTTAACAAAAGAAGTTGTTAGCCCTAAGAACAGCACAAATTTAGTTGATGGTGGTGTTAATAACAACGCTGCATTAGGCTTAGATGGCCACTTTGTTGTTACTGCTGAACAAGGATCGGCAAAGAGCAACGTTGGTTTACAAAGTGAAATTAGACTTTATAACTATAACGATGAAAATCCTGTCGATGAAAAGAAAGGCAAAAATAATACACTTACATTCTCAGGCATTGGTATTACATTTGCTTCAATTATCATTAAATGTACACAAAATGCTGATTACTTAAAAGTTACAGTTAATGGTCAAGAAGTTGTTGGTGAAGAAGGCGTTTATAAAATTGATGCTAAATCATTTACTATCTCTAACAGCTATGAAGAAGGCTTAGTAAGTACTCAAGTATGGATTGAAAAAATCGTCTTGAACTATAGTGAAGATACAAGAATTGCAGCTACAGCTATCGAAGTTAGCAAAGATTCTGTTACTTTAAATGTTGGCAAAACTGAAAGAGTTACAGCAACTGTTTCTCCAGCAGATTCTACAGATATCGTTACATGGGCTTCTAATGATCCTACAATTGCAACAGTTGTTGAAGGTACAATTACTGCTGTTAAAGCAGGTACTTGTAAAGTAACTGCTACAGCTGGTGATTACTCAAAAGAAATTGATGTTACAGTTGAAGATGCTCCTACATTCGAAAACATTACAGGCAAAACATTAACTCCAAAAGCTGATTATTTTGATGAAGCTACTGGAAAAGCAAAAACTGTAGAAAATTGTGTTTTAGCAGGATATATTGAATCAGTTGCTAACACATCTTATGGCAATCTCTATCTCAATACTACTGATGGTTTAAAAGTTTATGTTTATGGTTTGTACGATATAACAGGTCTTACAAGATATGATGCATTAGAAACTAAACCTGTAGCTGGTGACTTCATTGTTGTTGAAGGTAAAAACTTCAATTATCACGATAATAATAAGAACACTGATACTCACGAAATGGAAAAGGCAAAACTTTTACAACTCAACGATACAAAGTATGAACTCCCAACTGTAAGTACATTTGCTGCAGTCGAAAATGCAAAAGTCGAACTTAGTGTTGGAAAGACTGCTGATGTTAACAAGCAATTAAATATCGCTCCAAAAGGTGCTGATACAACTGGTTTAACATTTGTTTCTGGTAATACAAATATTGCTACTGTTGACGCAAAAGGCGTTGTCACTGCTGTCGCTGCTGGCGATACAACAATTACTTGTTCATTAGCTGGATTTACCGATGTTGTTATTCCTGTAAAAGTAAGTGCTGAAGCTGCAAATAAATACGAAATGGTGTTTGGTAGTGAAGGCTATACAAACAGCAATAGTACTGACTATAAGAGCCTTTTCGACACAACTATTGATAATATTAAATGGAAAGTTCCTGGTAACCAAGGTCAAAGCTATGGTCTTAAAATTGGTGGTAAATTAACTGAAGCAACTGTTAGATCAATTTATAACGTTGATAAGCTTGATGCTAGTGTTGAAAGCGTAGTAGTTACTTATGGTTCAAAAGATGCTGCTGCTGATTGTACAGGTGTTACATTAAAAGTATTTAGCAGTGCTGCTGATGCTGCCGCAGGAACAAATCCTGTTTCTACAGTAAATGGAACTTTTGTTGATCAAGGTACTACAACATTTAATAAACCTGAAGGCGTAACTTGGAATGGCGGTTGGTATAGACTTGATTTTACAATTACTTCTACACAATCAGGAAGTAATAGAGGAATCGTTATTACAAAAATCGCATTTAACTTTGCTGCTTAATAATCTTAAAGATTTTATGCAAAAAATAATGGAGGGTAAGGCTATTCTTGCCCTCCTTATATTCTCTTATAAAGAGGATTAACTTAGTCCTTTTTATTGGGGGATATTTTATTAAATGAAAAAAACCAAAATACTTGTTCCTATATGTTTCTTATTAGCTTTAGTAGCTTGCGGAAACACTGATAAAGATAAACCAATTATTACTCCTATTCACGAACATACATATTCAAATGTATATAACTATGATTCAGAGTATCACTGGTTTCCTTCTACGTGTGGACATCTAGAAGCTAAAAAGCAAAAAGAAAAACATAATTTCGCAGACTTTGTAATCGAAAAAGAACCAACTATATCTGAAAAAGGAGTAAGATCTAGAACATGCCAAAATTGTGGTTACAAAGAATCATATAATATTGAAAAGAAATCTAATTTAGGTTTAGTTTTTACAAATCCTTATAAAGTTCAAGATGCTATATCTGTTTTTTCTACTTCTTTAAATGATTTTACAGTTACCGAAGAACAATATTATGTTAAAGGAAAAGTATCTTCTGCAAGTAAGTCTTCAAATGGGTATACATTATACTTTGAAGGAGAAGAAACAGGCACAAACGCTTCATTTGTTTTTATTGATGGAGTTATTGATAGTGAACGTGTTTCACAACAATATGAAGCTATTAGACTAGAGGGTGCTACTGTTGAAGTTTATGGTTATATTAGAAAAAGAATAGCTTCTGACGGCGTTAGCCCTCTTTTAGAGATGAAATATCTTAATTATAATGAATCACCAACTGGTGGCTCTATTTCGCCTAAAATTGTGGGCGTTACTAACCCTAAACCAGTTCAACAACACACACATACATATTCTTCTGCTTGGTCATACAATGATTCAGAGCACTGGCATGCAGCTACATGCGAACATACAGATGAAAAATCTAATTTAGAAAATCATAATTTTAATGCCTGGACAGTAGATGTAGAACCTACAACTACACAAGCAGGTCATAAATATAGAATTTGTGAAGGGTGTAAATATAAACAAGAAGAAGTAGTTCCTGTTCATACTCATACATTTGATACGTCTATTTGGTCTAAAGATGAATTTACTCACTGGCATCCTGCTACATGTGGACATAATGTTAAAGGTAATGAAGCTGCTCATACATTTGATGGTTGGAATACAGTTACTCCAGCAACAACCACAAGTGAAGGTTTAGAAGCTAGAATTTGTTCTGTATGTTCATATAAAGAAGAAAGAAAGATAGATAAGATTAATAACTATCCGAGTGGCACATTTACTTTATATACATTCAATGATTTCCACGGTGCTGTTAATGAATATCAATATGACGCACATGTTGGATTAGAAAAGTTTGGAACATTCCTTAAGAATGCAAGTAAACAAGACAATGTTTTAATTGTTGATAGTGGCGATACTTTCCAAGGAAGTATTGAATCTAACTGGAATAGTGGAGAAATGATCACGGATGTATTTAATTATGCTCATGTTGACGTACATACACTAGGTAACCATGACTTTGACTGGGGAGAACAAAAAATCGAAGATAATAAGGATAGAAAAGCTGATGATGGTTGGTCTATGACTAACTTAGGGGCTAATATTTACGATTATTATTTTGATTACTTTAACGAAGGTGAGACTCAACAAACTAGACTTGGCGATAAGTACTACATTAAGACCATGAAGAATGGTCTTAATGTAGGTGTTGTTGGTGTTATTGGTAAAGATCAAATAACATCAATTTGTACTCCTTTAGTACAAGATATTTGCTTTAAAGAACACAATCAAATCCTTAAGGATTTATCTGATGAATTAAGAACTGAAAAAGGTTGTGATGTTGTTATCGCAAGTATGCATAATGGTGCTGAAGATTCTATTAATAACGGTTTAGCTGATGTGTCTCCGGTTTCAAATAAAAAATACTTCGATTATGTTGCTTGTGGACACTCACATCGTAATGAATATTTCACTGAAAATGGTGTACCTTTCACTCAAGCTGAAGCATATGGTCAATGCATCTATAAAGCTGAAATCACAGTCACCAATGGTAACGTTACAAATTACGATGTTACTTCTATGGATTATGACCATATAGTAGCTGAAGTTTCTTCTGTTGATCCAAATATTAAATCAATTATTGCAAAGTATTCTCCTGCTTATAAAGACGTAGGTAATGAAGTTATAGCACCATCAGTTAATGGCTCATTCGGGGCAAAACAAGAGTTACCAAACTTATTATGTAAAGCTATGTTCACTGTAGCTAGAAACCAATACTACAACGTAGATTTTGCTTTCTGCAACGAAGCTAGATATAACATTTCTAAAAACTATTGGACATATTCTACAATTTATGAATCATTCCCATTTGATAATGTTATTTATATTGTAAGAATTAGAGGGGATAGAAATGTTAAAGAAATCTGTAACTACAATTGGAGATATCATGAATCAAGTTTAACTAGTGTAGATTACACGACATGGTATACAGTTGCGGTTATTGATTACTTATTATTCCACACCAATGCATCCCGTTCTTATAATTACTTCAGTCACGGGTCAAGTTGGTTGGAGATATTAGGCACGCTTAAGAAAGATGGAAAAGACTATCTATATAGAGATGTTCTAGCTGATTACTTAAGAGGATATAGCGGAACTTTAAATAGTAGCGATTATCAATCTTCTAGTAGTGAATTTAAGAAGCCTACACTTCCAAATTATTAGTAAAAGAGAAGGAATTTTTCCTTCTTTTTGCTATGTAATTTTTTGTGTAATTTTTGTTTTAATTTTATAAATTAATGTGACATTTTTGTTATTACTAAGGAGAAACTTTATTTTTTCTTAAGAATTTCTTTAATTTGTCTAGTTGATAATGTAATATCATTTTCAAGGCATACATGCCTCTATTTAATTAGATACTTATTGAGTATCATAATTACGTTAGAGGTCTCTCTGGGTGGTGGACGTATCACCACGCTATGTCTTAGAAAAGATAGTGAAAGCTATCTGAACTAAGACACAGAGGCATTGAGTCTTCTGTGTTTTATTTTAAAAAGTAATTATACGTGCATTTGCTTATCAAGGAGGCAATTAACATGAGTAAATTATTTAAAAGAGTTTCTGGAATTACATTAGGCCTAGCTTTATGCTTTGGCTTTTCTTTTAGTTGCAGCAGTAAATCATCAAGCCAAATGGCTAGAGCTACTGCTATTACCGGAACTAAAGTTACTGATTATACAAAAATAGAGAGTGGAACGAATTATTATATTGGTGCAACAGTTTCTAGCACTGATTATTTATTACAACTTGCTTCTCTAGATGTAAAAACAGGAGTTGCTGGAACTTCAACAACCGATATGGATGATGCAACAATTTTCACATTCATTGGTTCTGGAGCTTCCTGGAAATTACAATTATCAAATGGAAATTATATGACTTTAGCTTCTTCCAAAAACAATGGAAAGGTTAATATTCAAGCAGAAGAAGATACATGGACTGCTTCAAATGTTAGCGGTTTGATTCAACTAAAAGTTAATAATTATGTTTTACAAAAGAATAGCGGTAATAGTTTAAACTTTGGGTCTTATGCAAGCGGACAAAAGAATGTTTGGCTACTTCCTGTATCAACTGGTGATTCTACTAAACTTGCAACACCTTCACCTGTATATGATAAAACAAATAATCAAATTACTTGGGCTGATGTTGAACACGCAGAGAGCTATGACTTAGTTCTTGATGGAGGAAGTGTTGTGCACAATGCTACTTCGCCTTATGCTCTCGGAACTCTTGAAGCAGGAATTACGCATAATGTTTCAGTCACTGCTATTGGAGACGGAACAAACTATACAGATTCTTCTGCGGGAACTGTAAACTTCGGTGTTTTAACTCATTCAGGTACTTCAGGAGATCCATATACAGTTGCTGATGCAAAATTGGCAATCGATACAAACGATGGGGTTAACGATGTATATGCTAAAGGCATTGTTTCTAAAATTGTTACCGCTTATGATTCTGGTTATCAAAATATTACTTTCGATATTAGCGATGATGGAACAACAACAAGCCAACAATTACGTGGTTATAGAACTGTAGGCACTGAAGGCTTCCCTATTAATTCTGAAGACTCGATTAAAGTAGGGGATATTGTAATTCTTCATGGTAATTTAACTAAATATGGCGATGTTTATGAGTTTATTCAAGGAAATCAACTTGTTAACTTAGTTGATCCAAGTGCAAAAGAACTTGATTGTATTATGGTTTCTGGTTCTCTTACAAAAACTTCGTACTTAACCAATGAAGCATGGAATCCTTCTGGAATTACAGTCACTGCTATTTATATGGATGAATCTTTAGAAGATGTTACAAGTAAGTCTACTTGGAGTTACAACTATAACACTCCAGCTGATATGGGCGTGACTGAAGGAACAAAAACTTTAGAAGTTTATGCAACATTCAAAGGAGAAACGGAGTATTTAACTTTTGAAGTTAGTGTTGAAGATGCTGGAATTAAAGATACTTATCATTTAAGTGGTAGAAAATATATTTTTGAGCAAACTTCTGCTGAATCCGATCCCCTTTACATGAATATTGATAATGCTGGTGCAAGTGCAAAACCAGCTGCTGTAAGTGCAAAGGGCAGTGCTTCAATTTTCTTATTTACTCTTGTTGGTGATGATACTTATACAATCACTAATTTAGAAGGAACTAAAGGTTTGTATCATCCTGGATCAGGAAATACTGTTTCTTGGGGTGCTAACGGAAAAGATTATCAATGGAAAGTTGATGATACTAAAGTCACAAAGACAGTTAATAATGAGCCGCTTGAATTATATGGTTCTTACAATTTTGTTGGTAAAGATAGTGATGATAACAATAGATATCTTTGTAGTTACAATGGCTCTGACTGGAGAACTTATGGAAGTGCTGATGCTGGTAACAGAACAGCAATGATTCAAGTTGAAACCGCAAAAGAAATTTCAGGTTTCTCAGTTGATACAACTAACGCAATTAAAAATGTTTTAAAAGGTACTACTTTTGATGCTCAAGCAGCAGCAGATGCAGGCTTTGTAGCACAAATTGATTATACAGATGGAACTCATGATCCAATTACTACTGGTGTTACTTGGACTCTTGAAACAAGTATTGTTACTTCAGAAGCTGTCTTAATTGTTTCATATCAAAATTATGATGATGTTGAAATTACTGGCATGAACATTTATGCACCTACTATGGTTTCTTTATCAATTGATACAACAACTAATGGTGTTAAGACATCATACTTTGTAGGTGATAATTTGGATGTTAGCGGTGTCATTGTTAAAGCATATGATAGCGGTAACAATGAATACGATATTGAAGTTTCTCAATGTACATTCTCACCTGAAAACGGTGCTACTCTTACTAGTGAAAATACTGAAGTTACAGTTAGCTATGTTAACGAGGATAATAGCATTGCAACAGGAAGCTATCCAATTTCTGTTAATGTATTCTCAGGATTTACAAAAGTAACTAGTGCTGATGATTTAGAAGTTGGTGCAACTTATGTTGTTGGTGTTGATACAACAAATCCTACATATAGATTAATGGGCGAAACTGCTGATACTAGTGGTGCAAAAACTTATCGTAACGCAGTCGAAGCTTCTAGCGTTATGAGCACTGACGCAACTAGAGTTGCTGATACAGCTCCTACATTGGTTGGTGCATCTAGATTTACTTTATTAAAGAATGCTGAAGGTCAATACGCTTTCTATGACTTAGGCAATTCTAAATATTTAACTGGATATACAAATAATGGTGATAACCATCTTAATGACTCTGCATCATTTGGCGATGCTTCTTGGTGGAGCTTTAGTTTCTCATCTAATGTTATGTCTGCTACTTTAAGTGGAACAGATAGAGTATTAGCTTATAACTACAATAGTGGTAACGATCCTAGGTTTGCTACTTATGGTGGTTATTCAGCAAATATTTCGCATATTGCATTATTCAAGATGGATGGCTCCGCTGTTAAAGATAATGTTGTTTCATTCACAAATGATTGGCTCAAGATGAATGATGACTATTATGCTGGTGATAATGAAACTCCAGAATGTTCAGAAAACTATGCGTTCTTAAAGATTGCATACTCAGAATTAAGTGATGCTGAAAAGAATGTATTCCAATATGCAGATGATTTTGCACCTGCACGTGCTAGATTAAATAACTGGGCTACTGCAAATGGTCAAGTATTCACTTATGGTAATGACGAACCATTCGCATCATTAAGAAAAACAGGCGTAAGTGGTGATGTTCTCTCTGCTGACGATGATAGTTCATTAATTATCTTATTCTTAGTTTGCACATTAGGTGGTGGTGCATTAAGTGCATTCTACTTAATGAAAAAGAAAAAGAGAGCATAATCTCTAAAAAGTTAAATAATAAAAAGAAAAACCAAAATTCATGACTTGGATTTTGGTTTTTATATTCATAGTTTATTAATGATGAAACTTATTTGAGACTATAAAGAAATATAACAAGCTGGGCGAACTCCATAGTTAGAACCTACGCCCCCTTTATCTACATTTCCATCAATATCAACAAGTGTAAAACGACTAGCGTTATTAAACATTGGTGTACGTAACCACCAGTAGCAAGAAGAATCAGTACCTATAAGTCCTTGAGATTTCGAATAGTCACTTCCTTTAACTTCTCTATCTTCTTTATTTTTTAAGTAATTAATAGTTTCAGATTCTGATAACAAAAATATTTTGTCTTCTGTATTAGAACATACATATGGGTTTTCTACATCTGATTTATTAGTGTTATCAACATTAGTGGATTCTATAATTTCTTTTTCTTCTGATGCAAATGCAGTTGCATAGAAAGTATCATTTAAGAATATTCTTAAATTAGATAGCTGATAATTATTAGCGAAACCATTTCCTTGGTTATGATCAAATTTATTTTTTTCTTCAGTTGGATAATAGGCTTGATTATCTAGTACGACATTAGAAACTAAAAATGCTTTTCCATTTTCATCTTTTAATATATTCCATTCAATAGAGTCAAAACTAAACCAGTGAACTGTATTTGCTTTATATCCAAAGTCATTTTGTGAAGCATTTGCTTCTAATGGAGAAGAGTTAGTGTAGAAATTTGGTCTATATTTAGTAAAATAGATTCCTCTATAATCTAAAGATCCATCATTATCTATATCTACATCTTTATAGAATGTATAACTTTCTACATTTCCTTCATTATAGTATTTAAATGAATTCCAATCACCACTAGAAGATGATGTTGGAATAGAACCTGCTTTTGAATTCAATAAAGAGATTTTATTTTCATCAGTAACATGGTTTTGAGGATATGTTCCAAAATATATCTTTTTCCCTTCTCTTTTATAATTCTTAGTTTCATTGTTATTCTCAGGTGTTTGATTATTATTTTCTGGAGATGAATTATTATTTTGATTTTCATTTGATGAATTATCTTCTTTATTTATAGAAGTATTATTTTCTTCATTTTTTTGATCGTCTTGCTTTTTTTCTCCGCACCCCATTAAAGAAGCTATAGTAGCAACACTTGTTAATGCAAAAATAATTCTTTTACTTAATTTCATAATTAGTGCCCCTTAATTATTAAATATCATATCATTTTTAATAAAAAAGTATGAAAAAAACTAGGCCATATTGTTAAAGTTTTTTTTCGTGTTGACCTTATTTTTAATAACCCTTAATATATCTAAAGTATGAAAACATTTGGTATTTTAGGAGCAGGTACCTGGGGAACAGCATTAGCTAATATGCTAGAAAATATGGGACACCATGTTGCTGTATGGTCACCTGTAAAGGAAGAAGTTGAAAAGCTTACTACTGAGAGAGTTCATAAGCATCTTCCTGGATCAATTATTAACGATAAAATTGAATTCTCTACTGATGAAGCTTTTGTCATCAAGAATAAAGACTATATTATAGTGGCTACTCCTTCAATTTATGTAAGAAGTACAGCTGAAAGAGTGAAAGATTTACTTACTAAGAATCAAATCATTATTACAGTCGCAAAAGGTATTGAAAAAGATACTATGTTAACTATGTCTGAAGTTATTCATGATGTAGTGGGCAATGACTATAAAGTTGTTTGTTTATCTGGACCAACTCACGCAGAAGAAGTGGCTAAAGGATTGCCTACTTTAATTGTTGCTGCATGTGAAGATATTAATGTTGCTAATCAAGTTAGAGATGAAATAAATAACGAAGTACTTAGAGTTTACTCTAATGATGATATTAAAGGTGCTGAAGTAGCAGGTGCTTTAAAAAACATTATGGCTTTAGCATGTGGTATGTCTGAAGGTATGGGATATGGCGATAACGCTAAAGCAGCTTTAATCACTAGAGGCCTTACTGAAATGATTAGATTAGGTGAAGCAATGGGATGCAAAAAGGATACATTCTATGGCTTAACTGGTATTGGAGATATTGTTGTTACTGCAACAAGTCAATTCTCCCGTAACCATAACGCTGGTGTATTATTAGGTCAAGGCAAATCTCTTAATGAAACTCTTAAAGAGATTGGCATGGTTGTTGAGGGCTTAAACGCTCTTATGGCAGCAAAAGAACTTAGAGATAGATATAATGTCGATATGCCTATCGTTGAAGGCGTATACTCCGTAATTTACGGTAATATGGATCCTAAAGAAGCTGTTGTTAAATTATTAAATAGAAGATTAACAAGCGAATAACATTTTAAAAAACTACAAATTTGACTGTCTTGTGACAGTCTTTTTATTTTTGGTAAGAAATTTTATCAACTTTTTCAAAAAAGCCCCTCTATATAAGTAAGGAGGAAGTGTTGAAAAAAAGATATAAGCAAAAAATTAGATTTATAAGAAACTCAAGCAATGTTGACAATTATATAAAAGTACCATATGATACTTTTGTAGGAAAGGAACCTACATGGAGGAAAAAGAAAATTTAACAATAAAAGAAGTAATAAAAATAATAGGAAAAATAAGTTATGAGAAAATGGAAATCTATAAATATCCGTTTTATGCAATAGAAAGTTTGGAATTTATGGATAAATATGGACTATACGAGCGAGATGTGAAAGATATAGTCAAAACGCTAACCGAAAAAGATTTAATCAAAGGACCTGTTGATGATTATAATAACGAAAGATTTAAGCATCTTTGCTGGATTTTTTAAAATATGTGAAAGGTTTGAAAGTAAAAGTATACATTAAATTAAAAGTTCTTAATCATAAAACCAGGCTGTTGATATATAAGATACACTAATGGAGGAATGTAAAATGAAGAAATTATTACCTTTTTGTGAACAATGTTATAAAGATGTTGATTATGATACTTTCGAAGTAGAAGTGTCGAGTAAAATTCGTGGTGTTGATGTTAAGTATTCCTTTATATGCTGTCGCTGCAAGAACTGTGGCGGGCCTGTTTATCCAGTCCGAGTTGGAAGAAAAAATGATATTAGAAGATTGGATTCATACAAAAGAAAAGTCGGTTTATTAACAACGGAAGAAATAATTGCGATAAGGAAAAGAAATCATCTTACTCAAACTCAATTAGCTGAAAGAATTGGCTGTGGAAAAAAAACTATAGCAAGATATGAAAATGGTGCAATTCAAGATAGAATTTTTGATAATATGATTCGTCTTATTGATAAGGAACCAGATTTAATATTAAAATTACTTCAAAGACCACTTTGTAACTGACAAATAAACTTTTTTGACAATATTTATTAAAAAAATAGGAATATTTTTTCTATTTTTATATAATAAAGTTAAGGATTCTTAAATCTATGGGTAAAAAGAATAAAAAAGAAAAAGACGAATTAGAAATTAAGGATAATAAAAAAGGTCCAAATCAAGAAGAGGACAATGATAAGGTAAGTATCAAGAAGACATTCAGAGATACTGGTATTATCATGGCTTTAATTGCAGCTATCACTGGTATTGTTATCTTGGTTAATAGAGAAGCTTTTACTCCTGAATATAGAAGTGGTCTGGGTAAAAGAGAAGAAGAAGATAACGCTGAAGAAAAAGAAGCTAGTGCAGCAGATGCTTACAAGAATTTGTGCGCATTGGCTAATAAGCAATTAATTGAACACAAGAACTTAAATACTTCTCTTGAATATGTCGAAGGTCTTTCATCTATTGAATATACTGCAAGCAAAGTCACTTATTGTGCTTTAGGTAATAAACAAGATGAATTTAACTACATGGTCAAAGTTACGATGATTCATAACTTTGGTAGTATTGAAGCATTTATTTACCAAATGACCAACTTAAAATTAAGTAGCGCTGTATCAACTTATGGTGTTTCTGCAGATGTTTTAAATATCTATAGTGATGAATCTATTAACAACAAATTCGACGATTTGGCTCCAAGCATTCTTCCTCACTACGATGCATCAAGAGTCTTCACTCATACTGCATATAGAGCAGAAGGTAGCTCTGTATCTTACTTCTCAGTCACTTATGCTGGTGATGATTCACAACTCCATTCTACTAACGAAATGATGTATAATGAGACATCATCGGACTTCACTGTTGCAAGTCTTTATGATATCAGTCCTTCTACTAGTGAGAAGATGTATGACTTATTAGGTATCATCTTAGAATTAGAATAATTGATTAAAAAATTTAAATAAGGTTCGCCGTTAAAAGCGAACCTTTTTTGTATAGAATCCGACCAAAAAATATTTGTTATAATTTAGATTATATTTACAATAACTATGATGATTACTTGGGGGGGGCTTAGTATGAAAAAGATTAAAACAATAGGCACATTAATGTGTATTTTATTTACAGCATGTTCTTGCGAGACCAATAAGAAAATTGTAATTAATTTTAACAATGATGAGTATGTAAGTCATAAGGATGACGAAGAGGAAGTAAAAGAAGGATCTACAGTTGATTCTTCTAATATTGAAGGCAATTCTCAACTTGCTTATAACAGCCTATGTTCATTAGCTAATAAACAACTGATTGATAGCAAGAATTTAAATACAAGTTTAAATTATATTAGCGGCCTTTCTTCTATTGAATATTCTTCATACAAAGTCACTTATTGTGCTTTAGGTAATAAACAAGACGAATATAACTACATAGTCAAAGTTACGATGAATCATAGGTTTGATTCTACTGATGCATTTATTTACCAAATGACCAACTTAAAACTAAATGAAGCTGTAACAAAATTTGCAGTTATTTCTGAAGTATTTGCTATCTATACTAGCGAGGCAATTAACGACAAATTCGACGATTTAGCATCAACTATTCTTCCTCACTACGATGCATCAAGAGTCTTCACTCATACTGCATATAGAGCAGAAGGTAGCTCTGTAGTTTACTTATCAGTTACTTATTCTGGTGATGATTCACAACTCCATTCTATTAACGGAATGATGTATGACGACACATTAATGGATTTTATTGTTGAAGGTATTTACGACATCAGTCCTTCTACTGGCAAGAAGATGTATGATTTAATAGGCTTAATTTTAGAATAAAAATAACTTTAAATTTAAAAAGTTTGCCGTAAAAGCAAACTTTTTTTACTTTTAAGTAACTAATGTTTTGCGAAATGGAATTTTTCTTGCGATAATTATATTATCCTAGAGGGTATTTTTATGAAAAAAATTAATAGATTAGCCACAATGATGTGTTTATTATTTGCTCTTGGTGCTTGTGGCGGCAACGATGCTCCTATTGAAGAGGAAGAAGAGGGTGAAAACTCTGGTTACGTCGGTCCACACAAAAAAGATAATGACGAACAAGAACAACAACCAGTCGATAATACTCCACAGATCAATCCTATATTTGAGACTGAATCTGGCAAAGCATTTACAAAATTATGTTCATTAGCAAACGAACAATTAATCGCTTCTAAGAGTTTAACTGCTGGTACTGAATACATTAGCGGCCTTGTTTCTTTAGAATATACAAGTGATAAGGTTACATTCTGTGCTATTGGTGATAAGCAAGACAATACTAATTATCTTGTTAGAGTCACTATGACTTATGCCTTCGCTAACGCAGATGATTTTATTAGTAAGATGGTTAATCTAGATGTTAAGAATGCATCAACTTATTCAGTTACTAATGAAGTCATGAATATTTATGGCGAACCACAAGTTAACAATAAATTCCACGAATTAAAATCTAGCAAGTTCCCTAAGTTTGATGATTCTAAAGTCAATTCACAACGTTGCTATAAAGCAGATAGTGGTGATGCAGTTTATTTTGCATTCACATATATAGGCAATGATTCAAAAGTTCACTCTATTAATGAGATGGTATTAGATGTAGCAAATAGCAATATCACAGTTACTAGTGAATATGAAGTTGCTCAAGCCGATAGCCAAAATATGTGCAAATTATTTGATATCATCTTAGAAAATTACGATTAAATAAAAGAATTGATTAGGCTCGCTTCTCATAAGCGAGCTTTTTCTTTATTTTAAAGTATTATGCTTTGCTTAATATTTTAAATGTTGTAATAATTATAATGTTTGTGACGGGGGTCTAATATGAAAAGAATCAAAACAATAACAGCTCTTATGTGCATGTTAATGACAATAAGTGCTTGTGGTAGAGAAAAGAACCATTTTGGTGATACATATGATAGAGACACAACAGTTAGTTTCGATCAATTAAAAGATATTGCCTATGATGATTCAGAAGCAGAAAAAAATTATACTTTAAAAAGCTATATTCCAGATTCAGCTTCAAGTGACTTTGTGTCAGTTAATTGTGCTGGAAGTGAAATGTATGTTTGCTATGACAATACTTCAGGAGATTATTATCTTAGAAGAGTAAATCACGAAAAAGATGTTTCGTATAAGGTTGGTACTGGCGTAGTTTCTGCTGGTTCTACCATTTCAAGTATATCAGCAATTCCAGTTCTTTATTCACAGGGCTATCCAATTATTATTTTTGGACAAAATTCAAATAGTGGATATGATCAAGTAATTTATATAGATTGTTTTGGTAACATTCTAAAAAAGGTAAACGTAGACACTTTGAAAGATATTAATTATGATGAGACTTTTACTCGTGGAGAAACTACATATGTAAGTATTCGACAAGATTTAAGCTTTTATTCGTATTTTAAGTATTCTTTAAAAAATAAATCATACAGTGTTTCAAATGTGGAGAAAACCGAATTTGATAATGCACGTTCAAATCTAAGTAATTCATTAAAAGATTTAGTCCCTGTTTACGACAAGGATGGGGAAATCTTCTCATATGTTATTCAAAATTCAGATATTGTTAATGTTTATGATAAAGATAAGAAATATCTTAACTCTGTATATATTGATTCTTTTGGCTTTAAGTATCCAGATTCTTTTAGATTTGAAAAGAAACTTTGTTTCTTTGAATCAGAAGTATATTATGAAAACCAAAATGAAAAAAGTAGCAAAGAGAGTTATAAATGCAAGTGTTTAGAAATAAACTTAGAAAATGGAAAGGTTTCGTACGATGACGACTTTAAATATTTTATTAATAGTGCAAAAGTCGTTGAGTATGGAGATAAATACCAATATACATATATTATTTATAATGAACTTAACGATAAGAGAGAAAAAGATGGTGTAACATTATGCTCTATTGCGAAAGAAAATCTCTCATTTAATAATTCGTTCGTTTATGATGGCTTTAGAGGATCAGTTTATAAAATAGATAAGGATGCTGTTTTATGCAACTTCTCTGGGGATTACTACCTCTGCACTAAAGATGAAAGAAAGATTATGAATGATCTATCTGTTAAAAATATTTTAAAAAATGAAATAATTTTCATTGATTCAAACGGAAATTATTATATTTGCGAAAGATCTAATTTTGTTGATTATATTGAAAATCCAACAGATGCATACAAAATGATTTCTACAAATAGTTATTTTGGGGAACATATTAAAGTAAAAGAAGATCCACAAACTAAGGCTTTAAAAGTAGTAGGAAAAGGTACAAATCTTGAAGTAGACTCATCAAATTTGAGCTTGGTCAATAATTATGGTTTGATTGTAAATTCAAAGGGCGTCTATTTTTCTAACGGAAATGTAGTGTGT
Organism: Bacilli bacterium; assembly: GCA_017651565.1. Classification (GTDB taxonomy): domain Bacteria; phylum Bacillota_I; class Bacilli_A; order RFN20; family CAG-826; genus RGIG9670. Next base: position 23,066 of record JAGCCQ010000060.1, on the reverse strand, counting down.
ACATTTAAATCATCTACTGTAGAAAAAGTGTCTCTTATTTTTACTTTAGGCAATTGGGCTTTATTTAGAATTGGAGAAGATGGCTCTTATAGTTATTTCTTTCTTGAAAAAACTGAGAAATAATTAATTGGAAAAATTTAACTATGTTTCACAAGAAATTTCTAACCGACATCAGTAAAATATTCGATAACGTTTCTTACTCTGTTAATGATTCTTATTTTGATTTAGATGATTTTAAAAAATCATGCATACGTGCTATTAGGTATAGCGATTCATTAAAAGAAGTTCAAAAGATCTTAATGGATTTAAAATACATAACATATATGCGTAATGCTATTTCTAGAAAACTTAAGAGACATTTTGATTTCTATTCTTCGCTAGAACATAAAAGAAAAGAATTATGTCCAAATGAAAATGAACCTGTTGTAACAATCACTAACGATTTAACAGATGACTTAGATAATGCTATTTGTTTAGCAAATTTTCTAGATGATGATGTATTAGAAATTATTCATGAAGATGATATTTATAGAATGAATGATCACGATTATTCTTACTACATTAAACACGTGGATGATGAAGATGATATAAGAGTGATTATTTATGATAAAGAAGAGAATCCAGTATGCACTGTATATATGGATGATGAATTGGATATCTATTTAGAAGATAACAAGACTAATATGTTTCTTCTTAAACATGAAGATGGTATTGCTATATTTAATAAGGATTATATAAGTAAAACCAATAACAACCCTAAATTAGAAGAGATGAGTGCTTATCTAGATTGGAATCTAGTTAATCACAATTTTAAAGGTTGTGTTGCAAGATTAAATTTATTTAAAACAGATATTTCTTTAGAACTACTTCTATTATTCGTCGTAGCTATTTTCTTGCTTGAAAAGAAAACAATAGAAAAAGCTGATAGAAAACTTAAAGAAAAAAACTTTTTGTTATAGCTACTATTAGATCATAAAAAATATTGGAAATTAAAACGGAAATTAATTCTATGGATATAAGATTATTCAGAGTGCATTTTATTAAGAAAATTAATTAATCAAAGGAGATAATTATGTTTAAAAAAATTAGACGTGACACAATTCCTTGCATAGGCGCATTTGCTCTTTTAATAATTATAATTATTATTGCTATCAACATGTCAGGAAGCATTAAATATGATGTCGGTGGTGGTAAATTCTATGAGTTTACCTTTAATCATCTTATTTTCGGTAATTCTGAACTAGCGTATGAAGTAAGAAGTCCATTGATGAAGCCTGTTCTTAGCAAAGCTAGTGAAACTTGTGTGAAAGAATTAGTCTATATGAAGGTTGGTTGTGTGCCTATAACAATTATTACTGTCGTTATTTCGTTATTAATCGGTATTGGTTCAATTCTTGTTACAGCGCAACTTATGGATCCACTTAAAAAGAAAAAGATTTTAATTGTTTTTGCTTCGTTATTGTTAATTTGTTCAATTTTATTATTTTTAACACCTATACTTTCTAAACAACTAATGATGGATACAGTAAAAGATTTGTTTGGTTACGTATATTATGATGAGTTTTGGGAAGTTAGAGCAAGAGGCTCTGTTTGGTGTGGACTTTTAACATTGGCTGCTTGTGGATTAATTTTTGCTTCGCCAATTATTGAGGAAAAATTGTTCTATTTGGACCATATCAAATAGTAAAACAAGCAAAAATCTGTATCTTACATACTCATTTTTGCAACTTACTAATTTTGATTTTGAATAAAACTTTAAATGTTTTATAGTGGTCATGGAGAAAAGAATGATTAAGGTAAGAGTGGAAACTATAGATAAAGATGACACTGAAGAGGTAGTCATCAAGTGTCACGAAATTACTCCTGAAGTTTTAGAACTTATGAAGAAACTTCAAGCTAGTGAAGCTAAACCAACTTCATTAGTAGGCACTAAAGATGAACAAATCTACACAATTAAGCTAAAAGATATTCTCTATATCGAAGCTACAGAGAATAAGACTTTTATTTATTGTGCAGATGATTTCTTCGAATCCAAATTAAAACTCTATGAAATAGAAGAAATACTCGCAGGTACTTCTTTCTTTAGATGTAGCAAGTCAATGATACTCCATGCCTCTAAGATTAATTACGTTTCTCCAGCGTTTAACGGGCGTTTTGAAGCAAGGCTAATAAATGATGAGCGAATCATCATTTCGCGTCAGTATGTTCCTAATTTAAAGAAGATATTAGGTATATAAGAAAGGAGATACTGTAAAGAGTTATGAATAAAAATAAAGAATTTATAAAAGAAGCATTTAAAGATGTTATTACTCAGTTTCAATTAATTACTGTTCTCCTTTTGTTTTTATTAGGTATGTTAGGTTTTATATCATATCTAGCTAATGGAGATATAGCGCAGTCGTTTGATTGGGCATTCCCTTTCCAAGTATTTGGAATATCTATACCTACATCATTATGTACATTAGTGTTTATGTCTAAACATGAATTAACTAAGAATGAGTTTATCGTTAGATGTGTTATTCACTTAGTATTATTACTAGTTATTGTTTTTGGAGAAGGATTTTTATTTAAGTGGTGGAGAGAACCTTCTGGAATGATTACTGTAGCGATTATATTTATTATTATCTATGTAGGTGTATGGATTATCACTACAATGATTGATAAGAAACATTCAGATAGTATTAATAAAGCGTTACATAACGTTAAAACTAAGGAAGACGCAAAAGAATAATTAAAAGTTTAAAGGCTTGGTAAACCCAAGCTTTTTATTTATAAAAAGGTAAAACTTTTAATTTTTTGCGTATTCCTTTAATATAATTAATAAAAATTAGGGGGAACCACATGGCTAGAATTAAATGTCCAAATTGTAATATTGATATTAGGGATGATTTAACAACTTGTCCATATTGTGGGTCTCAATCAGTTAAGAATTCTAATGTAATAAATACTAGTGTTAATCCAAATTGGACGGATTCATGGAAAACGAAATTACTATTAGTAAGAATTCTTTCTATTGTGATTTTTGTTGGTTTAAATGTTTTATCTGTTGTTTTAGTTAAAACTTATTTTACTTCCACAATTAAATCGCTTACTGGAGTTTTGTTCTTCTTATCATTAATTGCTTTATATATTTTCATAATGTCTGTACTTAGATATCAAGTTAGTATTAGGGTTTATGATGAATATAACGTTTTAGTGTATCAAGGACTATTCGGTTATTTGGTTATTGAAGATAAAGTAGTTGCTAAAAAGTTTATGGGTTTACTTCCTGTAGTTAATAAAGATACTATACTAGATCCTTCAACAGTGTGTTTATTTCTTAATTTAGACACTCCTGAAATTGATGAGGTGTCTGCAAAAAGTTTAAAAGATAGTAAAGACTTATTAGGTAGACTACCAAATAATAAAAAAGTATTAGCTCATTATGATGGTAAAAAGTTTGTTTTAATGAACCAAGTTTCTAATGACTAATAGGTGAAGCCTTAAAAATATGAAATGTCCAAGATGCGGCAATGAAATTAATGAATCTATAGAAGATACTTGTTCTTTTTGTGGCGCAAAAATTAATGTTGAAAAAGATAGTTACAATAGCAAACCAATCAGTAGTGACTGGGTAGAAAAATGGAAACATAAAAGATTATGGAGTAGTTACGTGGTAGTCTCTTTAGCTATTTTAGTTTATCTAGGATCGATTGCTTTTTGCGTTTGGGGAATTATAGATACATTCGCTAGAAATACTTATGAAGGGTTGATATTTTTCGAGTTATTATTTATGACTTTATATCTTTTTCTTCTTTCTGCAGCAATACCAAAAATCGTAATAAGATATTTGAAAAAAAGAAGTTTAGTTAAAGAAATTCATGGGTATACAGTTTTGGTTTATATATCTGGAGGAAATGTCTTTTTAGTCTGTGACGATAAATTGCTCGCCCTAGAAAAAGATAGAGTCTATTCAGATGATGGCGTGAAAGATGAGCCTCTTATTGGTGAACTACCAGATAGAACTAAGATTAGAGTTGAATTTGATTCAATATCTATTCGCATTGTAGAAGAAGAAAACAATACAAAATAGTTACTTAAATAATGTTTATAAAAAAGTTGTTGCCATCATTCCGCATCAGGGTCATTTTTTATAAAATAAAAAATTATTAACATAATCTTGGAAATAGGGGGGTATTAGTTATGGAGAAAATTAAATGTCCATATTGTGGCGCTGAATTCTTCTACGATTATACTGTTTGTCCATATTGTGGTGAGTCTTTAAAAGAAGACAATAAACAGTTAGTGTCACAAGAAACTTTTAAATCTAACATTGACGAAATGCCATGTGACGGTTGGGTTGAGCAATGGAAATCAAAACAGCTTGGAGAGAATTATTTCTTCTCGTTTATATTGGTTGCGCTTTTGACATCTATTTTTGCCGTTGGGGTATTTTCCATCCATTCTATTGATGGTGGTTATACACTTGAAATAGTAAGCGACCTTATAATAGGTATTACTTGTTTGGCTTGTAGCTTCTTTGTTGTACGAGAACTCACAAAAAAGAGATTTGCGGTAAGAAAAATAGATGGTTTCACAGTTTTAGCCGCCAAATATGGTCATCATAACTTTTTAGTTTGTGATAATAAAGTATTAGATGATCAAAAGTATTTTACACATAGAGGCGGTAGCGATATGCATTCTTTGCAAGGCCGTCTTCCAAATGGTCAATTACTTTTAGCTGAGTTTTATCCAGAAATTAGAATACTTGAAATAAAAGGCTAAGATTTTGAAAATAAATCATATGAAAGTTGTTGCCATCATTCCGCATCAGGGTCATTATTGTATAATAAAAAATTATTAATATAATGTTGGAAATAGGGGGTATTAGTTATGGAAAAGAATAAATGTCCATATTGTGGCGCTGAATTCTTCTACGATTATACTGTTTGTCCATATTGTGGTGAGTCTTTAAAAGAAGACAATAAACAGTTAGTGTCACAAGAAGCTTTTAAATCTAACATTGACGAAATGCCATGTGACGATTGGGTTGAGCAATGGAAATCAAAGCAACTTAGAGAAAATTATTTAATTTCAGCTATCTACATTATATATTTTGTAGCTTTTTTTGCTGGTGTTTCTTTAAGCATTCTTTTTGATGGCGTTGATAGTGCATTAGAAATAATTGGTGTTATTCTTATAGGTCTCTTTACCGTTGGTGGTATCGCTATTGTTTGGAGAGAAGAAACAAAAAAGAAATTTGCAGTGAAAATAATAGATGGTTTCACAATTTTGGCTGCAAAATATGGACGTCACCACTTTTTAGTTTGTAATAATAAAGTATTGGATGAACAAAAGTATTTAACTATTAGAGGTCGTAACCGTAGTTATGCTTTGCAAGGTTCTCTTCCAAATGGAGAAAAAGTTTTAGCTGAGTTTTATCCAGAAATTAGGATATTAGAATTAAAAGACAAGAATCATTAAAAAATTAAACTATATAAAAGTTGTTGCCACGATTCCGCATCAGGAGCATATTTTTATATAATAAAAATCATTTAATATAATCATGAATATAGGGGGTGTTTATTATGGAAGATTTTGTATGTCCTTACTGTGGTGCTCTTCTCGTAGATGAGCATGAGGAATGTCCTTACTGTGGGCGTGTTTTAAAAGAAAAAAATGAACAGCCTAAATCAGGGGATTATTTTGATCCTACAATTCGAGGAAATAAAAGTGATGAGTGGATTTTAAAATGGAAAAATAAACAAATTCCACACAACACTGAACTTGCTATTGGCACTGGCATAATTTTTTCAGTAATTATAATCGTTATGATAGTTACAACTATTGCTTCCATACATGGAGACGGGAACTATCTTGGGAGAGACTTTGTAAAAGCACAAATAAGTTTATGCATCATTTTTTCAATAGTTTTTGCTGTTATTGGCTTAGTGCTTATTTTTGAAATTACTAGAAAGAAATTTTACCAAGCAAAAGTTGATGGTTTTAATATTCTTGTCGCACAATACGGGAATTTTAACTTTTTAGTATGTGATGATGTAGTTTTAGATGAACAAAAATATGTTAGTAATAGATTTTATTCTGATCTTAGAACTTTAAAAGGAACTCTTCCTAATGGTAAAAACATCTGGGTTGAATTCCGCCCAGGAATTAAGATTCATGTAGGAAAAGATAGAGTTCTTAAGAAAAAAGAAATGTAAAGTATTTAACAACTAGGGTTTATATCATATGGAAAAAATCAAGTGCCCATATTGTGGGCAGCAAATAAATGCAGACGAGAAGTTTTGCCCAAATTGTGGTTCTCCTACTGAAGGAATTAATGATATCAACAAAATGTTCGAGGAAGAAAAAGAGGAATTAACTCCAACTCCAAGAGATTCGTCGTGGGTAGGAAAATGGAGAAAAAAAGCAATATTAAGCAAGGTAGCTGACCTTTTAATTATACTCTTATTGGCTTTGCCATTTATTCTTCTTCCTATTATCGCAATTGGTAATTCTTATTTAGATAGTTCTGATCATTTATTTTGGTTTCCGATAATCATGTATGTTAGCTTTGCTATTTATACTGTGATTATAGTTTTGAGAAGAAAACTTATTGTTAAAGAAATCGAGGGTTACACCGTTGTTCTATTTAGAAAAAGAAGCCAAAACGCTTTAGTTGTAGAAGATGAAATAGTTAATAGTCAAGCTCTATTTAATTCTAGACGCAGTCACACACGTCAACAAAATTTATATGGTGTTTTGCCTAATGGAACGAAGATATTCGCCAACTTTCAAGATAGGAGTAGACCAATTGGTATTTATATTGACGACAATAAATATTAAGGAATAATACATATCTAAAAACGCAACTTACTTAGCAAAAAATGCATGCTACACGTAGTTGCGTTTTTTATTTTTATAAATTTTTTATACTTTTAGCGTCGAGGTGAAGGTATGAAAGATATTATTCAAGTTAGTCACTTAATTAAGAGCTATAAAGACGTATTAGCGGTTGATGACATTTCCTTCTCTGTTAAGGAAGGTAGTTTATTTGCATTCTTAGGAGAAAATGGTGCAGGTAAGTCAACCACGATTAATGTTTTATGCACAATATTACAAAAGAATGGTGGGTCTATTGTTATTGATGGATATGACTTAGATAAGAACCCAGGCAACATTAGAAACTCTATTGGTATTGTGTTTCAAAATTCAGTATTAGATGGTGTTTTATCTGTTAAAGAAAACCTTATTTCTAGATGTGCTTACTACGGCTTAAATAAGAAAAAGTCTCTTGAAAGAATTAAAGAATTAAGCGAGTTATTAAATCTAAACGAAATTATGGATAGAAAGTATAACCAACTTTCTGGAGGGCAAAGAAGAAGAGTGGATATCGCTAGAGCGCTTATCAACTCTCCTAAAGTTCTTTTCTTAGATGAACCAACTACTGGACTAGACCCAAAAACTAGAAAGTTAGTGTGGAACATCATTAATGACCTAAGAAAGAGAATTGGTCTTACTGTTTTCTTAACAACCCATTACATGGAAGAAACAGAAGACGCAGATGAAGTAGTTATTATAGATCATGGCAAAATAGTGGCACACGACACCCCTAACAACTTAAAAAGCAAACACTCAACCAACAAGATGCTATGGCATACCCCAAAAAGTAAGGAAAACGACGCGCTGCTTAACAAATATCATCTTAAACATGAATATGTCGTGGACACATATAAAATCGCTTATAAGACGAATAATGAGATCATTGATTTTTTAAGTAATGAAAGAAATTTATTAGTGGATTATGAACTTATAAAGGGAAATATGGATGACGTATTTATTAACGTCACTGGAAAGGAGTTATGTGAATAGTATGGACGGTTTAACTTTATCGCAAAAATTCAATGCTTATAAAGGAATGACATGTAGAAATATTAAAGTATTCTTTAAAGATAAGATGACTGTATTTTTCTCAATCTTAGCTCCTTTAATTGTGTTCTTACTTTATATTCTTTTCCTAAAGGAAGCTTATATGTCATCAATTAAAGGAGACCTAGCTTCTGTAAGTCATCTTATAGATATGAATGACGTAGAAAACATCGCAAATGGATGGCTTTTATCAGGTATCTTAGCATCATCTTGTATTACTGTTTCATTAAACTCATTATCTGTTATGGTAGATGATAAAGATAGAAAAGTAGATTATGACTACAATTCTTCTCCTAGTAACGGACATATCGTTGTTCTATCTTACTTCACTGGTGCATTAGTTAATACATTGCTTATTACTTGCGGAGTATTAACTGTTGGATTAATTAGTTTATCTATTATTGGTTCTTTATATTTAACAGTAACTAAAGTCATTCTTCTTTATTTGAATACTATCTTAGGATGTGCTTCCGCAACATTATTGATGATGATTATTGCTTCATTCTTTAAGAAAACAGGAGCATTAGGTGCATTTGGTGGAATCGTAAGTGCTGCAATTGGATTTATTATTGGAGCTTACGTTCCATTAGGAAGTTTCTCTACTGGAGTACAAACTACATTAGCATTCTTCCCTGGATCACAAGTCGCAAGTATCTATAGAGAGTTATTGATGGGTGGAGTTACTGAACACGTCGCAAATGCAATGGGCTCAAATGGTGGACCAGAGTTCTTAGAGTCTATTAAAAGTGAATTCTCTTTATCACTCACAATGTTTAACTATGAGACAACAGAATTCTTCTCGTTTATGTATACTTTAGGATCAATAATTGTAGGACTAATTCTCAATATTGTTCTTTATAAAAAATCATCAAAAAGAAAATAAAGATGATATGAGACAAATTTAGTAAAAAATTCTAAAAATTTAGTAAAAAACCTTAATTTGAGATATCTAGAAATACAATTCAGTTTCTAAATAATATAACTCAGTTATATTAAAATCAAAATAATCGGTCGATTTTCCATTTTATTATACAGTGTCGCAAATTTTGTCACTATAACTTGATTTACTGATTTTATATGGTAAAGTAGTGGCAATGGTGAACCAAGGGGGACACGATAATGGATGAATTTGGACCAAGAACAAATAATACAGAATTAACTCCTGAGGAAGAGCTTCAATTAATGGAGGCTTATCAAGACGAACTTAACTATTTAGAAGGTCTTGATAATCCTGAAATTGTATTTGACACTGAAGATTAAAAAAAGTAAAAGAGAGGTCGTGACGAACTCTCTTTTTTAATTGTTTTTAGTTTATGCTTGATACCCTAATTGTTGAGAATTGTTGTTGTTATTTCTAGTGCATAATCCTAAGATTCCAGCACCAACAGCATCTAAGCAGAAAATGAATAAGAATATTGTCCCAATAACGCCTACTGGGCTTGCTTCTTTTTTGAATATCTTTTTGATAAACGGAACAATTAGGTTTACTGATGTGGAAATCATAATCACATATGTTCCTGTAACAGCAAGACATCCGAGAATTACAGTAGGAATTCCAAATAGGAGTATTCCACCGAATACAATAGTAACTAATGAAACTAAGCCAAAGAAGCCAAGGATTTGGATCCACATGAGTAAGTTAACAACAAAGAATGGAATCATGAGAATCTTGGTTATTAAAGAACTGATATAATGAACTTTTCGTTTGCTTCCTATTGATAATCCTAATGATATTAAGCCTGTAAAAAAGGCGTAAACCCACATAACTACGAAAGCAATTAAATATGCATACAAAAGAGTTTGCATTTTATGTTGCGAAAGTGTATCGGTCTTCATACCAATAAGCAATGTCGCACCAATTATTGCTGCAGCGAATGACATGAGAACAAGTAATGTATTCTTAATAAATCTCATAATAGCTCCCCCCTTCATTTTTGGAAGCACACTAATAATATACACCATGATAAAGAAGTGTCAACAAAATTGTGTATACACTCAAAAAGAAGTTAGTTTATATTCTTAATCAAAGTAAAACTTTGTGATAATTGAAGAAATTTTTATATTTTAAGGTCGCCTTCTTTAATCCAACCTAATTTTCTAAATAATAAATCTAATCCGAATACTAAAGCAGCAGGAGCAATAATTTCTAAAACAAATATACCAACCCATGTTTGCCAAGTATTACCCATTGTAGCAAATGTACCAATTTGACCAACTAATCCTGCGGTACCCATACCTGCAGAACTTCCCATACAGGAAAGTTTTAATAAACAAGTTGAAATAGGGCCTAAGATTGCTGATGCGATGATAGTAGGTAACCATATAATTGGCTTTTTAAGAATGTTCTTAAATTGAAGCATACTAGTTCCAATGCCTACTGAAATAACCATACCGATGTTGTTGTCTTTTCTTGATTGAATCGCAAAACCAACCATTTGTGCAGAACAGCCAACAATAGCAGCGCCACTTGCAATAACTAAACCAGAAACACTTGGATCAGTTAAGCTAACTCCTTCACCAACTGTGAAGATCATTGCTGCAATAGCAGCGCTTGAAATAGGTGCAGTAAGAGCCATACCCATGAATACTGCAACAACAATACCCATTAAAAATGGAACAAAGTTAGTGCCTTCGTTAACAATCCATTGCATACCGTATGTAACATAGATTGCAGGATATCTAATTAATAAAGAAAGTGTTAAACCAACAATTCCTCCAAAAAGAGGAACGATTAATATATCTACTGGAGTTTTCTTTACTAATACTAATTTCATTAATAAAGCAACACCGATGCATACTAAATAAACTGTAAGAGGATCACCGATTTGGAATTTACCAACTGAGAATGAAGAGAAAATAGTGCCACCAGTAATAGCCTTTGTACTTAATGAACAATATGATGCTGTTTCACCAACTGCAGCTAATACAACAGTTTTGAGTGGATCAAACTTAAGAGCTAATGCGATACCAACACCGATGCCTGCACCTGTTAACATTTGCAAGACATATGCTAAACCTTCAGTGCTGCTAAAGATTTGAGCCATAAACTTACAGAAACCATTATCGCCTTTTGCAAATAATGAGCCGATAGTGCCAAAGATTGTACCGATAATGAGTGTGGCGAATAAGCCATAAGCCATACCATTAAGAGTCTTTATAAAGAAGTCCAAAACTTTGTTTTCTTTTTTAGTTTCTTCCATTTCCTGTTCCTCCTAGTTAAGCAACATCGCATAAAGTATATTTACTTTATCTTCGAGTTGCAAGAAATTATCATATACCAACGCTTTGCGCTGGTCAAATTAGGAAAACTTTATATTTAAATGACTAACATTTATAATTAGCGTATGTCCGCTAATATAATCGACAAAATTAAAAGCAATTTTTCTATATCTTGGGTTGTTTATTTTTTCTTAGGAATAGTGGCTTTTAATTTTGCAAATAATATTATCGTGTTTGGTTGTTTATCACTTGTAGCAAATGCATTGTTGCTTATATTTTCAAAGAGAAAATTTAATGGTGAATTCCTATTAACATTATTACTTTGCGTTATTCCTCTAGTTAGTCTTGGTTTATTTACTTTAACTAGCCACTTTAACTATGATGTGGATGTTAATATTAGCGTTGTTAGATATGTCTTTTTAATTATTTCGTTTGTTTCAATTCCTTTCTTAGGATTTCAATCAAGAGTGGATAAGAAATTCGATATTAAGAAAGCAATTAAAACAATCTATATAATGCTGGCATTATGGATGCTAATTAATTTCCTTATTACATTAATTCAGTTTGGACCATTTTATACATTTATCTATAAAGACAGATACTTCTTTGATTATGGTCATGTTGCTCGATTACCAATAAATATGACTGCATACATGTTATTGGGATTTGATGCTACTAAAGTTTCTGTAGAATTATTTACATTTATCGCGTGCGTTTTATCTAGTGCGTTATTAGGATTGTTTTTTATTTCGTACAAAGAAGATAAAACAAGTTTTATTATCTATTTAGTAACTGGCGTTATTGGTGCTCTTTGTGTACTTTTAACTTTGAATATAAAGTTTGTTATTGGATATTTTGCTCTTGCTGTTATGTTTACTTTGGTAGTGTTATTTGGAAAGAAAATAATTCCGTTTAATAAAGTAAGTAAGATTGTTATTTTCTCTATTGTTGGATTAACAAGTCTATATTTCTTATTAGCTGTTTTTAATGGTGTATTTAAGTTCACTGAAGGTGCTTTCTTAGTTAATAAACTAACAAGAAAGTACTATAACTTTATTGATACAATTGTTAGCACAAAAGCATATAAAGGTTTTACAGGTTACACATTAGGCTTAGATAAACTCAAATATACTCGTAGCTGGATGTTTGATATGATTGCGATTGCAAGCATATTTGGTTGGATTGCATTTGTAGTTTTTGTAGTAGTTATTATTGTTAGATACGTTAGCTACTATAAGTCTAGTGATGACGATAAAACTTCTAAGATATTATTAATTGGAATGATTTTGTCATTGCTCTTATTTTCAGGGGCTTGTTATGATTCCATGCCATTTTATGAGACAGGTGAATACTTACCATTATTCTTCTTGGCTCCATTTATATTAATTGTGTTCTTCTTTGGATATATGGGAAAGAATGAGGAGGAAATTGAAGTATGAAAAAAAGATTAATTATTTTCTCTATCTTAACAATGCTTTTTGTTTCATCTTGTGCTGTTTCTAAGGACAACACTTATTTACGTAGTGATTATAATGATCCTATTTTTAAGAATAACTATTACACACTTAAAGAAGAATCAATCGTTAGTAACATTAAAAAGACTAACAATATTGAATTAGATAAAAACAAAGATTCGGTTTTTGAAACATATGTTGAACTTAAACAATTAGGAGCAGATTTTGATAGCAAAGTCGCGAATAACGAAGTTGGATATGATTCGATTATCCACTCTAACAACAATACAACTTATGGAACTGAAAATTGTTTAGGCAAAATTGATGATTCATTTAACCACGGCATTCTTTCTAAATTAAGTGATGGATTATTATTCTGTGATGGACTTACTTATCAAGGTGTAAGAGTTCAAATTAATGAATCTGGATTTGTTCATGAATACGAAAAGAAATGCATTTATGCAGATTACTTTGCAATGTCTTTTAAAGCGGGTAGTGATTACACAAATAGCATTTACACCAAATCAGCAACATATAAGATTAAATTGAGCATTAAGTTATATGTCGAAGAAGATGGCAAATACATTGAAAACGTTTGCTCTTATACAATGGATACTGTTATTAGAGATAAATATTATCTATTTGGATTTAATCTAAAAATGGATATGGCTAAAAATTTAAAAGGCATAGGGGTTTCCTATGACCTTCTTGAAACAACTGAAGACGCAAACTTAGATCAATGTTTGTATCTTTATGAAACCTTATTTGTTAATTCTTCTTGGTATTAATTTGTAACCATTCACCCATTTCATAATCTGCTTTTTCATCATCAAATTTTAATGTGCCTTTAGCAGGTGTGAATGTTAATTCTGAGAAATATATTCTTTCATTGATGTTGTATAAATCTACTCTAACAAATGGGAATGGCTTAGCAAGATCTTCTGCTATCTTAACCATCTCATCCCAGTTAGCAGGTTTTTCTATGTCTTTATCAGCGGACTTCCAACCATTAAACTGAGAAGCATCAAATCTTTTCCAATCAATATAGTAGTTAGTGTATCTAATGTCTTTACCTCTACCTGTAACGATATACATAGATCTAGCTTTTCCATTAAAGCAATGAATCTTATATTCAATAGGTGTTGTATCGTTTTCTAAAAGAAGCTTTTCAACTATGATTTGAGGCCTAATTTTGGAATAGTGAGGCTCGCAAGTTTTTCTACCATAGTTAGTCCTTAAGTATCTATTGAATAGTCTTTTTAATTTCTTCCAATTCTCTTTAAATTTATCCCAAACAATGTAGTTCATTTGTGAGGAATGAGTTGTTTTAATAACGCATTGAGTTGGAAGTGCATCAAAATCAATTTCGTCAAAAGAATCAAAGATTCCATATTCTTTGATAAGGAGTCTTTCGTATCCTATATTTTTTAAATATTCTCTAGCGCCAATTCTTCCTGCACACTTGCAAACAAGTTTATCTTTTGGATAAGTATATAGTCTTAAATATTGTAATTTTTCAGTGTACTTAACAGGGTTTTCTAAGTTTAATTTATTCCCTGTAATTGTCTTATATTGAAGCTTAACGTAAGCCTTTGGAGAGACCACTCTTAAAACTGCTCTTAAAGGATTGGTAATTGTTCTTACAAATTTATTCATATGTATCACCTAAATTTATTATAACTATAAAAAGAATTATTACTTCAAGATGTTAGATATGAACCCTTGTAGTTTTTTATTATTTGCGTCTAAAGAAAACTCTTTTTCACTTATTGCTTTAACGTCATTAATCATTTCTCTTTTAAGTGTTAAAGATTCTTCCATTCTTTGACTTAAAGAATTCTTCTCATCAATCCAAAGAATTGAATCTTCAAAAACATTCTTTAATTCAGAAGAATAGCCAGAAATGATTAATGAATTTTTAGAAGAGTATTCGATTACTTTTGAAGGAACAGAATATTTATCAATTCGTTCGATGTATGGTCTTGGATTTATATTCGCGATTGAATGATTTTCGTAATCACATACGATTTGATTATCAATGTTGCCTAAGAAGACAATTCTTTCATCATCCTTGATTGCTTCCTTAAAATCGTCGTTGTTATGATGACCGGCGATAACGAGTTTTGTCTTTTTGTCCTTAAGGCTTTTGAACGCTTCAACTAAATCACAAATTCCATATTTTTTAAGAAGTGTGCCTGCATAGAAAAAGTATGGATAATCTAATGGAGATGATTTGTTGACTTTAGAATTTTTGCTTAATCCTTTTATTAATATATAAGGCTTATTTTTCTTATTAAAAAGAGCGTTTAGAGCTTTGGTTAAGCAAACAAATCCGTCACATTTTTTAGCTGTTCTTAAAATGAGGTCGCAACTTAATGAAGATGTTTTTGTTATGTTATATGGATTGTCAGTTACTAGACCAATCAAAGGAACGCTGTTCTTCTTTGAATAGTTTTTTGCAGCAAGTAAACAACGAGTGTTCATTGTGTCTACAAAAGCGACATCAGATTTATCTTTAATCTTCTTACTATTTGAAATTTGTGAAGTGATATTTGCAAACTTTCCTGACTTAGTTTGAAGATAATTCCAAGTGACATTGCCTTCTTTATTAACAAAAGATTCTTTGTTTCCATAAGCGTTAGATCTTAAGACGAAAACATTAACATCATTGGTTAAAGAAAGACATTCAATAAAGTTAGAATGAAATACTTGGTTAGATGGATTTAATTCTATTGGGGAGTTTAAATATTCTTTTTTATCTTGAGCGGTTGTAAAATATGCGATTCTCATTTAAGAAATCCTTTCAAACCTTCAGCGATAACTTCAGCTTCTTTTTCAATCGAGAACTGCTTTGCTGTTTCAATACAGTTTTTAGACATTACTGAGTAGTCAATGTGTTCAATAGCGTAATCAATTTCTTTCTTGTTATTAACGACAAAGCCGTTTTCAAAATCTTTAATTACAGAAATGGAACTAACAACTTTATTAGAAGAGATTACTGGGATGCCAGATGCAAAAGCTTCTAAAGTTGTGTGTCCATAGATATCTTCTCTAGACAATGTGATAAAACCATCACAGCATGACATAATGTCCATTAATTCATTGCTGAACACAAAGTCTTTTAAATAGACATTCTTGATATTGTTCTTTTCTAGATAGTCGATATATTTTTTCTTTAATGGACCATCACCATAAAGAACTAATGAGCAATCTTTATCTTTGAAAGCATCGAAAAGTTCAAAGTTGTTTTTACGTTTAATAAAGTTAGATGCAGAAATGAATAGTTTGCCTTTTGGGAGGCCATATTTTTCTCTAAGAGCATCTCTTTCTTTTTCACTCATTCTTCCTTTTTTGATTTCGTTTTCAAAATAAGTACAGTATGGATAGTGCACAATGGATTTTCTAGCGCCGTAATAAGTTAGGTATAAACTAGATTTCTCGTTAGGAGAAAGATACCCGATTGCGTTAGAGATATAACGCTTCTTAAGTTTTTTGATGAACTTATTTTCTTTCTCTCTAATGACTCCGCCGTTGATATAAAGGATGTATGGAATTTTATGTTTAATCATGTAATTAATTGCGATTTGTTCTGAAATAGTGGCATAACCATTCATAACAATTAAATCGTAATTTTGATGATTCTGTTTAATGTATTTTTTGAGCTTAAATGTGAAAGAATTTTCTCTACAAAGATAGCCTTTTTCATAAACTGTGTTGTCGAATTCGTAATTTTTTTCGCTATAAAAATTCGCTGGTCTATCTTTAGCATATTTTCTTTCAAAAATAACAAATAAATCTAATTTTTTTGATAATTCATTAAATAATTTCACCTTATAAGGTGCAGGATGGTTAAATACTATTAAAACCTTCATATGTCTTTTATTATAATTGGCACTTTTAGAATTGAATAGAAAAATGTTATCATTTTTGCATGAAAAAAATTGCTACAACTTGGAAAGAATTTTTCGTAGAACAACAAAACAAAGACTATTCTTTAAGACTCCATAAGTTTTTAGATGGAGAATATGAAAAGCATACTTGCTACCCTCCAAGAAAATCTATGTTCAAAGCATTCGAACTTACTCCATTAGATAAGGTTAGAGTTGTCATTATTGGACAAGACCCTTATCACGAAGAAGGCCAGGCTATGGGACTGTCTTTTTCTGTGCCAAAAGGAGTCAGAGTTCCACCTTCACTTGTTAACATTTTTAAAGAGATTCAAGATGAGTACAAAACTCCTATGGATTTTCGTAATGGTGATTTAACCTACTTAGCAAAGCAAGGAGTGTTGCTTTTAAACTCAATTCTATCTGTTAGAGCGCAACAAGCACTCAGCCATAATATTGAAGAATATGAAGAATTCTTCCATGAAGTTTTAGAGACTCTTGATAAACAATTCCGCCCAATGGTTTTTCTTCTTTGGGGCGGATACGCACGTAAATTAAAAAAGTTCTTGCACAATCCAGACCACTTAATTTTAGAGTGCGCTCACCCATCTCCTTTATCTGCTAACCATGGTGGTTGGTTTGGTAATAATCATTTCAAATTAGCAAACGAATATTTAAGAAAAAATTATCTTCAAGAAATTAATTGGACAAAACAAGATTAACGTTCTATTATATTGACGGGAGCTCACCTGTAAGTGGGCTGAGAGGGTTCTTCTTGGAACCGACCGAACCTGATCCAGATAATGCTGGCGTAGGATTGCTTTTTTATATTGCAAAACCTCGCCGGGAAAGCGAGGTTTGTTTTTATGGATGAGACTAAAAAATTAAACGTTGAAGAAGTCGAAGTAGTCGATGAAGACGAATTAGACGGCAACGAGTACGAAGACGAAAACGAAAAAGAAAAAGAACTTTCCTATGGTAAGAAATTAATTAAAAAAGATGTTTTCTTTTTCTCTGTTCAAGACATTTGCGAAATCGCAATCTTTGTTGGTATTGCAATTGTTTTTGATGTATTTGTAAAGATTCAGATTGGCGCCACAGGCGGATCGCTTAATATCGCGATGCTTCCTTTGTTCATCATTGCTTTAAGACACGGCTGGTTTAAAGGCTTTTTGGCTGGTGGTTTTGCTTTCGGATTTATCACATGTCTTATTGATGGATATGGTTTCCAAACATATCCTTTAGAATATTTTCTTGGTTTTGGTTCGGTAGCAGTTCTTGGCCTTTTAAAACCATTAATTACAGATGATAATTACAATGTAACTTGGCATAGTTATGCATTTAGTACAGTAGGTATGTTGGCAGCATATATTATAAGATTTTTCTGCGGAACTCTAGATAGCATGATTATATATGGCTACGATTTTATTGGTTCTGTTGTCTACAACGCAGGATATATATTTCCAAGTTTCATTGCAGTTTGCGCATTATTCCTTGGTTTATTAATCAATATTTTAAAAGCATTTAGAGCACATAATACTAAATCTCTATAACATAAACTTAGTTTTATGTTAGAATACTACCGAGGTTTTCGGTATGTTATTAAATGAAGAAGAAGTTTTAGAAACATCAAATGAAGAAGCTGTTGAAGAAGCTCCTATAGAGGTAGTTTCAGATGGTGAAAAATCATTTGATGTTTTAATTGAAGAAAAAAGAGCGCCTTTATATAAGACGTTTCAAACAAGTAGAAAAATAAGCAATATTCTAACTTTTGTTATTTTGGCGGTTTCAATTGGTGGAATGTATCTTATCACTGGTTCACAAGCTTGGATGCCAATTCTTGGTTGGTGTCTTTTAGGTGCAGGCGTAGCAGGTATGCTTGCATTCTATTTCTTAAGTAAGAGAAGATTTGATGGTAAGACAAAAGAATATATTAGTTTTGTTAATGAAATAGTTACCAAAGAAACATTCTCTAGCGCTAATTTCGGTGATATTGAAGTAACTGAAGGCAAAATTGAAATTGATGGTGTTGCTGGTAATGGTGTTTACACTAACATTGTTAGAGTAGCTTCTAGAAACATTATTAAAGGTAAATATGATGATGTTTCTTTCAAGTTTGCTGAAGCAGCTCTCTTTAAAAGAGACGAAGGTAAAAAGCAACCAACATCTGCTTGTTTCGTAGGTAAATATTTTGAAGCTGAAAATAACATTAAATTCGGTGGAAATATTGTAATCAATATTGCAAGAGAAGAACCAGTTGATGTTCCAAACGCATTAGATAATAGAGCTAAGCTCTATACAGATGATGGCCTTACTATTTATGGTGATGAAGGCTGTGATTTTAGAGCAGTTATTGGCGAAAAGTTCTTAGGCAGTATTAAGAAAATTAAAGCTGAAAAGCATTTATTAAACTTAGCTCTCTCAATTTGGGAAGGTCATACATTCGTATTTATGAGTTACGATGACGATGTCATCGCATTACCTTTTGATAAACCATTTAATCCATCAGCTTTCAAGAGTTTCGTGGATGATCTTAATAGGGTTTTCGATGTCATTAAATTGTTAGGAAAGTAATATGAACACAGTTGAAGGACGTTGGTTAGACATAAGATGCTATAAGCATAATGGAACTATCCATCGTTTCTGGGACAGAGGTTTGGTCTTAGAAAATAACGATGATTATTTAATAGTGGCCACAAAGCGTGCAAAAGTTGTTGAAAACAATGGTAGATGTTGGTTTACAAAAGAACCTGCAGTTACTATCTTTTCTAAAAAAGAATGGTGGAACACCATTTGCATGATTAAAAAAGAGGGAATTTGTTACTATTGTAATATCGCTTCACCATCCATTATTGATGGAGAAACGATTAAATATATTGACTATGATTTAGATGCTAAATTATTCCCTGACAAAGTCATCAAGGTTCTTGATGAAAAGGAATATAAACGTCATAGAAAACAATATGGTTATAACGACGAATTAAATAAGATTCTTAGATATCAAACTAATGAAATTGTCTCAAAAATGAAAGCTGGAGAGTTCCCATTTGTAGACTCTAAAGTGCAAGACTATTTTAATCTTTTCTTAGAAAAGATAACGAAGAAGGTATAAAAATGACTTACGAAATATTTTCTAATAGTTCTTCTTTTACTATGGAATTGGGCGAGAAAATCGCCAATATTTTACCAGATGGTAGCACCATCTGTTTTGATGGTGATTTAGGCGCAGGAAAGACAACTTTTGTTAGAGGATTAGCAAAAGGGCTTAATATTAGTGATGTAGTTCAATCTCCTACTTTCAACATTATGAAAGTATATTTTAAAGGAGATAGACCTTTAATACATATTGATGCATATCGTCTCGCTGATATTAATCCTGATATTGGATTAGACGAATATATTGGATATGAAAATGGAATTACTGTTATTGAATGGCCTCAATTCATTAAAGAATTGATTCCATCTAATGCAATTGAAATTAATATCCAACATATGGGCGATGATAAAAGAAAAATTGTTATTGATAGTAAAGACGTAGATCTTTCGAGTGTGATTAAGTAATATGGCAGATATATTTTTAGATTCATCTAGTGACTTCTTAGCAGTAGGAGTTTGTAAAGATGAAAACTCAAAACTTTTATCTACAACATATAAATGTTGGCAAGCACAAAGTGAATATATGCTTCCTGAATTAGAGAAGTTATGTATTGAAGGCGAAGTTGATAAAAAAGATATAAAAAGAATTTTTGTAGCGATTGGTCCAGGAAGTTATACAGGTGTACGTATTGCACTTACAATTGCTAAAACAATTGCGGTTGCGTTAAATGCAGAAGTTTATCCAATTAGTTCTCTTCAAATCTTACAAAAAGAGAATGAAAAATCTATTTGCTTAATGGACGCAAGAAGTGGAAGAAGTTACTTTGCTGTTTATGACAATGACTTTGTCATTGAAAGTGACCAAATTAGAACTAGTGATCAAGTTAAAGAATATATTGCTGCACATCCTGATTACGCAGTCTGTGGCAATATAAAACAATTAGGATTAGATATTGTTTCTAATAACGTTAACGTTATAGAAAACATGTATAGATTAAGAAATAGCTTTGCTAAGATTGATAACGCTCTATCTTTAAAGCCAGTATATATGAAAGGCTAGTATGACGAACTTATTTATCGATATTAGAAAAGCAGAAGAAAAAGATATTCCAGCTATTCTTGAAGTAGATAGATTATGCTTTCATAGCGAATGTTGGACAAAAGAAAACGTTCTCTATGAAATGAATGAAAATCCAGTAAGTAATTTATGGGTGATCTGTTTATCTCTTAAAGAAGATGATGTTCCTCAAGTAGTTGGATTCTCTGATTACTGGCATACATTTGATTCTGCAACAATTAATAAAATCGCTATTCATCCTTACTTACATGGTAGACAACTTGGTAGGGCATTGATGGATGAGATTTATAATGATTGCTATGCAAAGAAAGTCAAAACTCTTACTTTAGAAGTAAGAAAAAGCAATACTCATGCAATTCATTTCTATGAAAAGCAAGAGTTCAAATTTGTTGTAGAAAAACCTCACTATTATAGTGATGGCGAAGATGCACTTTATTACGTTTTGGAGGTGAAATAATATGGCTACAATTTTAGCGATTGAATCTAGTTGTGATGAAACAGCTGCTGCTATTATTCGTGATGGCAAACTTTTAAGTAACATTATTTCAACTCAAATTGAAGTTCACCAAAAGTATGGTGGAGTTATGCCTGAGATTGCTTCAAGATTACACGCAGAAAACATAGGTGTAGTTTTAAAAGAATCTCTTGAAAAAGCAGGAGTAACATTAGAAGAAATTGACGCATTTGCAGTTACTAGAGGACCAGGTTTAATTGGTGCTCTCCATGTAGGCTTACAATGCGCTAAAACACTCGCTTTTCTTTATAATAAACCTTTAATACCAGTTCACCATTTATGTGGTCATATTTACGCTAATGAATTTATAGAAGAGTTACAGTTCCCATTATTAGCAATTGTTGTTTCTGGTGGTAACAGTGAACTTGTAATTATGAAAGACCATATGGAGTTTGAAGTTATAGGTAAAACTAGAGATGATGCTATCGGCGAATGTTACGATAAAGTTGCTCGTGTTTTAGGCCTTCCTTATCCTGGTGGAATCCCAATTGATAAGCTTTCTAAAGAAGGAAAACACACTTATCATTTAACGGTTCCGTTAAGAGGAGAAGAGACTTACGATTTATCCTACAGTGGACTAAAAACTAATGTCATAAATATGGTTCATAATATGGAACAAAAAGGCGAAAAAGTTAACGTTCCTGATATGTGCAAAAGTTTCCAAGATGTTGCTGTTGGATTGGTAGTTGAAAAAGCATGTAAAGCAGTTAAAGACTACAACGTAAAATCAGTCATTGTTGGAGGTGGCGTTAGTGCTAACTCTTACTTAAGAAGCGAACTTCAAGAGAAGATGAGTAAGTTAGGTGTTCATATAAATATTCCACCTATTTGGTGTACAACTGATAACGCAGCAATGATTGCTAAAGTTGCTGAGCATTTATATGAAAGAAAAGTATTCGCCCCATTAGACATTGGAGTCGATCCAAACTGGGCAATTGATAAATGGAATGAATTTTAGAATGACTTATCTTTCTAAAAGAGTATAATGGAAAAACATAGGAGATAGAATTATGGCTACACAAAAATTTACAGATTTCGAATTATACGACGTAGTCACAGCTGGCGATGCAGAAGAATTAGCAGCATTAGACGTCGTTGAATTAGAGGGTTGGGTAAAGACAAATCGTGATAACGGTTCTATTGGATTCCTAGAATTCAATGACGGTACATATTTTAAGAATATCCAATTAGTCTATGATAATAATTGCAAGAGCCATGATGTTATAGCAAAAGCAGGCACAGGCGCTGCTATTAAAGTAATTGGTAAAGTTAAATTAACACCAGAAATGAAACAACCTTTTGAAATTCACGTTGAAGAATGTGAAATCGAAGGTGATGTTGCAGAAGATTACCCTCTTCAAAAGAAGAGACACAGCTTCGAATTCTTAAGAGAAATTGCTCACGTTAGACCAAGAGCAAACACATTCCAAGCTGTTTATAGAGTTAGAAGTGTTCTTTCAATGGCAATTCATGAATTCTTCAACCAAAGAGGATTCGTTTATGTTCACACACCATTAATTACAACTAACGATGGCGAAGGCGCAGGTAACGTTTTCGACGTTACAACACACGATACTAAAGATCCATTCTCATTCTATGGAAGAAAAGTAAACTTAACTGTTACTGGTCAATTACACGTCGAACCGTTCGCATTAGCATTTAGAAATGTTTATACATTTGGTCCTGCATTTAGAGCAGAACACTCAAATACAGTAAGACACGCAAGTGAATTCTGGATGATTGAACCTGAAATGGCTTTCTGTGATTTAAACGGAAACATGGAAATCATAGAAGCGTGTGTTAAATTCTGCATTAATTACGTTTTAGCATCATGCCCTGAAGAAATGAAATTCTTCAACACAATGATTGATAACACATTATTAGAACGTTTAAATCATGTCGCTAGTAGC
>JAGCCQ010000059.1 GCA_017651565.1 Bacilli bacterium | reverse complement strand
ATGAATAACTAGGTTTCTTTTAATCTCTCCACAAAACCATTATTGATGACTGCCTGCGTTCGTTTTGTTAGCAAAACAATGATACAACAAAAAAGGTCAATAGCCTTATTTAGTTATCAACCTTTTTGTAAATACTTCTATTAAATTTAAATTGAAAATGACAAAATGTCACTATTTTAAAAAACAATATGACAAAATGTCACACTTTGCTTGAAAATATATGACAAAAAATGTATCTTAAAAGTGGTTATGGGAACTACTCTTTTGGAAATTAGAAAAAAATACAAAGTATCTCAAGCAGAAATTGCCAACCTTTTAGGGATACCAGTAAGAACGTATATCAGGTATGAACAAAACGATAATTATGGAAGTAGTTTGAAACGACAAACCATGATTAAGTTAATCAACGATGAATACGAAATTACAGAAGAAAAAGGTTTACTTACAATTGACCTAATCAAGCAAAAACTATGTGAATTGTTCGATACTCAATACAAAGATGCAATCAAGTTCTGTTACTTATTTGGAAGCTATGCAAAAGGGTATGCCACAGAACAAAGTGATATCGACCTATGTGTAGAAACTTCTTTGAAGGGTTTGGATTTTATTGGATTAATCGAAGATGTAAGAAACTTGCTTCGCAAAAAAATAGACCTAATAAGATTTGATACTTTAGAAAAAAATTTCGATCTTGTGAACGAGATCATGAAGGACGGCATCAAAATATATGGATAATTTAAAAAATGACAATTACTATGCCGAAAAAGCTATAGAGCAAATCAACGTCATTAACGATTATGTTAAATCAAAAAGCTATGAGGATTTTATCTGCGACAATCAACTAGTGGACGCAGTTATGTTTAGACTCATCCAAATGATTGAGAACATTAGAAAAATTTCTACCAATTTTAAAACTAAAAATCCTCAAATTCCTTGGGGCAAAATAATTGGATTTAGAAATGGAATAGTACACGAATACGGAAAAACAGATTACACAATCGTATACGAAGTAATTACCGAAAATCTTAACCAATTAAAAGAAGTTCTATCATCAATAATTTAGAAAAAGAAAAAAGCTCAATTACGAGCTTCGTTTTCTTGTTGTTTGTAGGATATTATAACAAGATATTTTCCTTGCGGTTTACAATAATGTAACCTTCGCGATTATAAACATCTTCTCTATTGTATCTAATTGGGGTGCCGTCTGGTTTAACAAATAAGCCACCAGCTTCTTCGACAACACATTGGCTTGCTGCTGTGTCCCACTCTTTTGTACCAGCAGACATTCTATATGAAATCTCTGCTAATCCTTCGGAAATTTGGCAAGCTTTTAAAGCTGAACCAACTTTTCTTTTTGCGGTGATTCTATCTTTCCACTTTTCAATAAGTGCTTCTTCTTTTTCATTTAAATGAAACACTGAACAAAGAACTGTTAAATTTTCAGTTTTATCATTAACATGGATTCTTTTAATTTCGTTTCCAATTTGATGGAAAGCACCGTTTCCTTTAGAAGCAAAATAGATATCTCCAGTTGCAGGAGCAATAACTACACCCACTACAACTTCATGCTTATAAGCTAATCCGATATTGACTGTGAATCCTCCATCTTTTGCGACGAAATCTTTAGTTCCGTCAACCGGATCAATAATCCAAACATAATCATTTTCTAATCTAGATTTGTCATCTTCTGACTCTTCTGTTAAGAAAGCGTATGTAGGATAACACTTATGGAGATATTCTCTAATCAATTTATCTGCAAGTTTGTCTGCTTCTGTAACTGGTGAATTATCTTCTTTAATTTCAACATCAAAGCCACGATTATAGATATCCATAATAGGCTTGATGACTGAAATACCAGCCTTTAAAGCACAATCAAGTTGCTCTTCCCACATAAATTAGTTATTTGAATCTTCGTCTTCAGAAGAATCTTCTTCTTCAACTTTTTCAGCTTCGTTACCATCAATGTTGAGGTTTTCTTCATCAGATGGTTTCTTTTCTTCGAATGCAGCGTTGTATTCGTCTTCTTCTTCTTTTTCTTCTGAGTCAACATCATCTTCAGAATCGACTTCTGAATAGACATCTTTCATATCAATGTGAACTTTATCGAATGTGTGACGGACTCTTAAATCCCATTCGTTTTCACCTAAAGTAACAAATCTACCATCTAACATTAAGTTAGTATAGAATCTTGAAACCTTTGCTGCAGCTTCTTCTGGAGTTAATTCTGCTTTTTCAACAACATATGCCCAAATATCTTTGAAGCTTGAGCTGTCTTTTTTACCACTTACATATTCATAAGCGATTTCAATTAATGAACATTCCATATAATTTCCTCTCCTTCTTACATGTGTTCTGGAGCACTTACACCTAAAAGGTTAAGTGCGTTTTTAATAACAATTTTAGTAGCTTTACATAAAGCCAATCTATTACCGGATAACTCTAAATTATCACGGTCAATTACATGACAGCAATTGTAGAAAGAGTGAACGCTTTCTGCTAAATCGTGAATGTAATTTGTAATCTTGTATGGGGATTTTGTATTCCCTGCATCTTCCACAACTTTAGGGAATTTTGCGATATTTTTCAATAATTCATTTTCAGATGGGTCTTTTAACAAAGAACCACTAGTGTCTAATAGAATATCTTTACCTTGTTCAAGAACTGAGCAAAGTCTAGCGTGTGCATATTGTGCATAGTAGACTGGGTTATTTGATGATTGTTCTTTTGCAAGATCCATATCAAAGTCCATATGAGTGGAAGCCGCTCTCATTGCAAAGAAGTATCTCATTGCATCAACACCAACTTCTTCACAAATTTCATGTAATGTGATTGCGTCCCCACTACGCTTAGATGCTTTAAATTCTACACCATCTTTAATGAATCTTACCATTTGAATTAATTCAATGTGCAAAACATCCTTATCGTACCCGTGCATCATAAGTGCGCTCTTCATACGATTGATGTATCCGTGATGGTCTGCGCCCAATACATCGATAAGACCATCAAAACCTCTAGATAATTTGTTAACATGGTAACAAATATCAGGCATGAAATAAGTATATTCGCCATCTTTCTTACGAATAACTCTATCTTTATCATCGAGATAGTTAGTTGTTTTTAAAAACAACGCGCCATCATCTTCATATACATTTTCACCAAGAAATTCAATTTCTTTTTCAATAGCGTTATCAGCACGAATTGCTTTCTCACTAGAGAAAACATTGAATTCAACTCTGAATGCTTTTAAGTGTTCAACAATTCTACCTAATTCTAATTTGATACCGTATTGCTTTAAGAATTCCATTCTTTCAGCATCATCCATATAAATAAGGTCTTTACCTTTTTCTTGGATTAATTGCTTAGCAATATCAACAACATCATCACCCCAATAACCATCTTCTGGCATATCAGCAGGCATGCCTAATTGTTGAAGGTATCTAGCATAAATAGATTCTGCTAAGTGGGTGATTTGCATACCGGCATCATTGATGTAGTATTCTTTTGTTACATCATAGCCATTGAAAACTAAGATTCTACTAATACAATCTCCGATTGCTGCTCCACGAGCAGTACCAACATGGAGAAGTCCAGTTGGATTAGCGCTAACGAATTCTACGTTAATCTTTTTGTTTTTCTTTGCACCAGCACCGTAAGTTGCATCTTT
>JAGCCQ010000058.1 GCA_017651565.1 Bacilli bacterium | reverse complement strand
GTTATTGCGTTTGCGATACTTCTATTGAAAAAGTAAAAATACTTAGAGGCAAACACACCATACCCGCAACCATTTAACCAATATATTTTAACAGCAGTTTGAAGATTGTGATAAAAATGAGCGTCTGATTTTAATTTCTTCAACTCATCTGTTTCACTAATCGAATCTCTTTCTATACTTTCTATTTTAGAACTAATTTCTAACGACTGTCTTTGATACCCCTTTCTTATTTTATAACCGTTACTTAACATTTCAAACAGAACTGATGGATGTTCGTCATCATGTTTTAGGAACAAAGCACCATACTCTGTTTTAATGTTATTGTTTATAATGTTTTCGTCTGTTATTATCTTTTCATCTTCATTGTAGTAACTATCATTACCTGTTTTATACATACCAATGAACGATTCGGCAGACACATTCAAAGATTTAATAAGACTTGGATATAGTGAGGAGAAATCGTATGATGCGATGTTGTAACTCACTTGTTTTATACCATCATAGACATACCCACCTATCACATCTTGTTTTTCACAATTTCTTTCAATATACTCTTTTTCCTCTGGGGTTTTCTCACCACAGTGTAAACCTCTTTTTAAATACTCATGTTGAAACTTCCATTCAGTAATTGCAGTTTGCCTAAACACTTCGTAAACACCAGCATTTGCTAACTCTGATAGAAACGAATGTATCCTAAAATACATATTTTTGTTTTCTATCAACATTGTTAATATAGTGTCTATCGCATTGTATGCAACATACTTAGTGAAGTTATCTTTGTATAAGTTGTCGAGGTTTTCCTTAGAATCAAACTCAAGTTTCCCAATCCCTAACATATCTTGTGAAACTGTGTTTAATTTTTTATTCACTGATTTCTTAGTTTCATACGCATCATATAACTCCATTAAATCTAAGACAACTAAATTAGTTGGTAACTTGTTTTTCTGTAAGTTAATGTTTTTGAAACTAATGTTTAACATATCACATCTGTTTACAATATACTCCCAGTCGAATCCTGTGAAATTCCAACCAGTTATACAAACAAATTTTGGTAACAGTTTGTTAACAAATGTTTCTAACATTATGGATTCGTTCTCAAATTGAATGTAGTTAAATTTGAAGTCAAACATACTTGAAAAATCACCACATTCTCTTTGTATAATTCTAAGGGCATTTTGTTTGTCATTGTCTGACATAGGTTTGTAACCTAAGGTAATAACACTACCTTTCTGATTACAAATTGAAATTGTTTGAATTGCGGCGATAGGTTTCTCTGGACCACAAAATCCATAGTCTTCTAAAATCTCTGTTTCTATATCAATGAAATTTATTTTAACGTCTTCCCTTAGTGATCCAAACACATCTTTAAACTCTTTTTCTGACAAGTGTTCCAAAATAAATTCTCTAAGACGTGTTACACTCCAGTTAAGACTCTTAGTTTTCTTCTTTTTTAAGTATTTGTTTTCGTAAGGGTTTGAATCCCAAGATAAGATACTTGTTTTTCTACCACTTCTTTCTAAAATATACTCATCCTCTGGTTTGATTTCAATGACTTTAGTTCCTAACAAACCTGTATCAGAGGAAATATAAGTAATTTCAACGTTTTTATCTTTCTTAT
>JAGCCQ010000057.1 GCA_017651565.1 Bacilli bacterium | reverse complement strand
GAGAGTTACTCATTATAAGAATAATCCAAACGCTAGTATTTACTTTTATCATAAAGGTTTATTTAAGTATCAAGGTGTAATGCTTATAGGAAAGATGGAAGTACTTACTGACCAAGAAACTAAGAATATGATTTGGAAGAAGTTTGACACTATATTTTATAAACAAGGTGTTACTGATCCAGATTATTGTGTACTTAAATTTACCGCGACTAGTGGTAGGTACTACTGTGATTTAAAGACAGAGAGTTTTGAAATTAAATAAATGTTATTAAAAATTGAAAATTACACAGACATAAATGATAGAAAACTTATGGATATCTACGCCGAAAGTAATTTTGAAAATGTAGATTATTTTTATCCTGACGAAGTAGATAAGAGCGTAGGTGTTAAAAAAGTAGAAGCTGGTTTCTTAGATTTTCTTAAGAATAATTTCTTTAAACAAGAAGATGCTACTTACTGGGTATTAGAAGAAAATGGTGTATGGGTAAGCGCTGCAAGAACATGCTTTATTAAGCCTGACATTATCTACTTAGAAGCACTTGAAACTATGCCAAGCGAAAGAAATAAAGGCTATGGTTCAAAACTATTATCTGAACTAATAGAAGCTTTAAAGAAGGAAGGACATTTCCGTCTTTGTGATTGTGTAAGTAAGAAAAATATTCCTTCTTTAAAGACGCATGAAAAATGCGGTTTTAAAATAGTGGCGGATGTCGGAAATGATTATCAAAATAATGATGTAGACAATCATTGTTTCAGTCTTGAATATAAGTATTAATTTTTAAACATCAACATTGTTGGTGTTGTTTTTTATAGTTTAGTTAGAAATGATAATAGTTATATAAGAGTTATCGAAAAAGTGGTGCTAAGGCCGTATGTTTTTGATATTTAATAAATTTTATTCTTTTATAAAGAATCTTTGTTAAATTAATAGATAAAATAAAATCATTTACGATTTTAATTTTTAGTTGTACGATATTCTAATATTTACACTTCCATCTTGTCTGTGCGGGTGTAAATATCTAGAAAAAAGAAAAGGATGAGATATGAGGAAAGGAATAAAAGTTTTACTCTTTGGTGCTTTATTAACTTATTCTCTAGCAGGTTGTAAAAATAAAGATGTAGTAGATAATCAAGAAACACCTGCTACAACTATAGTTGAACAAGAAGAGACTAAAAAAGAAGAACCAATAATTGAATCCCCTAATATCGATGTTGGTGAAGAGATAATTGAAAATAAAGACATACTTGTCGAGTCTTTTAATTTTCTTAAATCCTCAATTGAAATAGATATTCATACTACACACAATATTGAATACGAAATTAAGCCAGATGACGCTACAAATAAGAGCGTTAGGTGGGCTAGTAGTGATTACGAAATAGTTTCAGTAGACGAAGCAGGACAAATCACTGCTTTAAAAGATGGTAATGCAACAATTACTGCAACTACAATGGATGGTTCCTCAATTACAAAAACAATCGATGTTACAGTTAATCCTATTGCGATTAACCAATTGGACCTTAAAGAAAATACTAAAGAATTAGACTATGGTGAAACATATCAAATTCAACCTGTTATTTATCCAGATAATGCTACTTACCAAGGATGCTCTTTTGTTTCAAATGATGAAAGCATAGCTAAAGTTGATGAATTAGGTAATGTTACCGCTGTTGGTAAAGGTGAAACAGATATCGTTATTTCTAGTGAAAAATATCCAGAAATAACAATTAGATTTCATGTTAAATGTTTTTCAATTAAAGCAGACAAAATCAGTCACCGTTTAACTGATTTTGAGATGAAAGAAGGAGAAAACTATTTCTTTACTCCATCTGTTTTCCCTACAACTACATCAAATAAGAGTTTTATTTATTCGAATGATAATCCTGAAGTAGTAAGTGTTAGTGAAAGTGGAGAAATCTACGCTTTAGCTCCTGGAAAAGCAACAGTAGTGGCTACTAGTCAATCAAATCCTTCGTTATCTACATCATTAATAATTACAGTTAAAGGTAATGATGAAAGAATCAAAACAAGATTAGCTTATACATACAAAGACTTTGCAAACAACAACATGTGGAATGTTGATAACGCTAATTACAAAAGTACGCACTGTTTAATCATTCCTGTTTGGTTTACAGATTCTGGAAACTACATAAGTAACAGTATGAAAAGCGTAATTAGAGACGATATTGAAAAAGCTTACTTAGGGACTAATGCTGAAACTGGCTGGAGAAGTGTTAAGACTTTCTACGAAGAAGAAGGTAGGGGTAGATACACACTTACTGGCGTTGTCACAGATTGGTATGCATGCAATTTCAGTAGCAGAAGTTTTTACAATCAAAAATATGCTTATGACAATGTAGATACTTTAGTTAAGTCTGCGGTTACTTGGTATAAGTCTCAATATAACGTCAGCAATATGAAAGGCTTTGATGCTGATTGTAATGGTTATATTGATTCAGTTGTCTTAATTTATGGCGCTCCTGACTATAGTGCTTTACAAAATTCTAGGGCTAGTGCATTATGGGCATTTACTTCATGGTTATGTGAAGAAGAAACACGTAGTTATGAAGACCCAGGAGCAAATGCTTACTTCTGGGCAAGCTATGATTTTATGTATGGGGAAAAACATCCTCACTGTATGAATTATCATACTGGTGACACAACATACTGTAATATCGATACGCACACATTTATTCACGAATTTGGCCATGTTTTAGGTCTTAATGATTACTATGATTACTCAGGACAATACAGTCCTGCTGGTAGCTTTTCTATGCAAGATGAAAACGTTGGTGGTCATGATCCTTATTCTTTATTAACATATGGATTTGTTGATCCTTATGTTGTTACTGATGAAACTACAACAACAATCAATGATTTCCAATCTAGCGGTGATGTTATTTTATTATCAAATAAAGAAGTTAATTCTCCATTTGATGAATATATCTTATTAGAACTTTATACACCAACTGGTTTAAATGAATTTGATAGTTTACATGCATATTGTGGCGCTAGAGATGCTGGCCCAAAAGATGTCGGTATAAGAATTTGGCATGTTGATGCCAGACTTATTTATAGCAAAGATGAGAATAGTTTTAGTTCCAATAAAATAACTACTAATCCTTTAATTGAGGGTTATAAAGTTTGGGGCATGATGAGTAACACTTATACACAAGCAGATGGTGGTTCAATGCTTGGGAGTAAATTTTTAAATTATAATGAACTTCAATTAATTAGAAACGATACTTCTGTAAATTATAAAAGTACTACTCATTTAGAATCTAAATATTTGTTTAAACAAGGTGATGTTTTCTCTATTGATAAATTTGCAAATCAATTTGTTAATAACAAGTGTTTAAATAATGGCTCTTCACTTCCTTTTAAAGTTACAGTAAAAGAAATCACAAATAAAACAGCAACAATTACTATCACAAAATAAAAATCGCTATTTATCAGATGATTATACAAAAAGATATTTTTGTGAAAAGTATTAGTTATAGATTTCGTCGATAATCTATTTAAATAAAAAGCGGCGATGTTGCCACCTTTATTATATCTAGATAATTCTATTATGTTGCTTTTATAGATTTGTAGCTTTCCTAAAGAATAGTGGTTTCTTTATCTAATTGCTGATGTTTAATTTTAAACATCTTAATAATAGTAATAGCTAGTAGAATGAGGATAATACAAGCGATTACTAAAAATACTATCCCTAATCTAAGAGAATAGTCTGCTTCTGCTTGCAATAGTGAAGTGTCTGGTCTTTCTTTACGTGTTGTCTCTTCAGGTGTAATAAATGGAATTAAAGAAGTAAATGTGTAATCTAATTCCAATTTATATATTTCCTTTGTGATTTCGTAATAATCGTGAAAATAAAGAATAGTTAGGACAGTAAATCCTATTAATATAACTGATAATATCGATAAAAAAATGTAGTACTTTTTCATAACAGGCACTACATAATTTTACCTTTTTAAAGGCGTATGATTCAATTGTTGTTATTTGATGCTACTCAGGGAGGAAAATATATTTTCAAAATTATGGATGAGACGATATAGCAATATTTTCCTCCCCCCACTAATTAAGACTATTTAAAATAATAAAACTGCTCAAAAAAATAAATAAATTTTTCGAGTAGTGTAAAATGTAGTCATTATGGCACAGATTAATTGCCCTAATTGTGGCGAACTAACAGAAGATAATGAATATTTATGCCCTAATTGTGGCTGTATTTTAAATGATGGTTCAAAAGATCAACATGAAGAATGGGCTCTTGAACTTTTAAAGAAAGATAAGATTAAAAAAACAATCGGAGTAGTGTTTTTATCTATTGGATTAGTTTTAGGATTTGTTTTCTTAATACTATGGATGGCCACAAGCATAACAAGAGTTGCAGAAGATGGTAGCTCTTTAATTGAATATAATCCTGCTTTTGTTGCTTTGACTTTTGTATTCTTCGGAATTTTTGCCGTTGGTGTGATGATTTGCTTTATATATCGTTATACTAAGGTTATGATACAAACGTTTGATGGTTATACTGTAGCTGTTAAAACTACTTTAGCGAATGCGATAATTTATGTTCAAAATAAGATAGTTCTTAAAAAAACGAAAAATTATCGCCATGATACTTATAAAGTATCATTACCTAATAATAAATTTGTTAATATTGTATTAACTGAGAAAGTATGTACTTTCGAACTTTCTAATGAATAATACAGGGGGTATTTATTATGGGGTTATTTAGATGTCCAAAGTGTGATGCGATATGTCACACAGACGAGGAAGTATGTCATCTTTGTGGTTATAGACTTAAACCAGTAGACGAGTCAAAGGTTGAAGAAAAACCACAAGAAGAGAAAAAAGAAGAAACAAAAGTCAGTCAAAAGATTGAAATAAGTAGTGGCTTCTCTAGAAAGTCATTATTTAATAGTGTCTCATTTGACAAAAAAGAAGAAACAAAGAAAGAAGAACCCAAAGAAGATATCTTTGAGGATTATTTCAACAAAGCTTTTGAAGAAAATAAAATAGTTGAACCAGAACCAGTTAAAGAAGACAAGGTTGAAGTAAAACCTGCTGATATAGAGGTTGTCAAACCTAAAGCAGTTGAAGACATTCCTATAAAAAAAGAAACAGTGGTAGATGTTACTCCTGTTGTAGTAACTACACCAAAAACAGAAGAACTAAAAGTTGAAGTAAAACCTAAAGTAGCGGAACCACCTACTATAGTTGAGTCACCAAAAGTTGAGGAAAAACCAAAACCAACTACAGGGAATCCATTTGCAAATGCTGGATATAAACCAGCATCATCGACTTCAACAACCACTTCAACATCTCCACAAAATATAAGAAAAAAAGAACCAACATGGGTCTCTCAATGGAGATATAAAGTCCAAAAGAATAAAAAAACAGCAAAAACTTGGACTATAGTGTTATTCATACTATTCATTCTTTTCATTATTTTAGTAAGTACAGACAAGGAAATTACTCATTCTGGATGGGGAGAGACTAGAGAAAGAGCTAGACCTATTTGGATTTTCTTTACTATTACAAGTGGATTAGGTTTTGTTGGGGCCATAATAGCGTTCATCTTATTTGGTAACGCTATCTTGTACGCTAAAGAAGTAGAAGGATTCTACGTTGTTGTCTACGGCTACTCTAACGATTATCGATTGATATTAGAAAATCGTGAGGTGGATAGACACTATGGCAGTAAATCCTATTATAAAAATGTTATTAAGCTATCTGGCAGGCTACCTAATAAGAAAATTGTTGTAGCGAGTATTTTCTATCAAAATTATGATAGAGTGATCAAAATCGAAACATTAGAAGAAACCAAAAAGAAGTAGTGTTTCACAATTTTGTTTACAGGTATATTAGATAAGAAAGATTTTAGAAGCATCTATAGTTATTCTAATTTTAGAATAAAACGCTAATTATTTAAAGACTTATCGGCAAAAATCGATAGGTCTTTTTCTATTTTATACAAAGTGTATACACAATTTTGTTGACACTTTCACGATTTGCTTTCTATAATAGTGATTGAAAAGGCAAGAAATTGTAAAAAATCGTGCTCAATTAAAGAAAATTGAAAAGGAGAAGTTATGTCATTAAACGAAATTGGAAATTTTTTAACAAGTTTTAGAAACGAAATTGGCGAAAGTCTTAGAACAATGGCGGCTAAGTTAGATATCTCAGCTACTTATTTATCCGCTATTGAAAACAATAAGAGAAATATTCCAGCTGATTTCTTAGATAAGTTCATGGAAGTTTATAACGTCGATGAAGATACTAAAAAGAAATTAGAGAAAGCAATTCTATTATCATCATCTAACTTAAAAGTTGATGTAACTAACGCAAGCGTTGCTAAAAAAGAACTTCTCTATTCAATCGCTAATAGTGAAATCGATGAAACTACACTCGAAAGATTAAGCGCAATTCTTAAAGAGCCAGATAAGAAAATCAAGTTATAGGGGATGACGGTCATGAAAATAGAAGATATGAATATTACAGTACCTGCAGGAAATAATGCATTAGTGTACTTCTCAAAGCACTGCATAGTTACTAGAGACGCAACAATAACAGTTCCTAGAAATTATGTTGGTCTCATTTATGTAGGGGGCAAGCCAAAATCAAAAATGAGCGAATGTGCTAATGAGAATTTAGTTAAGAAGTTTGGTGGGGAGCTCAGAAAAGAAGATTTACAAGTCGCATTCTATTCTGAGAAAGCAAACTTCGAAATTAAATGGGGCATTGGTGGAATCCAAGTAAATAACGATAGACTCCAAGATGCATATAGTGTTGGTGTTAACGGTATCGTTACTTGTTCAATCAAAGATCCAGTTGGATTAATTAATTATTTCCAAAAGGATACATCAATTACTGTACAAGATGTTTGGGCAAAGATTCTCCCAATCATCACAAACAATGGCGTTCCTCTTCTCTCTGAATATTTCAGTGGTAAATCAGTTTCAATCTTCGAGATTAATTCTGAATTAGCAAATATCAGAGCTAAGATGGTGGAACTTATTAAAGGAGAAAAAATCTTCACTGATATGGGACTCGAAGTTGAAGATGTAACATTAAATTCAATTTATGTCCCAGAAGAAGATATTAATCGTATCAAAGAAAGGATTAATGGTTAATCATGGGATTACTTAAGAAAATTGATAAAAACGAAAAGATCAAAAAAGAAATGATTGATCAAGTTAATAGTTCAGTTTATTTCTTAAAGATCGGTAGAGCATGCACTGCTCTTGATAAAGACGTAGTTAAAGAAGGTCTTGAGATGATTAACGCCGCATTAACTCGTTTCGAAAATAGCTTTGGATCAGGTGAAAAAGAACTCAATCAAGTTAAACCAATGATCGTCAAAGCATGTAGAGAAGTAGAACAAGCTTCAAAACAAAACTTAGATTCTGTTTATAAAGAAGCATGTGAAAAGTTAGTAAGCGCTTTAACAATGGGCACTGACTTATTGAATGATTTAGATTTACCAGAAGATGATTTAGATGAAAAATCTAAATGGGACAAGAAGTTAATCGAAATTAAACGCATTAATGAACAATTCGCAAAACTTTCATTAGACGCTAACGAAAAAGTTAAGAGTTTAGAAAAGACAAAAACTGAATTAGAAGACAAGTTATTAGCTACAACTGATAACGGTATCGAAAGTCAACAAATAGCATTCCAACTCGATGATGTTGAAAGTCAAATAAACCTCAATACAGCATTAGCACTCAACTTTGCTTCTTGTGATTCAACAACTAAGACAATCGTTGCAATGGCTGAAATGTTAGTTAAGACATCTAAGTTCTCAGCTTACGATTCCGCAAGATGTAGAAAGATTATCGATGTTAATAAAATTAAAGAAGTTTATGAGAATCCAAAAGCCGTTCAACCTGTATTGAAACAAATTCAAATCAAGTTAGAAGAATTCAATGAAGGTATTCAATTAAGAAGAGCTCAAGCTGCTGCAATCACTCCAATGGCTGCAAGTAGTGAAGCACTCGATGAAAGAAGAGCTAAAATTCTCAAAGAACGTTTAGCAAAACAAGGCGTCGTTAATACTGAAGAAGCATCAGCAGAAGAAACAATTATTAATAACCTTTTAAAGAATAAGTAGGAGATTGTGTATATGGCATTTTTCAAGACAAAAGCAGAAAAAGAAATTGAACAACAAATGGCTCGTGATGAGCAACTTGAAAAGTTCAACGAACAAATTAAAAGCTTAGAAAATTCTAGAAGAGAATATGCAGTAATCGCTGCTAAAGCTGATATGAATGGTGATGTTGATACATACAATATGTGCGTCAACTCATTATTAGAACTCAATAACAACATCAGCTTTTTAAACCAAGCTAAAGTTAACTTTGATTTAATCAATATCTCTAACGCTATCGCAATCAGCATGGCAACTGCTGTTAACACATTAGACTTAATGGCTAACTCCAAAGTAGCTGTCCCTGATTTCAAGAAGATCAGTAGAGTTAATATCAAAATGCAAAAGTACATGAGAAGAATCAAAATCTCTCAAAGTGCTATGGGTCAAATGCTCAAGAAATCAAACCCAGCTAACAAAGCACGTTCTCCAGAAGAAATCGCAACAATTAGACCTTTAATTGACGCTGAAATCGCTAAAGCTGGTGGTGTTTGTAAAGTATCAGCACCTGAAAATGTTGCTACTGCAGCACCTGCAGAAAGTAAAGAAGTTCAAGACATGTTAGCTTCTTTACAAAACGAAAAGGATAGAATCATCTAGTAATTATTATGAATCTCACAGAACTCAAAGAATTATGTAATAAAAATTATAGAGAATGTCTCTCGCTTCTTGAATCTGGTGAGCCTCTTAGTAGTGTACATGCAAAGCTTTTAACGGTGATTGATCTCCTTTTGAAGATTGGAGAGACCTCACCAAGTGATAAAAAAACCGCTAATAAAAAAGCAGTGGATTTATTTAATGTTGCGCGTAGAATCACTAAAGACGTCTCTCACGATGGTATTTACTACGCTTTAACTGAAAGACATTTACCTAAAAAAGTAGAAGAAAACGTTAAGGAAGAAGTAAGAGTTGAAGCAGAAGAAGAACCTACTTCAACTGTTAATAACGTTGTTGAAAGCAAGAACGTTCTTAGACCACTTAGATTAACTGATTACATTGGTCAAGATGACGTTAAAGTTCAATTAGATAACGCGATTAAAGCAGCTAAGTTAAGAGGTATGCCTTTAAAACACATTATCTTATTCGGTAATGCTGGTTTAGGCAAAACAACTCTTTCTAGAATCATCGCTAATGAAATGGGCGCAGGATTCGTTGAAATGAATGGCCCAACTATTAGAGATGTAGCAAGCTTTGTGAATATTTTCTCTAAAGTACATGAAGGTGACGTTGTGTTCATTGATGAAATACATAGATTACCTACAACATGTGCTGAAGCAATTTATTCCGCAATGGAGGATTATCAAATCTCTTACATCGGTAAGAATCCTTCAACTGGATTAAATGAAAATATCACACTTAGATTACCTAGATTCACTCTTATTGGTGCGACTACTCACTCAGGTATGCTATCTAAGCCTTTATTAGATAGATTTACTCATCAATTCCATTTAAAGAATTATACAGATGAAGACATTTGTAAGATTATTGAACATAGCTTCTCTAAACTTAACTTAGAATGTCCTACTGTATGTGCGATGGAAATTGCAAAACGTAGTAGAGGTTTACCAAGAAAAGCTAATGCTTATGTAGATAAGTTCTCAGATAAGGCTTTACTTGCAGGCACTAGTGTAATTGATTCATTAATGGTTGAAGCTTTATTTGATGAATTGAAGATCAATGAAGATGGATTAGACACATTTGATATCGATTACTTAGAAACTATGGTTGATAAGTATAATGGTGGACCTGTTGGATTAGACACATTATGTTCTTGCTTATTGGTAGATAAGAACATTGTAGAAAATCAAATTGAACCATACTTATTATTCAAAGGTTTAATTAAAGTAAGTTCTAGTGGTCGTGAATTAACACCTGCTGGAATGGATTACGTTAATGAAGTTATTAGAGGTAATAGACCTGAAACTAATAACAATAGTGAAAGTAACTACTTCGTTTCTTTATTAGAAGATCATCAATATGAAAAGCTTATCATTGCTTTATGTGTGAAACTTGAAGGAATCTTCCAAAATAGATTTGACTTAAATGGTAGTTTCCAAGAAATGATGCAAGACTTCACAATTAAC
Source organism: Bacilli bacterium (assembly GCA_017651565.1). GTDB lineage: Bacteria > Bacillota_I > Bacilli_A > RFN20 > CAG-826 > RGIG9670. The sequence goes on along the minus strand of JAGCCQ010000057.1, from coordinate 17,441 downwards.
TACGCTGATGAACATATGACTGAACTCTTAAATAAGTTAAGAATGAAGAGAAACGAAATGGTTCATCCTGAAGATAGAAATACTGAGTTAACTGACTCAGAGATTAAAGAATGTATAGATTATATTTGTGGATTAGAGGAGGAATAGCATGAATCAATATGGACGTGTTGAAGCGTATAAAATGCGCATTAATAACGGAAATGAATTTTTAAAAACAGGCGATTATAGACATGCACATGATGAATTCGTTGTTGCTGCTGAAATCTGCAAAGACCTATATTTAGAAACAAAAAATCCTTATTACTTTAAATTAACTAATGACTTATTAGAAATTGCTAAGACAAAGTGCTGTAAACCAGAAGCTAAAGTCAACGCAACTCAAACTAAAAAAGACGATGAAGAACCATTATTTAAACCAACTAAGGTTCAGGAATTAGTCTCATTTGATGATGTTGCTGGATTAGATGATGTTAAAAAGCAAGTCAAAGTAAAAGTTAAGAAAGTCTTAGATAACCCTAAGATGGCCGAATATTACGGGATTGATTCAAATGTATCAATCCTTCTTTACGGCCCTCCAGGAAACGGAAAAACCATGATTGCTAAGGCAATCGCTCATGAGATTGATTCTGTATTCTTCAGTATTTCATGCGCTGACATTAGATCTAAATATATTGGTGATTCTTCTAAAAACATCGCGGCTTTATTCAAAGAAGCAAGAAAACATAAAAGAGCAACAATCTTCTTTGATGAATTTGAAGCTATCGCATCTAGAAGAGATAGCGAGAATGCGCATCCAGAAGACGGAACAGTTGTTGATGAATTATTAAAACAAATGGATGGAATCATCGATAAGGGTAATAACGAAACATTACTTCTTATCGCTGCAACTAACGTACCATGGCAAATTGATCCAGCTTTATTAAGAGGTGGAAGATTTGGAACTCAGATCTACGTTGGCATTCCTGATGAACCTGCTAGAAAGTTCATGATTAAGAAAGCTCTTAAGAATGTAAAACTTAGTGAGGATTTATCATTAGACATGATGTGTCAAATATTAGAAGGATATGGTGGTGGCGACATCACTCATATCGTTAAGAGTTCACTGGTGAACTTATTTGAAAGAAGTGACTTCGAAGGACAATATCCTTTATCTTCGGAAGATTTTGAAGAAGCACTTAAGACCGCTAGAAAGTCAGCGTCAAAGGAATTATTACAACAGTTTGAAGACTTTAGAAAGAATAACTAAGAGAGGTATCAATTATGAAAAATGTATGTCGTAATTGTGGTAGTGAGGACGTAGTCATTAAAGATAACAAGATGTATTGTCCTTGCTGTGGCCAATCATTTGATTTAGCTCCTAAGAAAGAAGAAAGCGCTATTCATGTAGATGACGCTTCATCAATGAAAGTTGATAAGATGTTTAAAAGAGTAGTATCTATTCAAGCGTTGGTGGACACAACTATTAAAGTAGGTACAGCGTTCTTTATTTCAACTAAGTACGCAATCACTAACGCACATATCTTATTTGATGATGAAACTAGAGCTAGTGATATCGTAGGAAAAAACTACGAGGGAACTAAAACATATCATTTCGAAATTGTTGATTATGATATGGATTTAGATATCGCATTATTAGAATCAAAGGATGTTAGTGCGTTCCATTTTTGCACACTTACTGAACTTGTTAAAAACGGTGAAGAAGTATTCGCAATTGGTAATTCTAAAGGTGAAGGACTTTGCATCGTTAATGGTTTAGTTAGTGATAAGAGTAGAAAAGTTGATGGTATTGAATACATTATGAGTAGTGTATTAGTTACTAACGGCAACTCAGGTGGTCCATTATTCAACGAACATGGATTTGTAGTAGGCATGATTACAATGTCTACTCCAGATGTTGCAATGATGAATTATGCATTACCTTCAAAAGCTATTAACTTATTCTTATCAAGAGTAAAAAATACGAAAGGAATCCCAGTATTCTAGGTAGGTAAATTATTATGTTAAATTTTATAGGTAGAATCCTCTTGTTAGTTGCATGTGGCTTTATGGGCTATTCTGCAATTACAACTGGAATTGATTGTTTCGAAGTATTTAAAGCAAATGATTGGACCAACTTTGGCAGTTACTGGGACATGATTAAGACTGTTGGCACATTCTTAATGCAAGTAGTAGTAATGATATTTGTTTTAGCAGGTATTGTTGCCGCAATTAAGGGTAAAGCAACATTAAAACTTACATTATTATCATTCATTTTATTAATTAGTGTTGTACTTAAGTTTGTTAATGTATTCAATAGCGGAGACCCAATTGAAGTCATGACAATAGTAGACTTAACGATAACTTGCTTGTATCCAATTCTTTATATACTAGGATCATTCTTCATACGATTCTAGAAACAAGGCAGGTGAAAACCTGCTTTTTATGTTTGCGTAGTAGTTAATTATTAAAAGTTAGTAAAATTTCCAATTGAACTGGAAAAAATACTAGATTATATTATTAGTGGAGTTAAAAATGATTAAAAGGACGATACAAAAGCAAATTGAAACAAGTATTAAAACCAAGCCAGTAACTCTTATTACAGGAGCTAGACAAGTTGGAAAATCAACATTATGCTACGAGATGAAAAAAGAGTTTGGTTTTAATTATGTTTCTTTGGATGACAGATTTGAAAGAGCGCAAGCCATTAATGATCCCGAGCTATTTTTAAAGTTGCATCCATGTCCTTTAATTATTGATGAGGTTCAATATGCCCCTCAACTATTTGATTCTTTAGAATTCGTAGTTAATAAGAAAAAATTAGAAACTGGTTCAAATAACGGAATGTTTATTTTGACTGGCTCTCAAGCTTATGAATTAATGAATGGAGTTACTGAGTCAATGGCAGGCAGAGTATCTATAATTAAAATGTCTGCTTTAAGTGCATCAGAAATATTTGGACAGGAAGAATTAAAATTTGAAATAAACCCAACTAAAAATAACAAAAGGATATCAAACTACAAAATTAATTTGGATGAATTATATAAATTAATTGTTAGAGGAATGTATCCAGAACTGTATGACAAACCAGAAATTAGTTCTGATTCTTTTTATGCTAACTACGTTGCAACCTATATTGAAAGAGATGTTTCTCAATTAATTAATGTTAAAGACAAAATGAAGTTCCAAAATTTTCTTGAGATTTTAGCTTCCTTAACTGGTCAAGAGTTGGTTTATGACACCATTGCAAAAGCAATTGGTGTAAAAGTTGATACCATACAATCTTGGATTAGCGTTCTTGCTGCAGGAGAAATAATATATTTATTACAACCATACAATGAATTATCAATAGTAAAAAGAATTGTAAAAAGACCAAAATTGTATTTTTACGATACCGGTTTAGCGTGTTATCTTGCTAGATTAAATAACGAAGAAGTACTGAAAAAATCCATTTTTGCAGGAAGATTTGTAGAAACTTATATAGTTAACGAAATTAAGAAATCGTATAGAAATAATGGTATAAGAGATAATTTTTATTACTATAGAGACAATAATCAGAACGAGATTGATTTAATTATTTTAGATAATGGCGAATTGCATTTTGTTGAGTGCAAATCTGGTGTTTCGTATTCTAAAAAAGATGTAAAAGCATTTAAGCAATTGGAAAATAGCGAATATATTAAAGGATCTTCTTGTATATTGTGCAATACTGAAACCGTTTATAGTATCGATGAAGATGTCTATGTTCTTCCAATAAGCGCTATCTAATAACCTTAAATATCTATAATCGAAATATAGAAGTAAAAAAAGAGTTTATTTTGAATAAAATTTCTTTCAATAAACTCTTTTAAGATTATTCTTAAAAAGAATTTCTAATCAACTTATTCTACATTTGGACGTCCAAGTTTTAACGAAAAATGAGGAAATAAAATGACTAAAAACGAACTACATAATCTTGTTTCCAATAGTAAGGGAAACGAGAGCAATATATGTCAAATATACGCTTTTAAGAACGGAGAAGTTATATTTGATGAGAGCTTTAAAGACTACGACAGTGACACTCCAATTAATATTAACTCTGTAACTAAAGGAGTAATGGCGTTGCTTGCTGGAATAGCCATAGATAAAGGCTATATTAAAAGCGTTAATCAAAAGGTAATGGACTTCTTTCCTGACTATATTCCTAAAAGAGGAGAGAAGACTATTTATGAGGTAACAATTAAGCATCTTTTAACTATGACTGCACCTTATAAAGGTCGTAGTGAGCCATGGAAGAAAGTGTGTACTTCAGAAGATTGGACTAGAGCAGTCTTAGATAATTTAGGTGGTAGAAGCGGTATTACTGGAGAATTTAGATACGCGACTTTAGGTATTCAAATTCTTTCAGGAATTATAGAAAACGCTATACATGGAAAATTAATAGATTTCGCAAATGAATATCTGTTTCTTCCTTTAGGGATACCTAAGCATGAATTGCATGGAGATAGCAGTAAGGAAGATCAATTCGCTTTCTTTATGAATAAAACCCCAAGAAGACATGAGTGGTATTCAGATCCTAAAGATGTAGTAACTGCAGGATGGGGATTATGCTTATCTGGAAAAGATGAAGCTAAACTTGGGGAATTAGTCTTAAATAACGGCGTATATCAAGGTAAACAAATAATATCTAAAGAGTGGATTAAAGAAATGCTAACACCAAGACAAAAGTTAGGTATGATGTTTGGTTACATGGAATATGGATACCTGTGGTATAAGCCATATAAAGATAAAGAAGTGTATGCTGCAATAGGAGATTCAGGAAATATTATCTATATTAATAAAGAAAAGAATGTTTCAGTAGGAATTACAGGAACATTCAAACCTAGAATCTTTGATAGAGTTCAGTTTATAGAAAAATATATTATTTAGAGACCTTTATTAAGGTCTCCTTTCTTTTTATAAAATTTCTTTATCTATTTTGATACTTTCAAATGTCTTAACTAGTGAAAGCAGCTTTCAATATGAATGTATCAGTCAAAACCGCAGAGCTCTTTCTTCTTGGGGAGGAAGAAGCAACATCCGTTGTTTATAAAAGCTATAGAGCACTTCTTTATTTCATCATAGCGACCTATGTGAAACAAAAAGAAGACTGTGATGATGTTTATCAAAATGTCTTTCTAAAAGTTCTTTCCAAAAGAAAAGAAGTAACCAGCCCTTCCGCATTACATTATTACTTATGTGAAATAGCAAAAAATGAGGCAATTGATTATGTTAAAAAACGTTCCCATGAACAAAGGTGTGAAATTATCGAAGAGATCTGCCCGGATAATGAAGAGAGTCAACTAGATTATTTTCTTCCTTATGATTTAACTAAAGAAGAAAAGAAGATAGTTGGCTATCGATTGACATTTGGACTTTCTTGGAAAGAAGTCAGCAATCTATTAAATATACCAGTTCCAACAGCCAAATTTCGTTACGTTCAAGCAATCAAGAAGATTAAAGGAGCATACAAAAGATGAACAGAATTGAAAAAGAAATTAAAGAAAAAAGTATTCATCTTATTGAATTATCCTTACCTGGAATTGATTCTTTAGACAATATTCCTGAAAAACCAATTAAGGTAAGAACACGTCCAATGATTTTCGTTCCTATTGGAGCTGCTGCTTTGCTTTTAACTGCGATACTAATCCCTAGTATCATAAAGTGCAGTGGTGTTTCTGAGCCAATAGAAAATCCTGTGACGAATCCAATTGGTGAAAATAATCATTCCACACGTAAATATGTATTTGATTTAGACAACTACAATCCTACATTCGAGAATTTTAATGAAGTAACTTATTATTCATATCTTGCTTATAGTAAGAATGAACAAAACGCTCCAGTAAAAGCTTTTTACGCTCCTAAAGGTTTATCAGAAGATAATAACGATATAGAAGCAGAAGTAGAAACTGAAGTAGAAGATGATCGTGAACCATATACAGATTATTATGGAAGATATCATTATCCACTTGCTTTAGATGAAGTTTTCACTTTTTCAAATTTCTTATACTTTGAATTTGAAACTGAAGGAAATGAATTTTTAGAAGAAAGAATTGGTAATGGCCATATCTATGGATTAGCACTCGATGTAAGAGGCAGCTTCTTAGATGAAGGAATGATTATTTTAAAAAATAATGAAAAGTATTATTCCTGTCTAACTAATGGTGGTAGCGTTGATAGATTAACACGCATACAATATGCTACATATAGTTCTCATAAAATTATTGAAGGATTTGATGTTATCAAAGACTTAGCAAATATGAGATATATTAATCTTTATCACGATGTTAATAATTCGAATGTATGGGTTACTCCAACAACAGCTACATCAATAACCATTGAAAAGGATAATTTCCCAATAATCGGAGATTCAGTTTATTATGACGGAATTACTGTATCTTGCTCAATTGGAGAAATAAGACAAATATTTGGTCTTGATTCTAATTTCTCACTTGATGAGTTGACTCTTAGAGAAGATAAAGTAGTTTATGATGCTGATGAACCCGAAACTAATACATTTGTTCTAGAAGAATTCTCTGATGAATTTACAGTTTCTAATGGAGACTTATATCTAGGCGAAAACAAACTTTTAAGAATTGATAACGCTACAAAAATTTATGTATCTGATATCAACAAGGATTCATATCGCGACATAGTATTTGAAACATATGAATCATCAGGACGTAAATTCATCGTTTATGATGCGTACCGTAATACTTATCTTTTCGAAAAGTTTGAAAGTGAATTAGTAGAAGGATTCGATTATTACCTTTGTATCAAAGATAATAGAGTAGCTTTCAAAATATTCCAGTCTGGTAAAACAGACGATAAATATTTAATTGATTACGGCATCTTTGCATACGGAGGCTCTAAAGGAATAGAAATCCAATGGATTAACTACTATCAATTAAATAGTATTGCATTAGGAAATATTTATGAAAGTGATGGACAAACTCCAACTGAGACTATGCTAACTTATACACATAGTTTTGCTAGTAACACTACATACTATGTAGATTTATATCTAAAAAAAGATATATATTCACAAAATTCTGAATACCCAGAACACGATGATCCAATTATCTGTGAATATAATGATGTTGATTGTACTCCTTGCGATTTTGTTACATGGAAATTAGTGGCCTCTTATGGTCGTGGAAATTACCGCTATGAGATTAGTTTCTCACTATCAGAAGAATTTAGTTTACGTTTCAGGTACAAAGGCTTAAATTTAACTCTAGCCTTTTCTACAATAGTAGACGCAGACCAACTAATACATGATGAGATTTAATCTCTAAATGAATGCTACTTTCTAGTGTTTCTTGAGAAGATTTTAGATTAACAATTAATGGTATAAAAGATTGCTGATATAATCGTTAATCTATTTAATCTAAAAAGCCAGACATACCCCCTATGTCTAGCTTTTTTATTTATTACCAAGCAAGAACAGAAACACCACTTAATATTAAGCTATCGTTTGCTGTTCCTTTAATCGTTAATGTGTGTTGACCAGGATCAAGGAAAACAAAATCTTCATTTATTTTTACTAAATAGAAATTGGTTCTAGTGCCACAATATCCCATTCCAGCTTCTTTATAAGAACTACGTGAAACAGCAACTGGCTGATTATCAATAATCAAAGATAGAGAAGAATTCATAGTTTTTGAATCGCTATAATCTTTACTTCCGAGATACAAGTAGATTATGTATTCACTTCGTTTAGTTAAATTAAATGATATTTTAACTGTAGTAGTAGAATTTAATGTAGCTGTATTTTCTGGAGCTAAGATATCTGTTAAAGAACTCTTATCTCTTTCAATACTTTGTGTATTTTTTAATTCCATATCTTTAATTCCAGCATATATTTCTTCTTCATAGATTGGTTTTTCTCCATCAATATAAATATCTAGAATTTTATCAATGGTTGCTTTAGGAACACCAATTGAACGTAATGCGTTATATACACTTTGTCCAAAACTACAACCAGGGAAAAGACTAAGCTCATTCATATAACCATTGGTAATATTGCTAAGTGTTCCAGGACCACATTTAAAACCTAACTTACCAAAATTATTAAATAAATAATCCTCGTAGATTCTATCCTCTTCGATACCTAATAGACCATATAGTAGATTAACAACTAATTGTGCTCTATCGTGACTTACACGGTCATGAATACATATTGGATAGTTATTTTTATCCGCTAAGATTTCAAATACATTTTTAATACTTTCAGTGTTTCTTGAAAAATCATTTTTGCTTGTTTTGTTTTCACAATCCATATATGTGTTGAAGACTTTTGTATTTTCAAGATTAAAGTTAAAAGAGTCATCACTATGAACATTAATTTCTGTCTTGATTTTTAGATGATTACGTAAAATATTTTTTCCTTCATCATCTATTTTCTTGTTGTCCATAAAATAACCATTACCACATATTTTATAAAGCAATCCTTGTTTTATATGATCGTCATAAGTTATTTCTCTGCCACCAATATCTCTACAGTTAGTCATTCTAGCACCTACGTAAAGGTTTCTTGTGCCTTCTCTTTGAACATACATTTCGTGAATATTAGATTTATCAATTTTGCCATTAGGATGAATGGCATTAATTCTAAAATAATTGTATCCTAAGTATAAATTGTATAGATCGATTGTTTTCTTAGAGTCACCGATTATATCAAAACTATCTTTCATGTCAGGATATTGAGAAATAGATACAGAGAATGTTACGCCATCATTATTTCCTGTATAGTTCCAATCAAGTTTAGTGAAATTTGGACTAGAAAGATTTTCTTGTCCATCTGGATATTCATCTGAAGACATAAATTGAAAATACATAGATTGTATAAAACGCATTTGGTCATCTGTATGGCTTAAAACATTTCCGTAAAAATCTGTTGTTACTTTGAATAAGTTATCGTTATCAGTGTCTGCTGCTTTTTTATAGTTACAAACACTACAAAGTTGAAAAGCATTCCCGTTTTTGTCAATTCTTATTTCATTACCAAAATTATGTTTTGTGTAATTTCTTTTTTCATCTGGGTGGCAAGTTGCTTGTTGCCAGTGATATTCATCATCATATTTAAACGTATCTGAATATGTATGTTTGTGTGGTACTTCAGTAATTTTCATATAAGAACAGATTGAACATACTACAAATTTTGAACCATCGTCAGCGATTTGGGTATCTCCAAAAACATGACCTTGGAAATCGTTCTTTACATCATGGCCACATGTCGAATCATGCCAGTGATTATTTTCATCATTTGCCCATTCTTTTTTATAAGTATGAATATGTTCTTTTTCTTCGTTATCTTTTTCCTCTTCAATATTATCTTCTATTGGTGTTATATAAGTTGTTTCTTTATCACAACCAGTTCCTAACAACGCTGCTAGAGCAACTAAACTTAATATTTTTTTATTCATGATTTATATTCCCCGAATTATCTTAGGGATATTCACTTCAGTGTTAAATAAAAAAATAAAATAGTCGTAGATAAACAAAAAGCATGTCAATAACTTTAAATGAAGTGTAATTATTTAGTGCGTGTAAGAATAATGTTTTCTTGTTGAACGTTTTCTTCACAATCAAATTGTGTGATTGAGAATATCTTTGTGTAGAGTAAGTTAGAGAATTGAGAGATATAGTCGTTATATGTGTTTGCCATATTTCTTAATGCTGTTTGGTAAACCATAACATCAATTGCATATTCATTATTAACAGTATCGATACTCTGATCTCTTAACTTCTTATAGTAATTTAAGTTATATCTAATACTTTCCATTGCTTCTCTAGTTTTCTTTGTATTCTTTTTATATTTGAATCCACCTGCAAGAAGGGATAGATACATTAAGAATGCGAAAGAGAATATTGATAGAGATATGAGTTGACCTAATTCAAGCATATCTATGATATATCCTACTAATAAGCCAACAAAGATAAAGATGGAAGGAATTAAATAAGATAGAACGACTGCTCCTAATCCATTAGCGGAAATAGGTGCTTCAGAGAGTTCTTTAATTCTTGTTTGAACTTCCTTTTGCTTGGTCTTATCATCAATTTTTGTTTTGAAGTTCTTACCAGCATTATTTGGTGCAGTAGCGTTCTTACTAATTTTATTGAATTCACTTTCTGATCTTGGCTTATCCCAAACATAAACAGCTCTTGCGTTGTTAGGTAATGGTGTAGCGCTACCATATGATGCAGTTTCTTTTGGAGTGCTCGTTGCTTCGGCAGAACTCTTGAATACTGCGTGTTCTTTGTTCATTAAATCTACAGTTGAAGTAGGCGTTGGAGCAACAGAAGCAGCAGTAGCGGTTTTGTCAGTCTTAAAATTCTTACCTTTGTTGTTCATGTTTGTATATTTACCATCACTTGCTTTAGCGTATGTATAAGTAGCATCTTTAGCGTTGCGCTTATCTTCATAGGAGTTTCTTTTCTTTTTATATGCACTTTTAGCGGCAGCACCAACAGCAGCACCTGCAGCAAAGATGCTTCCAACAATCATACCAGCTTTAATAAGACCTCTTTTAAATAATCCCATAAGCCCTCCTTACTCGACAATAGTAGATAGAGAGACTTTCTTGTCTTCTATCTCTATTACGTATGATTTGTTTTGATACTTAAACTCAATAGTTTTATCTTTACCTGAATAGAATAAGTTATTTCCAAAGGAAATCTTGTTAGCAAATATACCAAAAGAAACATGGATAACATCTTCTTTAGATATATTTAGATAATAGTCATCAGACATCAAAGTTAAGATAAAGAGTGTGAATAATAGTGCATCTAGAGCGCCAAATGAAATAGATACCACTAATAAAATCATTCTTATATCGCTGAGAGTGCTATCAAGGAATTGATTACGAGCAATTAATAATCCAGCAATAATGAACCCTATAAAGATGAAAGGCACTATGAAAGATAAGGCTTTACCTTTTCTTACACTGCTAATAGGGTCGTTATTGTTAACATATTTTGCTTTTCTCTTACTGAAATTGATTTCTTCAACACAGAGAAGTTGTTTAGAACCTTTCTTAGCGTATACAGGTTTTTCTTTAACTTTAGTTTCTTCTTCTCTACAAATGTAATCGCAGATGTTGTACTTATAAGATAAGTCAGAAGCATCTACACATTGAATTTGTTTATGATTGATTCTTGGGAATAAGTTTGGATCCATGCCGTCATCATAAACGCAGATGAATGAGTGGATAGTGACTTCGTCAGTAGGGTCTTTAACTCTATCTATGAATCTAGACCATTCGTTTCTTACCCAGTTAGATTCAACATTTTCTTTACTTGTACCAATTAAGATAAAGTATTCAGAAGAGTGTAGTGCTCTAAAGATTATTGGTTCGAATTCTTGAGAGATTCTATTCTTTAAAGTAACTTCGGACATAAAGACTCTTAATCCTTTATTAGTTAATATGTCATAAAGTTCTCTGGCTATTTCAGCGTCTCTACTAGTTTTTCCGTTTTCATCTTTAGCTTTAAAAGAAATGAAAACATCATAATCATTTTCACTTGTTAATTGTTTTGTAATTTCTCTTTGTAAATAAGAGATTTGGTTTGCTTGTTGACGGAAGACATCTTTTTCTTCTTCAGATTTGCAATATGAAAGATAGGAGATATAACTTTCATCTTCTAATACGTTTTTAGGATTATATCTTCTACATGTAGGAACGTTGATTTTCTTATCTTCATCATATTCATATACAATTCCATATTTAGAAAGTAATAAACCTTCATAAGCAGAAATCTCATTAGGATTCTTTTCAATAATGTATGTATATGTAGCGATAGCTTCATCAAACTTATATGTGGTTCTTTGTAAGTATGCTTGATTTAATAAGGATAATATTTCATGATCTTCAAAATCAGGAAGTGTTAATAATGCTCCACAACTATTACATCTGCCAATACGGCTATGAGGTAGGAATTCAATGTCATTTCCCCCGCAAACGTTACATCTAATGTTTTTTTGGTTTTCCATACTATATTTATAATATAGATTTCGATATTGGTCTGTCAACAAAATTGTGTATACATTAAAATTAATACATATAAAATCCTAATAAAATACGTTTTTGAGTATATTTGTAGTAAAATAAGATAAATAGTAAATAGGTTTTAGGGGTGCATATATGAATAAAATCGTTGAAGAATTAAAGAAAGTGAAAGTTTTTTATATAGCTACAATTGATGGAGATAAACCAAGAGTTCGTCCTTTTGGCACAATTGCAGAAGTAAATGGTGATGCATATATCTGCTGTGGAAATTTTAAAGATGTATATAAACAAATTAAAATGAATCCTAATGTAGAAATGTGTGGCATGTATGACGCTACTAGTTGGTTAAGAGTTAACGCTACATTAGTGGAAGATAATGATATTAAAGTCCAACAAGCAGTATTAGATGATCCTACTGGCCCTAAAGGATTATATCAACCAGGTGATGGTAAGTTCGCCACTTTTAAATTAACAAATATTGGTGCTAAGAAATTTAGTTTCTTTGCTGCACCTGAAGAAATAAAATAATTAATAATAAGTAAGGGGTGGAGATTATGAAGAAAAAGGAAATTTTAAAACAAATAGGTATTTTTGTAGGTGGAGCGCTTTTAATAGTGATAACTACTGTTCTTGAATTAGTCCTACTTATTGATTGGGATGATTTCGGCTTAGGTGATGCTTTTTATATACTCATTCTTTTTGCTGAATTAGTTTGGTATATAGCATTAATTTTTGAATATTTTAGAAATAAATCTAAATATAACTATCATGATTTCACGGATAAAGAAGTAATTAACCAAGAAGCATTAAATCCTCAATCTAAAGAATTATTACAGAATAATATTAATTAATATGAATAAAGACAAACATTTTCTAAAGCTATTTTTCACAATCTCATTTATTGTTTTAGGTGTGTTTTTACTTATTATTGGTTCTGTTGCAGGTTTTAATTTGTTTTTAGATTGGGAAAAGTTAGAACTCCGCGATGAATTGATTATATATGGAATTGTTATTGGCATATCTTTTCTAATAGGTTTTGGTTTTACTATGTTAGAAATGAAATTAAAAATAAAAAATAACGAAGATAAAGAAGAAAAGCTAGAACATGTTTTAGCACAATCTGATGAGGTTTTAGAAAAGTTAGAGGAAAACATTTGGGAGGAGTATAAATAGTATGGTTAAAGATTTTTTCTATGTAACACCAACGGCTTTAATTTTTGGAAAAGGCGTTATAAAACATCTTCCTGAAGTATTAAATAAATATGGTAAAAGAGTATTGCTAACATATGGTGGTGGCTCTATTAAGAAAATAGGTTTATATGATGAGATTAAAAGCCTATTAAAAGATTTTGAGATTTTTGAATTAGGTGGAATTGAACCTAATCCTAAATACGATCCTTCCGTAGTTGAAGGTGCTAGATTATGCAAAGAAAACAATATTGATGTAATCCTTGCTGTTGGAGGAGGATCTACTTTAGATTGCTCTAAAGCAATAGCAGTATGCGCTAAATACGATGGTGAAGGTTGGGATATTATTAGTGGTAAGGTCAAAGCAAAAGACGCTATTCCTATGGTTGATGTTCTTACATTAGCTGCTACTGGTAGTGAATTTGATTGTGGTGCAGTTATCTCTAATACTGCTTTAAATGATAAAAGAGGATATGTGGATGGCTTAATATTCCCTAAATTCTCAATCCTAGATCCTACATATACATTCAGTGTTTCTAAATATCAAACAGCATGCGGAACTGCAGATGCGATGAACCATGTATTAGAAACATTCTTCTCAAGCCCATCTTTAGAAGTTAACGATGGAATGATGGTAAGCGCGCTTAAATCACTTATGAAGAATGTAAAAGTAGCTTTAGATAAGCCTGATGATTATGATGCTAGAGCAGAACTAATGTATGTATGTTCTTTAGCATGTAATGGCATATTAAGTAATGGTAACGGGGAATGCGGCTGGCCAATGCATTCAATAGAACACGCACTAAGTGCGTTCTACGACATCACTCACGGTGCGGGTTTAGCTATTATCACTCCTAGATGGATGAAAGAAATCTTAAGTGAAAAGACATTAAATAGATTTGTCGTTTTAGGAAAAGAACTATTTGGTATTGAAGTTAATAATGTAGAAGACGCAAATAATGTCATTGATGCATTCTATAAGTTCTTTGAAGGTATCGGAATTCCAATGCATTTAAAAGAACTCAATATTAATGAAGATAGAATTAAAGAAATGGCAGACCATATTCTTGAATTCGACTGTACAGTTGGTCCACAAATGTATGTGGAATTAAACAAAGAAGCTTTAATTAGAATTTTAAAGGAATGTTTGTAATAGGGCACCCTCCTCAACCTCAGGGCTGAAGTCGTGCTTTCCTTTCTTAAAAATGTCGTATATAATTAATATGCGTTTATGGATTGAGGTACACGAACCCTCAATCTTTTTTTGACCTTAGTAATTAGCTAGAGTCATTAGCAACATCATTATGATGATTATGAGCTTTAGCAGTAACAATACCACTAATCTCTACCAACCTTTCTTGAAAGGAGTTTTCGGAGGGTGTGAGATTTCTCTCAAGGAGCATAAAAAGTCCTCCCATTTATATAGAGAGGCTATTTTTGGAAAAGCTGATTAAATTTCTAAAAGTTTTTATAATATTTTGCTTTAACATATCGTATGTTAGAAATTTCATCTTTTTAACATCTTCATATTTGAAAAAGATAATTCAGTTAATTGATTTGCAATTTCGTTGATGTCGTGATTTTGAAAGATAATCCATCTTTCCATGACGCCGAAAGTTCCGCTTACAATATATTCGATAATTGTTTTGTTTTCTGATTCTTGTTTAACACATCTATATGCCAAGTCTTTAATTTTGCTATTAACTGAAGTCATATAACCGCTTAATAGTGGATCGGTTAAAACGATTTTAAATAAGTATCTATCTTTTTGTATGGTCTCTAAAACTTTAAGGAATAGTTCTTTGGTTTTAGCTTTTGACATTGTCTGCTTAAATATTCTTCCAGTGAACATAAGGATTTCTGAAAAGGATATACGATGTTCCAAGATAGAGATAACAATATCTTCCTTGCTTGGATAATGCAGATAAATAGTGTTTCTATTAACAACTGCCTTTTTAGCGATTTCGCTCATTCTTAACTTACTAAAACCTTTTTGTTCTATTAGTTCTAGTGTTGCTTGTTCAATTGCTTTAATCGTTTTTTGTGTCCTTAAATCTTCCATAATTTATAGACATTTTATAAAATGTGTCGCTTAATTTGCAAATGCTAATTACTGACCATTGAATAATAGTATGCATTTCCCCTATAGTTAAACCGTTATAGTTTTAATACTAAAGGAGAATTATTATGGCTAAATTCGCTATTATAGGGGATACAACATGCGATTTAACCCCTGAACTTCGTAAACAATATGATATTGATTACGCTCGCATGAAAGTTTCATGGGTGGATAAAAATAAAAAAGAAGTTGAAATGTATGGCTCATTAGAATGGGAAGAAATTTCACATAAAGATTATTTTGATTTACTTGCTGGTGGTACTAGAATTTTCACTTCACAAGTTAATGAACAAGAATTTGATGAAGTATTCACTCGTCACTTAGAAGCAGGTGAAGATGTTCTTTATATTGGCTGTTCAAGTGCTTTAAGTGCATCTGTCTTATTAGCTCAAAGAATGATTGATGAAAAGTTCTCAAAGAAATATCCAGATAGAAAAATCATCGCAATCGATTCTTTAATTTGTAGTATTGGTCAAGGAAGCTTACTTATTTTAGCTTCTAACTTACGTAAAGAAGGTAAATCAATTGATGAAGTAGCTGCTTATATCAATGACCATAAATTAGAATGTAACCAAGTTTGTACAGTCGAAAACTTAGATACATTAAAACGTGCAGGTCGTGTCAAAGCATCTACTGCATTCTTTGGTAACTTATTCGGTGTTAAACCAATCCTTATTTCTGACGCTAAAGGTAATAACTTTGCTTTAGAAAAACAAAAAGGTCGTAGAAACGCACTCTTAAGATCTGCTGAATTAGTTAAAGAATGGGTTATTGATTCTGAAGATCAAACATTATGGATCTCTGATGCAGAATGTAAGAAAGAAGATATGGATTTGTTGATTAATTCTATTAAATCAGCAGTTCCATTTAAAAATATTGTTGTAGTACCAATGGGACCTATCATCGGTGCTAGTGCAGGTAAAGGCACAATTGGTATCTACTTCATGGGTAAAAAAGTAGAAATTGTTGGCGCTTAATTAGTTTGGTATTGATATGACATTACAAACATTAAACGGACAACAATTTAAAGAACTTGTCTCTAACGGTGCTAAATACTTAAGACTTAACTATCAAGAAGTAGATAGTCTTAATGTTTTCCCTGTACCTGATGGAGACACAGGAACTAATATGTGTAGAACAATTGAGAATGGTGTTAATTCCATTTCCTCAATTGAAGATGAAGCATTAAGTTCCATTACTAAGCCTTTATCTAGCGGAATGCTTTTAGGGGCTAGAGGTAATTCTGGCGTTATTCTTTCTCAAATCTTTAGAGGAATATGTAAAGGATTACAAAATAAAAACGAAGTAACTGTTAGTGAACTTGCAGAAGCTTATAAATTAGGTGTCAAGCAAGCTTATGGCGCTGTTGTCACTCCTGTTGAAGGAACAATTCTTACTGTATTCCGTGAAGCAACAGAATACGCATGTAAGAAGATAACTGAAGAATCTACAGTTAATGACTTCTACCGTTATCACTTAGAACAAGCTAGTAAAACATTAGCTAAAACTATAGATTTATTACCTGTACTTAAAGAAGCAGGTGTTATTGACTCTGGTGGTGCAGGATATGTTTATATCGCTGAAGGCATGGTCAAATATCTTGATGGAGAAGAAATTGCAGTTGAACTCGCAAAGAGTGGCTCAGCTGAAAATAATGCTGCTCCTATAGAAATTGACTTTGATGCTTTTGGACAAGACGACATTTTACAATACGGCTACTGTACTGAATTCATTCTTAGACTTCAAAGCATCAAAGTCGATATCGCTAATTTTGATGTTCAAACAATTATTGATATTTTAAATGGCGATGATATCAAAGGTGACTCTATTGTTGCAACTAATTACGATAGTATTTTAAAAGTTCACGTTCACACTATGGATCCAGGCTTAGTCTTATCTCGTATGAGAAAGTTTGGTGAATTCCTCACTGTTAAGATTGAAAATATGTCTTTACAACATAATGAAATTATTGGTGAAGAAGAAGTTGCAGCAAAACGCAAAGTTGAACACAAGAAATTCGCTATTGTTGCAGTTGCTCAAGGTGCTGGAATCAAACAACAATTTGAAGAATTTGGTGTTGATTATGTTGTAGGTGGTGGACAAACTATGAACCCATCTACCGAAGACTT
>JAGCCQ010000056.1 GCA_017651565.1 Bacilli bacterium | reverse complement strand
TTTTGGCATCTTTTTAGTGTTGCGAATAGTATTATAATTAAAAACTATTAAACTTGCACTCTTTATTTATAAATAATTATTATTTACAATAATGGTATGCAAAAATTTGTTATTAACAAATTCGACTCTAATCAGTCTTTGTTTAAGTATATTAAGAAGGTTTTAAAGAACGCTCCTTCGTCTTTTGTTTATAGAATTTTTAGAAAAAAAGATGTCAAAGTAAATGGCAAAAGAGAGTCTGATAAATACGTATTGCAAGAGAATGATGAGATTCTTTTATATATAACTGATGATCAATACGCTGAGTTTACTGTAGAAAAAGAACTAGCGGCTAAAGATGAGATATCTAGTTATATTATTTATGAAGATGAAAACATCATCGTTATTAATAAACCTAGAGGAATGTTAGTTCAAGGTGACGGCTCTAGAGATATCTCTTTAGACGTAATGGTGAATGAATACTTGATGTTTAAAGGCAAAGAAGGAAACTTCTTATCCGCTCCATGCCATAGAATTGATAGAAATACATCTGGGTTAGTGGTGTTTGCTAAATCTATTGAAGTTACTCAGTTAATGACCAAATTATTTAAAGAACATACAGATTTAAATAAATCATACCTTACCTTAGTTAAGGGGGCACCGGACCCTAAGGGGGAAGTGGATGCACCTCTTATTAAGAATGAAAAGTTAAACAAAGTCTTCGTAGGCAAAGTAGAAGAAGGCGCAAAACCTTCAAAAACGCTTTATGAGAGAGTTTTTACCAATGAGACTGTTTCTTTACTGAAAGTTAAACTTTTGACTGGCAGAAGCCACCAAATCAGGGTTCATATGGCATATATAGGTCATCCCGTAGTCGGAGATTCTAAATATGGAGACTTTGCATTCAATAAAGAGTTTGAAAAACAGTATGGATTTAAGAATCAGTTTCTACACGCAAGTGAACTTTCTTTTAAGAAATTAGAAGGCAGTTTAAAATATTTAAGTGGTAAAACATTTATCGCACCTCTTCCAGAAGATGAAGAGAAAATATTAGAGAGCATCAAAGGGGAATAGTTATGTCAGTAGTTAATGAAAATTACAATCGTTGGTTATCATCTAAAGTAGTGGATGAAAAGACTAAAGAAATTTTAAGAAACATGTCTAATGAAGAAAAAGATGATGCTTTCTTTAAAGATATTGAATTTGGTACTGCAGGTATGAGAGGCATTCTTGGACCTGGCACAAATAGATTAAATATATTTACAGTTAAAAAAGCATGTGTAGCATTTGCTAAATATTGCTTAGATATTTTCCCTAATGCAAAGAAAGATGGAATTGTTATTTCTCATGATAATAGACACATGTCTAGAGAATTCACTTTATTAAGTGCAGAAGTATTTAATGATTTTGGAATTAAAGCTTATATATTTGATTCATTAAGACCTACTCCAGAATTATCTTTTGCGGTTAGATATTTAAAAGCTTGTGGTGGCGTTATGATTACTGCTAGCCATAACCCAAAAGAACATAATGGATACAAAGTATATGATGAAACTGGTTGCCAATTAGTTCCAACTAAGATTCAACATATGTTTGATATCATTGCTTCTCTTCCTAATGAGTTAGAAGTTACTTATGAAGTAGCTAAAGAAAGAGGAGAAACTATTCTTCTAGATAATAAGGTTGACGATGAATACGTAAAACTAGTTGAATCATTAGCTATCGATAAATCATTAGACAAAAAAGGATTCAAAATTGTATTCACTCCTAATCACGGAACTGCATTTGTTAACGCAATGAGAGTTTTTAAAGATTTAGGTTATGAAGTATATCCATTAGAAAAACAATGCACTCCTGATCCAGATTTCTCTGGTACTTTGTCTCCTAATCCAGAAGACGCAAGAAGCTTTATTGAACCAATTAAATACGCTAAAGAAATTGGTGCTAATCTCGTAGTTATGACTGATCCTGATGGAGATAGATGTGGGTTAGGTTTCTTAGCAAGTGATGGAACATATAAAACATTAACTGGAAACCAAAGTGCCGCAATGTTAATGGATTACATTTTTTCAAAGAAAAAAGCTATGGGCACTTTGAGTAAAAATGGTGTTATGTATAACACAATTGTTACTTCCTCTTTGGGAGAAAAAGTCGCAGCTTATTACGGCGTTAAAACTGAACAATTCTTAACTGGATTTAAATATATTGGTAATCGTATTGATTACTATGAAAAGCAAGGTAATGGACCTACATTTGAATTTGGTTACGAAGAAAGCTATGGTTGTTTGGTTGGACCATTTGCTAGAGATAAAGACGGAATTCAAGCAATCGTTTTATATTCTGAAATGGCATTAGCTCACTTTAGAGAAGGCAAAACACTTGATATGGTATGGGATGAATTAGGTGAAAGATTCGGATACCATCAAGACATCGCATATAACATTGAATTCAAGGGTTCAGAAGGTGCTTCAAAGATGAACGAACTTATGGACAAGTTACACACAAATCCATTTATTACAGTAGGGGGCATCTACGTTACTGAAGCTGATGATATTCTATTGGGCAAACATTTAAATAAAGATGGTTCTTCTAGGCCTGTTGATTTAGAAAAGAGCAACGTTGTTAAATTATATTTCAATGATGGTACAACAATCACTGTTAGACCTAGTGGAACAGAACCAAAAGTTAAGTTCTACATTGGTGTTCTTTCCAAAACAAAACCAGTAGATGATTCCTTACCAAAATCATTATTCGAAAACATTAAGAAAGTATTAGGAATATAAAAAAAGTAACCTTATGGTTACTAATTTACAGTAAGCAAGCCGACGGCTTGTTTTACTTTTTTAAGAACTTTTTGAGATTCTTCGTTAGCTTTTTTTGCGCCTTCTCTCAATACTTCTTCATAGATTTTGTTATCTAAGAAGTAGTGATATCTTTCTTGGAAAGCACCTAACTCTTCACAAGCAACATCTGCGACTGCTTTTTTGAAATCTCCATATCTAGAGCCTTCGAATGTTTTTTCTGCTTCTTCAATAGAAACACCTTTGAGCGCTGCGTAGATTGTTAATAAGTTTGAAATGCCAGGTTTATTTTCTTCGTCATATTTAACTTCGCAGCCCATATCAGTTACAGCAGACATGATTTTCTTTCTAACGACTGCTAAGTCGTCTAGTAAGAAAATATCGCCTTTAGGATCTGATTTAGACATTTTTACAGTTGGGTCTGATAAAGACATGATTCTAGCACCAACTTTTCTAACTTCATATTTTGGCATTTGGAGTAAATCGCCATATCTATTGTTAAATCTCTTAACTAAGTCTCTAGTTAATTCAACGTGCTGGATTTGATCTTCGCCAACAGGAATAGTGGTTGCGTTATATAAAACGATATCGCATGCCATTAATACTGGATAAGCAAATAAGCCTAAACCAATAGCGTTTTCTTTCATCTTTGCGGATTTATCTTTGAACTGTGTCATTCTTGATAATTCACCCATGTATAAATAGTTTTGCATAATAGCGTTAAGTTCAGCGTGCGCTGATACTTCGCTTTGTAAGAATAAAACAGCTTTTTCTCTATTCATACCAGCTGCTAAATAAATACATGCTAAATTAATAGAATTTTGTCTTAATACTTCAGGTTCAATTGGCAAAGTTAAAGCATGCAAGTCAGCGATGAAGATGAAACTTTCACCTCTACTTGTTGTTTCTTTTAAGTTTTTAAGAACACCAATATAGTTGCCTAATGTTAATTGTCCTGTAGGTTTAATACCGGTTAAAATACGCTCTGCCATAGTTGTTACCTCGTTAGAATATTTTATATGCAAATGATAATAAGTTTCAATCTTATGATTGATTTGATATTACTTTTCGCAAAAATATTATATTATTTTATTGTTATGATTAGAATTTATACCACTCCATCTTGTAGTTCATGTAGAAAAGTTAAAGCTTGGTTTAAAGAACAAGGCATTCCTTTCGTTGAGAAAAACATCTTTGTTTCTGCATTAAATGAACAAGAATTAAAAGAGATTTTAATGAAGAGTGAGAATGGTACTGAAGATATTATTGCTACTAAGAGCAAGATTGTTAAAGAAAGTGGCATTGATTTAGACTCAATGACTATTAAAGAATTAATCGCATTTATCAAAGAAAACCCGTCAATTTTAAAAAGACCAATCATGGTTGATGATAGAAAGATTCAAGTCGGATACAATCCAGATGAAATTCGTGTATTTATTCCACGTGCTCAAAGACTTGCTATGTGGGCATGTAAACATGAAGATTGTCCTAAATACGATAAGTGTGATTTAGCTAAAGAAGAAAAAGAAAACTAAAATGAAAATAGCTATTTTTACTAATCCTGAAAAAGAAAATAACGAATTAAAAGATAGCATTACAAGAGTTGCTACTTTTGTTGGTTTTGAAATTGATGAAGAAAACCCTGATGTAGTTTTTGCATGTGGTGGAGATGGCACTCTTCTTCGTTCAGTACATCGTTATTTGGATAAACTCGATAGCGTTAAATTCTGTGGCGCTAACTTCGGTCATTTAGGTTTCTTCTATGATTATGAAAAAGATGAAATCGAAATCGCTTTAAAAGCAATACTTAATAACGAAATGAGAAGTTCAAAGCATAAACTCATCAAAGGAAAAATCGAAGAAAATGATGGTTCTATTACTGAATTATACGCAGTAAATGAATTTAGAATTGAAAACAATTTAAAGCCATTAATCGCTAATGTTTATGTTGATGGTGAACCATTTGAATATTTCGTTGGCACTGGTTTAACTATTTCTTCTTCAGTTGGAAGTACTGCTTATAACTTAACTCTTGGTGGTGCAGCAGTGTGCTGTGAATTAGAATCACTTCAATTAACGCCAATTCAGCCTTCTACACAATGTAAATGCTTTAAGTCGTCACTTATATTGCCAGTAGATAAAACAATTTATCTCGAAGGCTTATTGAATAATGTCCTTCTTGGTTATGACTTCATAGTTAAAGAGAGACTTAGTTTCAAATCAATCGCAATATCTACATGTGATAAGGAATTTATCTTATTAAATAAGGAAGGAACAAATACCTTATCCAAACTTAAAAAACTATATAATTAGGAAAGAAAAAAGAGAGTTACAAAATAACTCTCAATTTTTTTAAGTCTTTAATAATTTTTTCGGTAGGGAAACCTATGACATTTGTAAGGCTTCCTCTAACGCTTTTAATAATGTTGAAGTCGTTATTATCTTGCAAACCATATGCTCCTGCTTTGTCAAGAGGAGAACCTGATGCAACATACTTATCAATAATTTGTGGTGTTAAGTAATTGAATTGAACGAATGATATTTCGTCTCTAAGGATTTCTTTACCTTTGTGATTAATGTAGTATGCGGTAATAACTTTATGTGTTTTTCCAGAAAGCTTAGTTAACATTCTTTTTGCATCTTCTGCATCAGCTGGTTTACCTAAGATTTCTTTTCCGAGAACGACTATTGTATCAGCGGTGATAATAGTGTCTTCTTCAACTTTTGATAATAAGTCTTGACCCTTTCTATAGGCAATATCTCTAACTGCTTTAATTGGTCTAAGAGCATAGGAAGAAGATTCATCAATATTTGGGACAACCACAGCAAAATTCTTGGTGATGTCTCTTTCCATTAAGTATTGTCTACGTGGTGATTGACTTCCTAAAATGATCATATTAATTCTTCGACATGATTACAGGAATAATCATTGGTTGTCCGCCTGTTCTCTTAAGGAAGAACTCTCCTGCAATCTTTTTAATAATGTTTTTAATTTCAGCATAACTAGGTTTATTTTGAAGTACTTCATTAATGCCTTTTTCGATAAGGATTCTACATTCCATATCAATCTTTGAACTACCTTTATTAATTAAGCCTTTTTGATATAAAAGTGGTGGTACTAAGATAGTATTTGATTTGCTATCTAATGAAACACAGATTGTCAAGACGCCGTTTTCTGTTAAAATCTTACGATCTTCAATAACTGCATCTGCTAATCCATCAATGCCTTTACCATCAATGTATGTACATCCAGTTTCAACGTCGTATCCTCTACTTACCTTGTTATTTGAAAGGATAAGAGTTTCACCGTTATTTAAGACGAATGTCTTTTCTTTTGGAACGCCTAAAGATTGTGCGATTTCTGCGTGAATCTTAAGCATTCTATGTTCACCGTGCATTGGCATGAAGTGCTTTGGATTTAATAACTTAAACATTAATCTAAGTTCTTGCTTTGCAGGGTGACCAGATGAGTGAATATCACTCAAGATTGAGTTAGTAATAACATCAGCGCCACATCTTGTTAATTGGTTAACAACGTTAGCAATCATCATTCCATTTCCTGGAATAGCGCTTGATGAGAAGACAACTGTATCACCAGGGAAAATATGAATATCTTTATGTTCACCGTTAGCGATTCTACTTAAAGCTGCCATTGGTTCGCCTTGAGAACCTGTACAAAGAATTAAGATTTCGTTTGCTTTAAGTGCTCTAATTGAGTCAGCAGATACGATTGAATTGTCAGGGATATGGATATAGCCGTATTGACGAGAAATATCGACTGCCTTCTCCATACTTCTACCGATAATAACAATCTTTCTATTGTGTGCTACAGCAACTTCGCAGAGTTGTTGAATACGAGAAATATTACTAGAGAAAGTTGAAACAATTAGTCTACCTGGAGAAGTTTCGAAAATTTCTTCAATACTATTTAAAACTGCTTTTTCAGAAGGAGTGTAGCCTTCGTTTTCTGAGTTAGTGGAGTCTGATAATAATAAATCAACTCCCTCAATGCCCATTTGAGCAATTTTATCTAGTTCCATGTCTGGTCCGACAGGAGTTAAGTCAACTTTAAAGTCACCAGTGGAGACAACTCTACCTTCTGGTGTATCAACACAAACACCAAATGAATCTGGGATTGAGTGAGTTACTCTAAAGAAACTTACTTTCCAATCTTCTACATTAACGATAGTGTCGCTATCGTACTCTACGATCTTTGTTTGTGTTTGAATTCTAAATTCCTCTAATCTATTTCTGATTAAAGCTGCAGCCAATTTTGGCGCATAAATAACAGGGATATTAACTGTTTGAATTAAGAATGGAATACCGCCGATATGGTCTTCGTGTCCATGCGTAATAAATAATGCTCTGATTTTGTTTCTATTGTTTTTTAAGTGTGTGAAATCAGGAATTATATAATCAATGCCAGGGAATTCTACGCCAGGAAAACGAACGCCACAGTCAATGATTATGATTTTGCGTTCTGACTCTAAACAGTACATGTTTTTTCCAACTTCACCTAGGCCACCCAAGGCATAAATGGAAATTGGAAGAGATAAACTCTTTTCCATAGATTCCTCCTTTAACATTATAGTATGTTCAACAGGTTAAAATTATTATATCACTAGTGATAAATATTTTAAATTATTTATATTAATTCTTCGTCTTTTAGTTGAAGATTCGGGTTATTTTTATCAATTCTGTCATAGAAGAATATGCCATCTAAGTGGTCATATTCATGTTGAAGAACAATCGCATCAAACCCACGAGCGGTAATAACAATCTCCTCGTTAGTTAGCGCATTAAAAGCTTGCATCTTAATTTTGTAATATCTATGTGATAAACCTTTATATTCTTTATCAACAGAAAGGCATCCTTCTCCATTAGCAAGCGCACATTTTCTAACAGAAGTTTCAATAATTTTTGGATTAACTAATTGATATTGAACAATTCCGTTTTCTTCTGTTTCGTAGTAAATAACGAACATTCTTTTTAATAATCCAATTTGAATCGCAGCAAGACCAACACCAGGACGAACGTGGTGCTTTTGAATATATTCTTCATCTTGAGAAAGCTTTAAATAGTTAAGCATCTCATCCAATGCATCTTTATCTTCTTTTGAAAGAGGTAAATCTACATGGAGAGATTTTTTTCTCATTTTAGGATTGCTGTCTTTAATGATTTTAAATTTCATGCTCAAAGTATAGCACATATATTTATTTTTGAATAAATATTTAATGTGATTTATAATAAACCCATGAACGAAGAACTATTAGATTTAGTATATAAATTAAAAGATTCACTCGCTAAAGATTCTAGAATCATTAGACTTAACGAATTAGAAGAGAAAATGAATAACTCTATTGATGTAGTTAAACTCGCTAGTAAAAAAGAAGCTGCTAGTGATGATTATAACTTTGCTTTAAGTCACTTTGCTAAAGACTCAAAAGAAGTAGAAACAGCACAAAAGAAGCTATATGAAGCAAAGAAAGAATTAGATTTAAATCCAGTAGTTCAAGAATATATGGAACAATACAAAATAGTTCGTGATTACTATAAAGAAATCAACGATATTCTTTTCTCTATTATTAATAAGGATAAATGTGGAGGCTGTTGCGCTAAATGAGAATAGTTGGTGGTAAGTATCGTCATAGACTAATCTCGTGGCCTGATGATCAAACTAATACACGTCCTACAAAAGATAGAGTAAGAGAAGCGGTGTTTTCTGCGCTCGGAGATATTTCTGGTACTACTGTAGTTGATCTTTATGCTGGTAGTGGTGCTATGGGCCTTGAAGCCCTATCTAGAGAAGCTGGCTTCTGCTATTTCGTCGACATCGCACCAATTGCTTTAAAAACAATTAAAGCTAATATTAATAGTCTTTCAATTTCACAAGAACAGTACATGGTTATTGCAAGAAAAGATATAGACGCTATTAATTATATTGATAAGAAAGTAGACTTATTGATTCTTGACCCTCCATATAAGCAAGGGAAATATAATGAAATCATTGATGCATGTAAAAATATGTTAAGTGACAAACATGTAATAGTCTGTGAATCAGACCATAAATTAACTTTCAATGAGAGTGATTATAGTAAAATAAAAGAGTATAAATATGGAGACACATTAGTTACAATATTGTGGAAATAGATATGAAAATTGCAATTTATCCAGGAAGTTTTGATCCTATAACAAACGGTCACTTAGATGTATTAGCTAGAGCTGCTCAAATGTTTGATAAAGTAATCATCCTTGTCGCAATTAATGCCGACAAAAAAGGAAGATTCCCTATAGAAGAAAGAGTAGCGATGATTAAAGAATCGATTTCAGAGTTTGATAATGTAGAAGTCGACTCATATGATGGCTTAACTGTTGAATACGCTAAAGCTCATAATTCTAAATTCTTAATTAGAGGACTTAGAGCTGTTACTGATTTCGATTATGAATTCCAATTAGCAGCAGCAAATGAATATGCAGATCCTTCAATTGACACAGTATTCTTAATGTCAAAAGCAGAGAAGTCATTTATTAACTCATCTGCAATTATAGAACTCGCTAAAAAAGGAATTGATGTTTCAGGACTTGTTCCTCCAGCGGTTGTTAAAAGATTAAAGTAAATTAAAACCCATTGGTTTCTCGCCAATGGGTTATTT
Source organism: Bacilli bacterium (assembly GCA_017651565.1). Classification (GTDB taxonomy): domain Bacteria; phylum Bacillota_I; class Bacilli_A; order RFN20; family CAG-826; genus RGIG9670. The sequence continues at coordinate 2,666 of JAGCCQ010000056.1, read as the reverse complement.
TTTAACTAACTTTATTAGTTTTCACTTGCGCTGTAGTCTTGACCGAATACAGAGTATTGAGATTCGTTCCAAGCTTTAGCTAAGTTTTGTGCTCTTTCGTAGTCTGTTGAACCTGCAACATCACTAGTTGTGAAGCAGCTTCTTAAGCCGTAAGTTCTAACGTTGTTGTATGCAGGCGTTTCGTAATCGAAGAATAAGATAGTACCAGCAGAGAATCCAGAAACTGATGTAGCTAATGAATCGTAGTGGTCTGAAGCATCTAAGTCATACTTCTTATTTTCAGCGAATTGAGTTGAATATAAGTCAGTAGCTAATGTTTCAAAATTGTGTCTATCATAAGCATCGCTAAATAAGTTTGTTGAACTATCATATTTATCAACTTCGTCGATGTAGATTGTTCTGTAAACGAAATCGCCTTTTGCTTTTAAATCAGCAAATTCTCTGTTACCCCAGTTTTTCTCTAAGTAGTTTAAACCAGTGTATAAAGAATCACATGTTGCTGTTTTATCAACAAAGAGAACAAAGAAACGTTTTTCACCGTTTAATTTTAAAACGTCTTTAACTTCAGCATATGCAGCGTTAGCATCTGCGTATTTATTATCTTTATTTTCTAAGACTGATAAATATTTATCTAATGCTGAATCTTCTGATAACTTGCCATTTTCACCTTGGCCAGAAATCATTTTCTTTTCAAAGAATGTTTGAGCAGCGTTGCTTTCTTCGTTCATTTTATCGACCATTTCAACGATTTTTGGAATTGAGAAAATAATAGCGAAAATACCGCCAACGATTAACAATGGTTGGACCCAAGCTGTATCTCTAATCCAGCGTCCAATCTTTGCAAAGAATCTTCCGATTGCTCTTAATACGAACATATATAGTGCCTCCTATATTACAATATAGCGGGTATATCTTATCACTTGAGATTTATATTTTCAACTACATTATGCGTGAGTTTTAATAAAAACTTTCACGCGAAATGTCACATATATTAAACTCTGCTTGTGTTTTAACTTTTATAGAATTAAAATACACTCGTTCTATGAATAAAAATAGCAACTTATTTAAGAGAATTACAGACTTCTTATATGATCATTACAAGCTTAAGCAAGTACTTGAAGTATTCAGGTATTTATTTTTTGCTTTAGTTTCTGCTTTTATATTTGCGTTTGGATTCACAGCGTTCATCAGCCCTCCAAGAGCAGACTTTATTATTGCTACTGGTGGTGTTAGTGGTGTTTCTCAAATCGTAGCTAGAATTCTTTCATTCTTTGGAGTGGAAGTAGGAGATAACATTGTTCACGCTGTTTTCTATACAGTATTAAACATACCATTAATCATCTTCTCATTCTTAAAGATAGGAAAAAAGTTTACTATCTTCACTACAGTTAATGTTGTAGCAAGTACTATATTTATATGGTTATTATCTAAAGAAGGTGGAGTTGCTGATTATTTTGCTAGTATTCAAATTGCTGCAGATAAACCTATGATTGATTCTATCTTAGGTAGAATTCTTTTTGGTGCGATATGTACAGGTGTAAGTAGCGCGACTGCGTTCGTAGGTGGCATATCATGTGGCGGTATAGATATCGTAACCTACTATTTAGGTATGAGAACAAGCTCACAATTAGGAAAATATAGCGCAATTATTAATGTGTTTATCTTCTCTACATTCTCATTATTAGGTGTGTTTGGTGGTAACAATTCATTTGGATACGCTATGTATAGTATTCTTTATTCTGCTTTATATTGTTTAATCGTCGCTCTTGTTGTTGATCTTATTAATTTGAAGAATAAGAAAGTTAGAATAGAGATAATTACAACCACACCAAATATGGGAGATATTTTAATATCTAATTTCCCTCATGGTGCTACTATTGAACACGCACAAGGTGTTTATTCTAAGAAAGATAAATATGTCGTATTAATGACTGTTTCATCTACTGAATATAAGAAAGTATTAAGTATTGCTAGAAAAGTAGATCCATTAGCATTTATCTCAGTATTCTCTGTAGTTCAAGTTTACGGAAATTTCTACTCGAAACCAGTTGAATAAATAACCTACTTAGTTAGGTTTATTTTTTTATTATTTTTGATTTTATATTGGGCTAGAAAGCCATTTTTCTCTATCTGTAAATGTTAACATTAAACAGATAAACAAAAATAAATGTTGTACTTACAAAGTAAAAACTTATACAATCAAAAATACGAGTTTATAAAATAGGGGATTATTATGAAACGTAACATTAAAAAAATTTTTGCTTTAGCTTTACCACTTGTTATGTGTTTTGGGTTAGGTGTCTCACTTCCTGACAAAAGCGAAGAACCAATCGAAACAAACGCAATCGGTAATTATTCTACAAATCCAGATACTTATTATGATGGAATTACTGCGACTAGTGGCAAACAATTAGCTGCTCAATTGCATGATTTAATTACATCTACACACAGATATTACAGCACATACGCTGATAATGGTGGTAATGGCTACCAAAAACAAACTGATCAATACTATGAAAATGGTACAAAAGTTAGTGGCTATATTTATGAATTCTATAGTGGCGTTAAATGGCCAAATGCTTGGGATCCTAATTCTGGAAGTACCACAGGCGGTTATAACAGAGAACACTGTTGGTGCCAATCGAATTCCGTAACAGAAAGCGGAG